>JBBPZN010000001.1:0-3677 GCA_038198705.1 Mycobacteriales bacterium
AGACGCCGTCGACCTCCGTCATCAGAAGGTCGAGCACGTAGAACTCGTTGAAGAAGTTGATGCCGAACTTGACGCAGTTTTGGTACAAGGTCTGCAGAATCATGTGGCCGGTGCGGTCGGCGGCGTAACACGCGCGACGAACGGGCGCCTTGCCATGGTCACGGGTGTGGCCACCGAAGCGACGCTGGTCGATCTTGCCCTCGGGCGTGCGGTTGAACGGCAGGCCCATTTTCTCGAGGTCGAGAACGGCGTCGATTGCCTCCTTGGCCATGATCTCCACCGCGTCCTGGTCGGCGAGGTAGTCGCCGCCCTTGACGGTGTCGAACGTGTGCCACTCCCAGTTGTCTTCCTCGACATTGGCAAGTGCGGCACACATTCCGCCCTGAGCTGCGCCTGTGTGCGAGCGGGTGGGGTAGAGCTTGGTCAGAACTGCCGTGCGGGCGCGGGGCCCGGCTTCGATAGCTGCTCGCATGCCTGCGCCACCGGCGCCGACGATGAGCACGTCATAACGATGTTCCTGCATGAATGCTTCAGTTCCCTTAGCTCGCCGAAATGTTCGGATCGAAGGTGAAGATGACGTAGGTGCCCAAGCCCATGATCAGAAGCATGGAGAGTACGAGCAGCGACGTCAGCCAGAATCGCGTCGAATCCTTGCGTGAATAGTCCGCGATGATCGTCCGCAGGCCGTTGCCCCCATGCAACTGAGCGAGCCAGAGCATGGAGAGGTCCCAGAACTGCCAGAACGGGCTGGACCAGCGGCCCGCTACGAACGCGAAGTTGATGCGGTGAACACCCTCGTCGAGCATCAGCATGATGAACATGTGGCCCAGTACGAGGACGACGAGAGCAAGTCCGGAGAATCGCATGAACAACCACGCATACATCTCGAAGTTGCCCTTGGCCTTACGCCGAGGAGAACGGGGGTTGTCCAGGCTTGCCGGACGGTCGTACAGCCTGCCGAGGGACTTGGCCTCGGGTCCGTGTGTCATTGCCATCAGTGCCCGCTCGCTGTGAACATGTTGTAGAAGATTCTTCCTGCTCCCGGGATCATGACCACGATCCATACTGCTGCGATTGCCCACAGCATCGGCTTCTGGTACCTCGGTCCCTTGGACCAGAAGTCGATCAGCATGACGCGGATGCCGTTGAGTGCGTGATAAAGCACTGCAGCGACGAGACCTAGCTCCATCAACCCGACGAGTGGCGTCTTGTAGGTGTCGATGATTGCGTCGTACGTTTCGGGGTTGACACGAACCATTGCCGTGTCCAAGACGTGGACGAACAGGAAGAAGAACGTCAACACGCCCGTGATTCGGTGTAAGACCCAGGACCACATTCCCGGATCACCGCGGTACAGTGACCGCTTTCGCTCCTTGGCCGGAGCGGCTTCCGTCGTGCTACTCATCGAGTGCAATGCCTCCAACGTCATTGATGGACGCATCGAGCCTGGGCCCTGGACTGCGACTGGCTCGATTTGTCTTACTCCGGCTCAACGGTTACGGAAGAGCCTCTGTCTTCGAACTGTAATCCCCATGGAAACACGGAACTAATTCGACTCGAGATTCGTACCGACCCCAATATCTTTGTTAGGTATGCCTTCCCAATTTTACGTGATCGGTTCAGTAGCGAGGCTGCGCGCGTCAGGCGTTCGTGATTTGATTGCAGGTATGCCGGAAGTCGACTGGAAAACGTTGCGAGACAATGCTCATCGAGTAATGAGGCAAGCCTATGCACCGTATTCGAACTACCCCGTGGGTGCGGCCGCGCTCGTAGACGATGACCGAATCGTGACGGGATGCAATGTGGAGAATGTCTCATATGGTTTGGGCCTGTGCGCAGAGTGTGGATTGGTCTCGAACTTGCATTCCACCGGCGGCGGACGTCTGATCGCCTTCACCTGCTGTGACAGTCGCGGTGCAAAGCTGATGCCGTGCGGTCGATGTAGGCAAGTTCTGTTCGAGTTCGGTGGCGCGCAATTGATCGTCGACACCGACGCCGGCCCGGTGCCGCTGGGCGATCTACTGCCCTCTGCATTCGGCCCCGACGATCTCGCAGCGGGACGGGAGGGCGAGCATGTCTGACGCCGTATCGATCATCGCCGCCAAGCGCGACGGACACATACTCACCAAGCCGCAGATCGACTGGGTCATCGACGGGTTCACTCGCGGCACCGTCGCCGACGAGCAGATGTCCGCACTCGCTATGGCCATTGTGTGGCGCGGTCTCGACCGGAGAGAGCTGAGCGACTGGACGGCCGCGATGGTCAGCTCGGGCAGCAGGATGAACTTTTCCGATATCGCTCGACCGACCGTCGACAAGCACTCGACCGGAGGCGTCGGCGACAAGATCACCCTGCCGTTGGCTCCGCTCGTCGCCGCATGTGGAGCGGCGGTCCCGCAGCTGTCCGGCCGGGGACTCGGCCATACCGGCGGTACCCTCGACAAACTCGAGTCCATTCCAGGGTGGCGCGCAGACTTGAGCGCAGAAGAGATCCACTCGATTCTGTCCGATTGCGCTGTGGGCGGCGTGGTGTGCGCAGCGGGCGCCGACCTGGCGCCCGCGGACAAGAGACTGTACGCACTTCGCGACGTCACCGGAACCGTCGAATCCATTCCCCTGATCGCCAGCTCGATCATGAGCAAGAAGATCGCCGAGGGAACCAGCGGACTGGTGCTCGACGTCAAGGTCGGGGCAGGTGCCTTCATGAAGAACATCGACGATGCTCGCGAACTCGCTACGGCCATGGTTGCTCTCGGCTCCGATGCCGGGGTGCGCACGGTCGCACTACTTACCGCGATGGATTCCCCGCTGGGAATGACTGCGGGCAATGCCCTCGAAGTCGAGGAAGCGCTGGAGGTGCTGAGCGGCGGCGGACCGGCAGACATCGTCGAGCTGACGATCACGCTGGCCCGAACCATGCTGACCGTGGCCGGTATCGAGGGAATCGACCCCGCGGACAAGCTTGCCGACGGCTCCGCGATGGATCGGTGGCGAGCGATGGTGGCCGCCCAGGGTGGCGATCCGGATGCACCGCTTCCGGTAGCGAAGGAATCTCGGACCGTCACGGCCGAGCAGGACGGTTTCATCAGCGAACTCGACGCCATGGCGGTGGGCGTCGCGGCCTGGAGGTTGGGTGCCGGCCGTGAGCGCCAGGGTGAGCCCGTTCAGGCAGGTGCAGGGGTACGCCTGCATGCCAAGCCGGGGGATCGAGTTGTCGCCGGCCAGCAGCTCGCCACGCTCTATACCGACACGCCGGAGAAGTTCGACTATGCAACCGAGGCGATCAGTGCGGCGTGGAGCATCGGCGACTCGGCACCCGGCATATCGCCGATCGTGCTCGATCGCGTCGGACGGTAGGTCGAGCCCAGGACAGCTCGGTCTCGGCGGGCTACCGTTCACGGTATGAGCACCGCCGAGATTTCGTCGACACATTCCGGCGGCGCGATGCCGCTCGACTCCAATTCCATCAAGACTGCTCCGAAAGCGCTGCTGCACGATCATCTCGATGGTGGATTGCGCCCGCAGACGGTTCTCGAACTCGCCGATCAGTGCGGTTACGACGGTCTTCCAGCGACCGACGGAGTGGCGCTGGGGGAGTGGTTCCGCAATGCCGCCGACAGTGGTTCGCTCGAGCGGTATCTGGAGACTTTTGCCCACACCGTTGCGGTGATGCAGAC
>JBBPZN010000002.1:0-76286 GCA_038198705.1 Mycobacteriales bacterium
AGCGGAGCCTGCGGAGTGACCTGGAGGGGCGGGAGCGGAGCCTGCGGAGTGACCTGGAGGGGCGGGAGCGGAGCCTGCGGAGTGACCTGGAGGGGCGGGAGCGGAGCCTGCGGAGTGACCATGTGCTCGGTGTAGTCCAAGATGGAGTCATGGCTGACTCCCAAGATGTTCCGATCCGCGACGAGTCCATCAGGCTCGGGCAGTTTCTCAAGTTGGCGAACCTCATCGAGTCGGGGGCGGAGGCGAAGACTTTCATCGCCGATGGGCAGGTCAGCGTCAATGGTGAGGTGGATCTGCGGCGTGGTCGCCAACTTCATCCGGGTGATGTCGTCTCGATCGACGGTGGCCCGTCGGCTCGCGTCGTGAGCGAGTCGGCGCTGTGAAGGTTGGCGGGCGCGAATGGGGTAGCAAGCGGGTGACGGGTATTGGTTTGCCGCGCGACGAGGTGCCTGGGGCTTTCGACGTCGGGGCACGGGCGTACGACCGGTTGGTCGGTGCGAACCCCGGTTATCACGATCATCTGTCGAAATCGGCGGAGCGGCTGCGCCTTCCTGGCCTCGGTGATGGGCTTCGTTTGCTCGATATCGGCTGCGGGACGGGTGCGTCGACGGCTGCACTGTTGAAGGCGGCTCCGCACGCGCAGATCGTTGCTGCCGATGCGTCGGCGGAGATGCTCGAGGTGGCGCGCTCGAAGTCGTGGCCGTCGAACGTGACGTTTGTGCACAGTCGCGTCGAGGATCTCAATGTCAACGGGGTCGATGGCCCGTTCGACGGCATCCTCGCCGCGTACCTGATCAGGAACGTCGACGATCCGGATACGGAGTTGAAGTCTCTGATGTCGTTGCTCGAGCCGGGTGGGAGCATCGCTTTTCACGAGTATTCGGTCAAGGATTCCATTCGTGCTCAGGTGCTGTGGACGTTCGTGTGTTGGGCGGTCATCATTCCGCTCGGTTACTTGGCGACGCGTAACACGACCTTGTATCAGCATCTGTGGCGCAGTGTGGTGACGTTCGATGGTGCTGGAGAGTTCGCCAGGCGTATGCAGCGTGCAGGTTTCACTTCCTTGGCTACCGAGACTATGACGGGCTGGCAGAACGGTGTCGTACACACCTTTCTCGGGGCCCGTCCGATGGAGACACTGTGACCGATAGTCGACGCGTCGAACATCCCGCTCCTGCTGGGTTTCCGGATGCCGGTTCGCTGACCCGTGTGCCGCGCGTCGTCGTTGTCGGTGGCGGGATCGCCGGCCTCAGTGCGGCAACGGCTTTGGCGGAGCGCGGTGTCGAGGTGACTGTGCTCGAACGTGAGAATTACATGGGCGGTCGTGTCGGGGGGTGGGATACCACGCTCGACGACGGCACTCCGGTGACGATGAGCCGCGGTTTCCATGCGTTCTTCCGGCAGTACTACAACCTTCGGAACCTGATGGAGCGTAGTGATCCGGGCCTGCGACGGTTACGTCCGGTCGAGGACTATCCGCTGATCGACGGCGATGGCCGAATCGACGGGTTCAAGGGGCTGCCGCAGACGCCGCCGTTGAACGCACTCGCGTTCGTCGCTCGGAGTCCTACTTTCCGAATGCGAGAGTTGTTCTCGCTCAAGGGTGTAGCAGCTCTGCCGCTGATGAATGTCAGTGTTCCGGAGACGTTCGAGGAACTCGACACGACCCCGGCGGCGGAGTTTCTACGCAACATCAACTTCCCCGAGGCCGCACGACACTTGGCGTTCGGCGTTTTCTCCCGGAGCTTCTTCGCCGATCCCGAGGACATGTCCGCGGCCGAACTGGCCATGATGTTCCACATCTATTTCCTCGGCTCGTCCGAGGGGCTGATCTTCGACGTGCCTCGCGGCCCTTATCCGCAGGCGCTGTGGAATCCGTTGGGAGAGTACTTACTGGGCTTGGGCGTCGATATCAGGGTGGGCACCGCGTGTGAGGGTATCGCTCGGGGCCGCGAACGCGCATACGACGTAGTCGGAGTGGGTGAGGTCGACGCCGTGGTGCTTGCCGCCGATATCGCCGGCTTGCAGAACGTGGTGGAGAACTCGCCGGACCTCGGAACGTCGGAGTGGCGTAAACACATTGCGGCACTGGAGAATACACCGCCGTTCCTGGTGCATCGTGTGTGGCTCGACAAGCCGGTGAATGCCGATCGCCCAGCCTTCATCGGAACTGGCGGAATGCCGCCGATCGACAACATCAGCGTGCTCGAGCGGTTCGAGGACGAGGCGGCGGAGTGGGCCGCTCGCACCGGCGGATCGGTCGTCGAACTGCACGCGTACGCGGCCGTCGACTCCGAAGAGAACACTCGCGCGCAGTTGATGGCGCGGATGCATGAGATTTACCCTGAAACTGCTTCGGCCACAGTGGTATCCGAGCGAACCGAATGGCGCAATGATTGCCCGTTGTTCGGCCTCGGTCAGTTCGCCAACCGGCCCACCGTGCGCACCCCTGAACCCGGCGTCGTGCTCGCGGGGGACGGCATCAGGATCGATCTGCCGGTCGCACTGATGGAACGCGCCGCGACAACCGGGTTGCATGCGGCGAACACCCTGCTCTCGGGCTGGGGCATCGCCGGGCACCCGATCTATACGGTCCCGACGCGCGGACGCTTTCGAGTGTTCGACAAGCTGGCTCGGCTCACCAAGCGCTGACCGCGTCGATCCCCCCGCGCATCGGGGGGATCGGCAGGCTGGAGTCTCACATGCCGCGTGAGCGCAATTCGTACCTTCGCTCGGCGTAGTCGAGGTCGTCTTTCCACAGTCGCTCAGCAGTCCAACCCATGGCGGGACGAAGCAGCGGGGCGACCTTGCGGGCCATCTTGAATCCCGGACGCTCGGAGCTGGCGACGGTGACCTCGATGACGGCCGTGCGTGGCTTGCCGTCCGGCCCGGGACCCAGTGGCGTCGCATGCGTCTCGACGACGCTTCCGATGCCCTCGCCTTCGAGAATGCGCATCACGATGGTGCGTGGACCTGGGCAGACGAATTCGACACGGACCGGTACGCCGACTCCTCGGCTGACGCGGAATGTCACGTCGACCAAGAACCGATCGTCCTTTTCGGGGACATCGACGTCGGTGGGTGCGTCGACCACCTTCAGTCGTGCGAACGAGTACGGATGGAACCAGGCTCCGTGCCAGGGATCGAGGCGATTGGCGACGATATCGTCTGGTTCACAGATACCGGTCACCGTCACCACCGCATCGACGGAGTTCGCGGCGGGCGGGCGGATCGGGACGATCGGTACTTCGGTGGGCTCTTCACCACCGAGTTCGTCCATCCGGACCCAGACGAGAATGCCGTCGTCGAAGGCAGGTAGCGGCTTCCACCCGGGGCGTCCTTTGGGGCCGAGCGGCATGCCGTGCCACAGGCAGATGAGGGTGTCGCATTCGATCTTGGCCTTGTCGAGCGGCGCGCCGAGGTGTGGACACACTCCGGGGGCGATGTGGATTCCTTGCTTCTCATCGCGCCAGGCCACCAGTTCGGTGCCACCGATATGCCGTCCGAACGGCTTGTCCTTCGGGATGTCGCGGCTCGCGGCGAAGACGAACCAGTTTCCCGACGGCCGCATCTTCGCGCGTTTGAGCGCGGACTCGATGACCTGTGGATTCGCACCCTTCCACGTCGGTTCCTGTGTGGCCCACGCTTCTGCAGGCAATGGCTGCAGGGGCAAGCTTTTCGGCCACCGGCCGCGTAGGGCATCGAGGGCTGCCATGGGTACCCGCTTTCCGTGCTGGTTTCGTGTATCGACTCTATTGTGCCCACATTGCGACGGAGCGACACTTCTCCAACGCATTCGGACCGAACGCGTACCTGCCCGCGCATCTTGACAGGATTCTGTCGATTGTTACAGTGACAGCATCCTGTCAACTATGGAGGTTCCGATGAAGACCATTGCTCTCTACGCACTCGACACGATGGCGGACTGGGAATACGGATACCTCGTGGCAGGCATCGCCATGGCGCGGCAACAAGGCAACTCTCGGTACGAGCTGAAGGTTGTCTCCGACGGCGGCGGCAAGGTCACCACCGCCGGTGGCATTCGTGTTCTTCCCGACGGTGACGTCACCGATCTCGACGTCGGATCGCTCGCGGCGCTAGTCCTCCCCGGCGGCGACACTTGGGGTGAGGGGCACTCCGCGGTGCTCGAGCTCGCTCGGACGGCGATCGATCGCGCAGTACCCGTCGGTGCCATCTGCGGTGCCACGCTCGGGCTTGCGCGTACCGGACTGCTGAATGCTCGCCCACACACCAGCAATGCACTCGAATTCATCTCCGGTGCAGCCGAATACACTGGTAGTGAGCACTATCGCGATGCACGGGTGGTGTCCGATCGCTCCCTGGTGACCGCACCCGGCACGGCTGCATTGCAGTTCACGAAAGCAACGTTCGAGGTTCTCGAACTCTTCCCGCAGCCGATCATCGAGGCCTGGTACGGGCTGTACTCCACCGGGGAGCGCAAGTTCTACGACCAGTTGGTCGCCGGATGAACCGTTCACCAGCCGGTGCTGCGCTGACCTCCGTCGTACTTCCTGCATTCGAACTCAATGGTGAATTTCTCGCGGCGGCGCGGCAGATAGCCGAACCAGCGGGCCTGACTCCTGCGTGGTGGCAAGTACTCGGTGCCACGCTGGAGGAGCCGCTGGCAGTAGCCGAGATCGCTCGACGCGTCGGCCTCGGTCTTGCGCGGCAGAGCGTGCAGCGCACGGCGGACATCCTGGTGGGCAAGGGATGGGCTGAGTACCTCGAGAACCCCAAGCATCGACGCGCCAAATTGCTTCGGCCCACACCGTCAGGGCGGATCACCCTGACGGCGCTACGCGACGATCAACATGCGTGGGCCGACGCCGTCGGGCAGGCGGTGGGGGAAGAGGAGATACTTCGAGTCCTGGACGGAATAACGAAGATCATCGCGGCTTCGCGACGCTATCGGGGCGAGATCGAGTAGCCCGCCCGGCGACAATGACGCTTTTACCCCCCGGGGGTATGGCTGGTACCGTCGGTCGCATGCACTCAGTTATCCGCGGCAGTCGACGAGGTACAGCCTCGGCTACCGGGTTGTTGATTGCATTCACCATCTTCGGGGTGCTGCTCATGCACTCGGTGGCACCCATGTCGTCCATGTCACCGATGGGCGGCGGTGGTTCTGCGATGGCGTCGGAGTATCGACTCGACGCTTCGGGGCCTGTTGCGTTCGGGGAGCACGACTGCCCGGCTGCACATTCGATGATGCATCCGTGCGCGGGCACGACGACGTCGTGGCCTGCTCTGACAGTGCCGATCACCAGCATCGACTTCGACTTTTCACCACGAGCGGTGGATATCTTCGGCGGCCGCACCGCCTCCGCGCTGGAACGTGCACCGCCGTGGGTTCTCTCGGAGTTGGACAAATCGGTGACCTTGCGAGTGTGACGGGGAGCCCGGAATGCACCTGCATCTCGGCGGATCGCTTTTTGTATCCGAACTCCGTAAAAGATCACTCTCGTAAGGAATGTCACATGCGTACTCCAGTACTTGCTGCACTCGCGGCTGCCTCGGCAGGCGTTATTTTCCTCACCGGCTGCAGCGACAATTCTTCCGACACTCCGATGAACGGGCAGATGATGGATGGGCACTCGATGAACTCGTCGCAGTCCACTTCGTCCTCGTCGGATGCGTCGGCGCAGTTCAACAATGCCGACGTGATGTTCGCGCAGATGATGTACCCGCATCACGCACAGGCTGTCGAGATGTCCGAGATGGCAACCGGGCGGACCGAGAATCCAGATGTCCTGGCATTGGCGTCGGCGATCGAAGCCGCGCAGCAGCCGGAGATGGACCAGATGACTGCGTGGCTCTCCGATTGGGGCCAGCCTGCCCCTTCCGCTGATTTGGGGGAGATGGGCGGTATGGGCGGTATGAATCATGGCTCGGGCAGCGGCATGATGACCGATCAGGAGATGGACTCGTTGATGGCGTCCTCGGGACCCGAGTTCGACCGCCAGTGGTTGACGATGATGATTGCCCACCACACCGGTGCTATCGACATGGCGAATGTCGAGATCGAACAGGGTTCCAATCCTGAGGCTCAGGCGATGTCGCGCATGATCGTCACTTCCCAGCAGGAGGAGATCGACACGATGCGCCAGCTCCTGGGCTGACCTGTTTCACACCGAAGGCCGCACCCCTCGTGGGGGTGCGGCCTTCGGTCGTTCCACTGTCTGCCTCGAACTCAGCTCTTCAGTGCCGGTCGATGCTCTTCGGCCACATCATTCGGATGCTCGTCGTCGGCGATGCTCTCAGGTGTGAGATCGAGTCGACGCAACAACTGCGCGTTGGCCGCGACGATGACCGTCGACAACGACATCAAGATCGCCCCGACCGACATCGGCAGCACGAACCCGATCGGTGCCAGTACTCCTGCCGCGAGCGGCACGGAGATGAGGTTGTATCCCGCTGCCCACCATAGGTTTTGCTTCATCTTCCGATACGAGGCACGCGAAAGCTCGATCACCGAGAGCACCGATCGGGGGTCGTCGCTGGCCAGGATCACTCCCGCCGACGCGATGGCGACGTCGGTGCCCGCGCCGATCGCGATGCCGACGTCGGCCTGCGCAAGCGCGGGAGCGTCGTTGACGCCGTCGCCGACCATCGCCACTGTGCGTCCTTCTCGTTGCAAGTCGGCGACGTGATGGGACTTGTCCTCTGGTTTTACTCCGGCGAAATAGCGGTCGATACCGAGTTCGGTGGCAACGGACTTCGCGACGGCATCGGCGTCACCGGTGATCATGACCACCTCGATGTTGCGGCTATGCAGCTCCTCGATCGCGGAGCGTGATTCCGATCGGATCTCGTCGGCAAGCTTCAATGCCCCGATGACCTCGCCTTCTGCGAGGACGTGCAGGATGATCGCACCGTCGTCACCCCAGCGGTCGGCGACGGCAAGTTCGTGGGCGTGCTCCTGTTCGAGCAGGCCGGGGCCACCGACGTGGATACGAGTTCCGTCGATGTCGGCGGACACCCCGACTGCCGGGGACGACCGAAAGTCGGTGGCGATCGGTACCGTCAGTCCACGGTGACGCGCGGCGCCGACGATGGCGCGGGCGAGAGGATGCTCGGAATCGGTTTCGGCAGCGGCGGCCGATGCCAGGACTTCTTCGGCGGTGTGGCCCCCGGTCACCTCGATCGCGATGACGGTGGGCTCACCTTTGGTCAGCGTTCCTGTTTTATCGAATACCACGGTATTCACTGTCCGCATGGTTTCCAGCGCCAGCCGGTCCTTGATCAGGACACCGCTGCGGGCGGCTCGTTCGGTGGCGATGGACACCACCAGAGGGATCGCCAACCCGAGGGCATGTGGACAGGCGATGACCAGCACGGTGATCGTGCGGATGACGGCGTCGTCGGGCAGCCCGAACAGTGTCCACACTCCCGCGGTGATGGCCGCGGCTCCCAGCGCGAACCAGAACAACCAACCCGACGCGGTATCGGCAATGCGCTGAGCCCGCGACGACGAATTCTGCGCGTCGGCGACCAGACGTCCGATTCCTGCGAGGGCGGTGTCCTCGCCTATGGCGGTGACCTGGATGCGGACGCCGGAATCGGTGGCCACAGTCCCGGCGACGACGTGGTCACCGTCGCTGCGGCGGACAGTGCGCGATTCTCCGGTGACCATCGATTCGTCCATGCTCGCGGTCCCGGAGACTATGGTGCCATCGGCAGGCACCCGCCCGCCTGGACGGACGACGACGACGTCGCCGACCCGTAAGTCGTCCGGCGTCACCGAGACGACCTCGCCATCCTCGACGCGTTCGGCGGTGTCGGGGAGAAGCGCTGCCAGTGAATCCAATGCAGAGGTGGTCTGCGCAAGTGACCGCATCTCGACCCAGTGCCCGAGCAGCATGATCACGATCAACAGTGCCAGTTCCCACCAGAAGTCGAGCTGGTGGTCGAGTACGCCGATGCTCGAACCCATCGATGCGAGAAATGCGACCGTGATCGCCAGTGCGATGAGAAGCATCATTCCTGGTGTACGTGAACGTATCTCGCTGACCGCGCCGGTCAGGACCGGTGACCCTCCCCAGAAGTACATGACAGTGCCCAGTACCGGTGAGATCCAGGCGATCCACGCTGCATCGGGTAGCGGATAGCCGACGATCGTCGCGAACATGTTCGAGGCGAACACGACTGGGACGGCGAAGAACACCATGATGACGAACAGGCGACGGAACTGGCCGGCGTGATCGCCGTGTCCGGCATGCCCCGCGTGTCCGGACATATCGTGCCCTGTCATGTCATCTTGGCCGGAATGCGCCGAATCCTGCCGAGGTGGATGTGCCGTGTCGGGCTTCATGTGGTTGCTCATCGTGCATGTACTCCCACTGATCGAGTTCGTGGTTGATACCCCTAGGGGGTATATATCCAGTACGAACTGTACGCCTCCTCGCCATTTTCGGGAAGGGTTCTTCGACCACAGAAGGCCTGATTGTTCCGATCAAGCGACGCCGACGAACCGCAGGGCGGCAGTCGTCGCCGATGCCGCAACGACGATGGCAACGAACGGTGCTTTACGCCAGGCCAGCACGGCGGCAACGACAACTCCTGCGGGAAGAGCGAACCCGGCGAATTCGGTGTCGACGATCAGTGCCTGGGTTGCGACGAGCGCGACGAAGAGAACGGCCACGGCCGTCGAGCTCAGCATCTCGATCTGCGGGGACAGTGTGACGCGACTACGGAGCAGCGGACCGATCATGCGGAGCAGCATCGTGCCGACGGTGAGCGCGAGCATCGGAACGATGAGATTCACGTGTTCACCTTCGACAGCAGTGGGGCGATCGCAACTCCGGCGAGTGCGAGGAGGACCGGAATTCCCGGGGGAAGCACAGTGGCGGCGGCGACGGCGATGACCGCGCCGATCAGGGCGGCGTTCCGCATCCTCGCCTCGCGAAGGGCAGGCATGACCAGGGCGATGAGCACTGCTGGGAAAGCGGCATCGAGGCCGAAGGCTGAGGTGTCGGTGATCGCGCTACCGAGCGCCGCGCCACCGAGCACGCCGATGTTCCAACTCACGAACAGCCCGATTCCGCAAAGCCAGAACGATGTTCGACGCGCAACCGGTTCTTTCTCCGCGACGGCGAATGCAACGGATTCATCGGTGATCAAGTGCATCCCGAGGAGCTTTCTGGGCCAGCTCGAGCCGGCCAATGCGTCGCCGACCGAAAAACCGAGTGGGACGAGTCTGGCGTTGACGAGCATCGCGCTGGCGACTGCTGCGACTGGATTTCCTCCTGCAGCAAGAACTCCCACGAGAATGAACTGGGATGCACCGGCGAAGACGAACAACGACATCGCGACCGGAACCCAGAGGGGGAGTCCGGTCGCTACGGAAATTGTGCCGAAGGATGCCCCGACCAGGCCGTCGGCAAGGCAGACGAGGGCGATGTCTCGCAACGCGGGTGTTCGCCATATCGAACGCATGTCCGTAATAGTGGACGATGTTAAAGTGTTCGTCAAACCGAACGATACAACCGATGGAGTGAACGAAGATGGCCGAGTCGGGTGCGCCCATAGCAGCGATCGCCGCAGCGCTGCAACGTGAACGCAAACGGGTCGGCCTGTCCTCCGCCGAAGTCGCACGCCGAGCCGGGATAGCCAAATCGACTCTCTCGCAACTCGAATCGGGAACAGGCAACCCGAGCGTGGAGACCCTATGGGCGCTCAGTGTCACCCTCGACGTACCGTTCGCGCAACTGGTCGAGCCGGCCCGGCCGCGAGTGCACCTGATCAGGGCCGGTGACGGACCGCGCATCGGATCCGAACACGCCGACTACGTAGCGACGCTGCTCGCCTCGTGCCCGCCGCACGCGCGTCGGGACATCTACATCATCAACGCCCAGGTCGGCGACGCGCGGCAGGCAGATCCCCACTCGCCGGGCGTCGTCGAACATGTCGTCATGTCGGTGGGTCGCGCACTGGTCGGACCTACCGAAGACCCCGTCGAGCTACATCCCGGTGACTACATTTCGTACCCGGGGGATCAGCCGCACACCTTCGAAGCGTTGGAGCCGAACACCGTGGCGGTACTGGTGTCCGAACATCTCTAGCGCTCGACACACAGAACGCCGAGGATGGAACACCGCGCAGAAGTCGGACATTTTTGGCACAGTGGGAGGCATGCAGCGGCGTGTGGGCGAGAGTTGGTCCGTGCGACCAAGCTCAGGGGCAACCCCTGGGAGCGAAGTGAGAATCGGTCACTGCGTCCGAAGCAGCTCGGCACGCTCCGCGTGCTTGACTGCTCCGAGGACGAAAGATTTCGGTCGCCCCGCGCCGCTGTGTTTCATCCCAGGAGATGCATGGCCGACCGAGAACTGACGCCTCGATCCGCCGCGGCGTTGGCGTCCCTGGCCGCGGACGCGGAGTGGTCGCGTAGCGGGCTCGGGGAGGCATTCGCGGCGCTCGTTCCGGCCAGAGCGTCGTGGTTGGCAGACCGCGTGATCGATCTTTTCCCTATGCCGCCGTTCGACGAGTCGTCGATCTTCCGCCTCCTGCGCGACCTGCCGTTCATCCCGGAGCCCTCGGTGTCCTCGCACCCGCCGCCGCGAGACAACTTCAAGCCGTGGCGCTTCGAGGTGCCTCGCTACGAGACAACAGGTCAACTTGCACAGTCTCTCGATCTCACGATCGACGAAATGGACTGGTTCGCCGATCTTCAGGGAAGATTGACGAGAGCGCCGTTTCCGATGCAGCACTATCGGTCTGCCCGAATCGACAAGCGGGTCGGCTCGCGGCTACTGGAAGTGCCGAAGCCACGATTGCGCGAGATTCAGCGAAAGGTCCTACGGCGGATCCTTGATCGAGTGCCCGCGCACCCTGCCGCACATGGATTTCGACGAGGCCGCAGTGCGCGGACCTTCGCAATTCCACACGCAGGCCGCGAAGTTGTCGTATCAGTCGACCTGAAGAACTTCTTCCCGTCCATCGGATTCGACCGTGTCGTAGCGATATTCGAGGCCGTCGGCTATCCCCCGACTGTCGCATCGAATCTTGCAGGCGTGTGTACGACGGTGACGCCCGCGGCCGAATTGGTCGGAATCGACCGGCCGACAGCCTCTCGATTGCGATCCACTCATCTGCCGCAGGGCGCGCCGACATCACCGGCACTGGCCAATCTTGCAGCACGGCAATTGGATATCCGGTTGACCGGTCTCGCGCGATCGATGGGGCTGCGATATACCCGTTATGCCGACGACCTGGCATTCTCCGGTAGCCCAGACGTGGACACCCTGCTGTGGGTAGTCGGGCAGGTCGCACATGACGAGGGTTTCGCCCTGCACCCGGACAAGACGCGTGTGCGGCGGGCACACCAGCGACAACAACTGACCGGGCTGGTGGTCAACGACTGGCCCGCAGTACCCAGAGCCGAATACGACGCCCTGCGGGCGCTGCTCCACAACTGCATGACCACGGGTGCCGATGTGCAAAACCTGAACGAGAGTACAGATTTCCGCGCCCACGTGTACGGGCGCATCGCACGAATCGGTGAAACGAGCAGTAAGCGTCGGGAGAGATTGCTCGCGATGGCAGCGCGGGTGGATTGGTGATGAGTTGCGGGGCGTCGGGCCGCCATCGGATCCGGTCGTGATCGGAAGACGGACGGGCATAACCGCGCTGGTGGTGGTGTTGATGGCTCTTGCTGCTTACGGACTGCAGAGCACCGCGACACCGCGCGATGCTGGAGTGGTCGGTTCGGCGGAGGCGTTCGTATGCGCACTTCCGCAAGCGGGATTCTGCCGCTTCGATACATCGGGTGCTGTCCCATTGTTCTTGGGTGCAGATCGGTACGACGTCGATTCAGGTCCCGACGCGTTCGACGTACTTGGCGATCTGGCTCCGGCAGCGCCATGCGCCCAGCGCGCTACCTCGCTCGCCACGTTCTCGTTGTCGCCCAGCCCGGTATCGAACACTGGGGAACCCCTGGAAGTCCACGTCGAGCTCGACGGGTGCCGTCGCATCCTCGCGGACGGGTACCAGTCTCTCTCTGCGCCAACAGAATTCGTGGCTGCTCTCGCCCTGGCGGCAGGGTGACTCGTCGGGAGCCACGTCTTCGGAGCCGTCCATAACCTCCCCGCGAAGAACATCTAGATCTTGGGCGGCCTTCAGCGCGGCGCGGGCGCGGTGAGGCCGAAGTCCATGCTGCCGTCTGGATTGACCTCGTAGATCTCGACGCCCTCACTCACATTGGCCTCATCGGTGCCCTTCGCGACCGCCATCTTGGCGCTGGCATTGCGCATCATGTCCACGACCAGCTCGACCGCCTCTGCAGGTGAAAAATGCTTTTGCACAGCGTCAGTCACGTCTTCGCTGATATATCCCGGCTGCCAGACCATCGCGTCGGTCAGTGCCAACGCAGCCTTGTGACGGCCGGATAGGTTGCTGTCCTCGTAGTTGTCGACTTCGGAGTACATGGACTCGTCGCCTCCGGCGGCGAGTGCCGACCTGATACGAACCGACTTGCAGATCCGGCAATTGTGCTGGCGGGCCTCGCGCAACCGGACAAGTTCAGTCGTCACCGGGTCCAGACCCCGCACCCGAGCCACGCTCGCCAGGAAGTCGTCGACCAGCGGCATGAGATCGTCCGTTGATTCGTTCCACTGGGCCGGCACGCCCCAGCCGTCGGCGGCCGGCGCGAACAATTGCTCGAGCGCGCGGCGAACCCGCGGCGCCCAATCGGCGACATACATGGCCGTCACCAATGCACCGGTCCGATCGCCGAGCGCATCCATCAGCGCGGTGCGCGTCGCATCGTCGATTGCCGATACGTCGATGCTGAACTGCTCTGCGAACTCGAGCGCGATCTGTGCGCCGGCATCGAGACTCGTGGCGGCTGGTATCTCGGCGTAGGGGTGAGGCAGCGGCGGCAGCGAGACTGCGCCGGCGCAGACCGTGCGCACCAAGGCAGCCAGCGGCGCGGCTGCGACCGGCGGGTTCAGCGCGATCAGGTCTGCCAACCGTGCCGCCACCTCAGGCGCATGACGCTGCAGAGCATCTACTGCGGTCATGCTGGTCCAGTCGCTGTTCGATGCTGCGCTCATAGCAGCCACATCCTTCATCAGTAGATTCCCGGACAAATAACGTGACCTACGCCATACCATGTTGGGTCAAATTCTCCGGCGCCGGACTTCACAACGTAGGCCTCAACCCTACTTGCCCACCTTTCAACCGAGGATGTCCATTCTGTGGGCACTACTCTGTGATCTAGATCAAGCTTTGGACCATGTGTTAGCTTGGCCATCAACCAAGCGCTTGCTCAATACGAAAGATGTCGGTGCTTCGGGACCGACCGGCATGCGCAACGCATTGATTTCACAACTGCGCGATCGAAATTCTATTGAAACGGAGTATGAATTGAGCATCGGCGAATTTGCGGGCAAGGTTGCACTGATTACTGGCGGCGCACGTGGGCAGGGCCGTTCGCACGCCCTGGCGTTCGCTGAGCAAGGGGCTGACGTTGCGATCTGCGATCGCTGCGTGGATTCTGAGTCCGTCGGCTATCCGCTCGGCACGGAGGCCGAATTGGCAGAGACGAAGCGGATGGTCGAGGAGCTGGGCCAAAAATGTGTCTCGGGCAAGGTCGACACCTCCGACCGCAATGCGATGAACGCTTTCGTGTCGCAGGCAGAGAAGGAACTCGGCGGCATCGATATCGCGGTCGCAAATGCCGGGGTCTCCAGCTCGGCTTCGATCACCGATCATCCCCAGGCAGTCTGGGACGAGGTCATCGGCACCAACCTGACCGGCGTGTTCAACACCCTCGCGGCGGTCGCCCCTGGCATGGCCGAGCGCGGCTACGGCCGCATCGTCACCATCTCGTCGATGCTCGGCCGCAGCTCGGCGCCCAACCAGGTCGCGTATGGCGCCTCCAAGTGGGGCGTGATTGGGATGTCGAAGTCCGCCGCGCAGGATCTCGCGCATAGCGGTGTGACTGTGAATGTCATTACGCCAGGAAACATCGACACGCCCATGGTGAAGAACGAGCGTCTATACAGCCTGGTACGCCCCGATCTGGAGTCGCCCACCTGGGATGATGTGGGTCCCTTGCTCGGTCAGCTGCATGTCCAGCCGATCGCGGTCATGGACTCCAGCGAGGTCAGCCGGGTCGTGCTCTTCCTGGCCGCTGAGGCAAGCGCCCATTTGACGGGGATCGTCGTCCCGGTCGACGCGGGCTGGAGTACCCGGACGGGCTCGTAGACAGCACGGGGCACGTCTTGCAGGGGGGGTACGAGCCGGGCCCCTCGAGATACTGCCGGCACATGGGCGACGATCTGAGTCAGGGCGAGAACGAAAGTGACTATGCCGCACGTTCTTTCCATGCCGGCGCCCGGTGGAGGGCCGGCGCCAGGAGGTGGCCGAGAATATCGTCCGCCGAGCGGCCGCCAACGCTCAATACCCGCCGCCAACGCCATCTCCGGCCAGGCACCGACGACCCACGAAGGGCAGATATGAATTGCGCCGCCACTGACATTGCCAATCTGTTGTACAAGTATGCGGAGAACATGGACTCCGGCCGCTTCGAGGAGGCCAGCGCGATGTTCGAAAATGCGCGGGTGCGAACCGGCAAAGCGGTCCTCGATCATGTCGCCCTGCTCGACTCGTGGCGAAGTATGGTGAAGATTCACCCCGGCGGCACGCCTCGAACCAAGCATGTGATCACCAACCCCATAATCGAGGTTGATGCGGCGGCGGGCACCGCGACCTGCCGCTCCTACTACTCGGTGCTGCAGGCAACCCCTACGGTGCCGCTCCAAGTTATCGCCGCAGGGAGATATCACGACGAGTTTGCTCGCGTGGACGGAGTCTGGCGTTTCACCTTCCGCGACTACTCGCTCCTCGACCTGGTGGGGGATCTGAGTGATCACCTCACAGAGAACTTCAGTCGCTCATGAGTTGATCATGTTGACCTGACCGTATTCGCAGGGATGTTCTGGTAGTCCAGCGATCGAGGAGATTGCAACTGTCGACGCCAGTGCGCACATGGGTACCGGTCCGCTGTCAGGTCGCGACGCGGCTCGACAGGCCAGCGCGTTGCCCCGGTCATCACGCAGGGTCATCGATTGCGTGGGTACATCCGGTTCCGGTCAGTGGGACGAAGTGTGCGCTGAGTCACCGGATAGCTGAGCATCATTAGTCCGTTCGGCCCTCCCTGGGTCGAGCCACGCTGGTTTTTATGGGTCATCGCCAGTGAGCGCAACTGACCACTCCTGAAAGAGAATTCATGGCCGTTCACGGCGTGCTAGGCCCGATCGATGTCTCCGAGCTCGGCCAAACACTGATCCACGAGCACGTTGCGACGGCCGACTGGTCGATGCGCATGGCATTTGGCGACCAGTACTACGAGCACGACGTCGTGCTCGAGAAAGCTGTAGCGCAGTTCAACCGCGCGAAGGCCTGTGGGATCCGGACGGTGGTGGATGGCACCCCGGTAAATATGGGCCGCGACATCGCACTGATACGTGAAGTCGCGGAACGCACCGGGCTTAATTTCATCGTTTCCAGCGGCTTCTACTACCAGGATGAGGTGTACCTGAACTGGCGTACCGAGGACGAGATCTATGCGCTGATCAGCGGGGAGTGCTGTGACGGCATTGGCAAGACCGGCATCCGGCCAGGGATCATGAAAACTGCCTGCGCCGACGCCGGCATCACACCGATCCTGGACAAGGTTTTCCGCGCCATCGGCCGTGTAGCAGTCGAACAGCGGCTGCCGATTTTCTCCCATCACCATGCGCACCTCGGTAATGGCGATGAAATCATGGACCTATTCGAAAGCGTCGGCGTAGCGCCGCACCAAGTAGTGCTCGGGCACAGTGGAGACACCGACAATATCGACTACTTGGAGCGCATGCTCGAACGTGGCTGCTACCTGGGCATGGACCGATTCGGATACTGCGACGTCGGACTCAGCTTGAAAGATCGGGTGCGGATAATCGCGGAGTTGTGCGCCCGAGGTCACGGTGACCGGCTATTGCTCTCCCACGACCTTGCGGCCTATTTCGCAGTGTTCGGCACCTGGGACGATTTCAAGGCGGACCGGCTACCCGTCGGAGCCGATTTCACCTTCATTCACACCGAAGTGATACCAGCACTCGAGGCTGCCGGCGTAGACCCAGTACAAGTTGCTGCGATGATCGAGCGCAACCCTATCGATTTCCTCGATGTCCGGTGAGATGGCCGGGCGCTACCCGTTCTGCCCGCTGCCCGGCATAGAGGGGGCTCGGTAACCGGACGCGGTTCGCGTACCGTCCGCCGAACCCAAGTCACATCAGAGCATCCACCAGACCCAGTGCGATTCAGGACTGGTCCAGGTATCAACTAAACCGGGAAAGTCCCTTTCGAGTCGACATTCCTACACGAGCAAAGACATGGTGACGCGGATGAGCCAAGAGTTCGATGAGCAGTTCGATGTGGTCGTGATAGGAGTCGGCGCTGCAGGCGCTGCTGCAGCGCTATCGGCACACGAGTCCGGTGCGCGGGTGCTCGTGATCGACAAGTGCGGCGAGGATACCGCTGGTGGAAACACTCGAATCTCTGGCAGTGGTTGGTTCATCAATAGCGACCCCGAACGGGCGGCAGTCTTTCTCCGAGCCCTCTCCGACGGCTACTCGGTCGCCGAAGATGTAGTCGAGACCTGGGCCGCCGAAACGGCGAAGAACTCCGACTGGATGCGCAGTCTTGGTGCACACGTCGCACAGAACGCTGACCACCACACGGAACCGGAATACGTCGGCGTCGACGGCGCTGACTGCTACGCGGGCATGGACACTGTGGGCGGCCAGATGGGCAACTTCCTGCTGTACGACTTTCTCATCGCCGCATTGATGGACCGTGGCATCGAGGTCCGATTCTCCACGCGCGCTACCGAACTTATAACCGGCGTACGTGGTGCGGTCGTAGGAGTGGCTATCGAAGCGGGTGGGCAGTACTCCCATATCGGAAGCGTCGGAGGCGTGGTGCTGGCGACGGGCGGCTTCGCGGCGGACCGGCAAATGGTGCGGGACTATTTGCGGCTGGTCGACCCCCCACTGTGGGGGTCACCCAACGCCACAGGTGACGGGCATCGCATGGCGCAGAAGGCAGGTGCGGACCTGTGGCATATGGACAACATGATGACTATCACCGGCATTGATTGCGGCTCCAGGCTCGGTCTTTACCTCGCCCTGTGGGCTGGTCGAAACTATCTTTTTGCCTCGCTCGAGGGGCGACGGTTCATCGATGAGATTGCGCAGAATCGACACGGCCACATCAGCCGTAACGGCAGCTTCGAGCATTTCCCTCTGCAAAATTTCTACCTTGTATTCGACGAGCGTATGCGATCGTCGGGTCCGCTGAGTCCGGGACGTGAGATGCTCCCAGTCGGCTGGAAGGTCCTGATGGACAAGGGAACACAGTGGAGTGCCGATAACATGGCCGAGATCGAGGCTGGCATCATCAAGCGCGCCGCTACGATCAGCGATCTTGCGCAGCTCGTAGGGATCGAGCCCAGCATTCTGGAGACCACAGTGGCCCAGTACAACGCCGCGTGCGAAAAGGGTCAGGATGACCACTTCGGACGTTCGCCGGAAAGTCTTGCCCCGGTCTCGGAGCCACCGTTCTACGTGCTCGAGGTAGCGCCTCTCCTGGGATGGAGTAGCGGCGGACCCCGCCGTGATGGACGTTCCCGCGTGGTCGATCCCTCCGGTGCAGTGATCGACGGGCTGTATGCCGCGGGCGAGGTAAGTTCGACCTACAGCTGGCGAAAAGATGGCGGATTCCACATCGCTGACGCACTTGCATTCGGTCGAGTTGCTGGCCGTGAAGCCGCTGGCCACTCTGTTCCCCGCGAGAGCAGCCCTGACTAGTCGATGCGGGATGCGCTTGGGTCAAGGCCACCTCGAGCGGACTGATGCCATGGTGCGGGCGTGAAACTGTCGGGATCGGCGGTTTCCCAGTCCGCTGCCCACGAGGCCGGCGGATCATCCAGCAGCACCGCTGGTGCGAGCCATTCATAGATCTCCGCGTACGACTGCTGGCTGATCGGACCAATTCGCTTGCGCAACATGTACGGCGTGAGACCGGAGGGCCCGCTGACGCCCATCGACGCCATGATTTTCATAGCTTGAGCGACGGTGGCTTGCTGGTATCGGAACACTCGAGTGCTTTTGTCCTCGACGTCGAGTGCCCGCGCGCGCCTGGGGTCCTGAGTGGCAACTCCCACTGGGCATTTGTTGGTGTGACACCGCTGCGACTGAATGCAGCCGACAGCCATCATCATGGCGCGGGCAGAGTTGGTGTAGTCGGCGCCTTGGATCAGCCGCTTGACGATGTCGGCTCCGGTGGCGACCTTTCCGCTTGCTCCGACCCGAATCTGCTGACGCAGGCCGCAACCCACCAGTGCATTGTGCAGTGTCATCAGCCCGTCGGTCAGCGGAAGACCGACGTGATCCTCGTACTCCAGCGGGGCCGCGGCAGTACCTCCCTCAGCCCCGTCGACGATGATGAAATCCGGGGCGATGCCCTCCTCGAGCATCGCTTTGCCGAGTGCCAGAACATCGACTCGCGAGCCCACGCAGAGCTTGAACCCGACAGGCTTACCATCGGCCAGCCGACGCATGCGCCCGATGAAGCGGATCAGACCGCGTGGGGTGGAGAATTCCATGTGCGCCGCTGGGCTGATGCATTTCTCCCCCTGCGGGACACCGCGATACTCAGCAATTTCGGCGCTGACCTTCGCCGCAGGCAGCACGCCACCGATTCCCGGTTTGGCACCTTGACTCAGCTTGAGCGACAAGCACTTCACCCGATCGTCGGCTGCCTTCCGGGCGAACTCTGCGGGATCGAAGCGGCCGTCCTCGGTACGGCAACCGAAGTAGCCCGAACCGATCTCCCAGACGACATCGGCGCCTCCGAGATGGTAGGGCGTGAGGCCACCTTCGCCGGTGTCATGAGCGAACCCACCGCGTTGTTCACCGGCATTGAGCGCCTTCAGCGCGTTCGCAGACAGCGCACCGAAACTCATCGCCGATACGTTCAACAACGCCATGTCGTAGGGGTGTCTGCAGTCCGGACCGCCGATGCGTACGTGCGGTGGAGTGTCCGGAACCTCGATGGGAGCTGTGGAGTGGACGAGGTGCTCATATCCGGCCGCGTCGATATCGCGCTCGGTGCCGAAGGAGAGTTCGGCGGCAGTTCCCTTGGCGCGCTCGTAGATCAGTGACCTCTTGTCACGATCGAAAGGACGCCCGTCGAAGTTGCGTTCGATGAAGTATTGCTGCAGTTCTGGGCGGACCAGCTCGAGCAGGTATCGCAGGTGGCCGAGGATCGGGTAGTTACGCAGCACCGAGTGTCGTTTCTGGACCAGATCGTAGACGCCGATCGCGGCAAGCACGGTGAAGACGACCGCTGCAACAATCCACCCGAGTGAGCCGAACGCCGCCGCAACGACCGCCGTGACGGCAAGCATGATCGGTACGCCGACCAACAGAATTCGCATCATCGCGCAGCGCTCCGCACTCGGGCCGCATCTACCTTCGGCGGTCACCGGCTCGGCCCTACTGCCTATATCTACACGCGAGGTTATTCCGCACCCAAGCGATGTATCCCGATCGATACGCCTTGGACGGCAGGTACCGAACTGGGGGACTCACGACTGCGTGGACATCGGAGTCAGGATGCCTGACGAAGCTCGATCTGCGCGGCGCACTGACATCCGCCGGTGATCTCGGAGCAGTCCAGCACCAGGTAGTGACGCACGTACTCCAGATCGACGCAGCCGGGCTCGGTGCACTCCGCGAGGCTCGACGAGTGGATCACCAAAGTGCCGTGGCAATGGTCGACAGCCGCTGTGCAGTCTCTGCAGAACATGGTCGGTGCTCCTTTCGTCGGTATCCTTTATTGATATCACCGGCCTACGACACGGCCGGGAGAAGTGGGGTGTGTTTCGATGTCGCCCGTAAACGCGTGGACCGGCGAACTTGTCGCGCACTAACATCAGCCCATGGCAACTCCACACTCCAAGGTGTATTTCGGCGACCGCATCATCGACGCGCAGGACGCGACCCTCGGAGTGGCCACCTCGGCGGTTCTGTACGGATTGAGCGTCTACACCGTCTTCCCAGTCCAGGTCGACGGCGCAACCCGGACAGCTTTTCGGCTGCGCGATCACTTCCAGCGGCTCGTCGAGTCATGCAAGATCATCGGTATCGATCGGTTTGCGGACGAATGGGATTTCGACCGATTCCTGGCCGTCACGCGTGAGCTGATCGTCGCGAATGCGCCGGATCGCGAAGTCTACGTACGCGCAACGGTCCACGTCGACGAGCAGATTCCGGGAACACGGGTGCGCGGCTTGCACACCACCGTGTCGATCTTCTTGTACGACGCGGTCCCGATCGTCCCGCAGAACGGTATGCGTCTGAAAACGAGTGTGTGGCGTCGTATTCCGGACAATGCGATTCCCTCGCGCGCAAAAGTCAACGGCGCCTATGTCAATTCGGTTCTGGCCAAACAGGATGCGATCGACAGCGGTTTCGACGATTGCATCTTTCTCGACATCAACGGTCACGTGTGTGAGCTCAGTGCCGCGAATATTTTCCTCGTCCGCGGGGGCACCCTGATAACACCGGATGTGACTTCGGACATTCTCGACGGAATCAACCGTCGTACGATTCTGACTCTTGCTCGCGAGGAGGGACTTCCGGTGCAGGAGAGAGTCGTCGATCTTACCGAGCTCTATATTGCCGACGAAGTATTCGTCTGCGGTACTTCCGCTGGCGTCGCACCCGTCTTTCAGATCGACGGTCGTGCGGTGGGAGAGTCGATGGACATAGGGCCACTCTCGGCGATGTTGCGCAAACGCCACCACGACGCGCTCGTCGGCGACGAGGTGCATGGCTGGGTCACCGTTCTCTGACGGTAACTCCTCCGCTCGGAGATCACGCCTCACCCGTTGCAGGTGACGCGGTAGGTCCCGCACACTCATAGCGTCGAAGTGAACGAATATCACTTCTACCTCTATGGAATCGAGTATGGGAACAGTTCTCGGAGATTTACTGCCACTGGCGATCGGCGTAGCCGTCTCCCCAGTCCCCATCATCGCCGCGATCCTGATGCTGCTGGGTAAACGCGCGGGTAGCGCCAGCATCAGCTTCGCGGTCGGGTGGATCGCCGGAATCGTCCTGGTAACCACGATTTTCGTTCTCGTGGGCGGCGCGGCAACCGGGTCCGAGGACGAGCCGTCCACTACATCGTCGTGGATCAAGCTCGTCATCGGTCTGCTGTTGCTCGGTGTCGGTATCCGGCAATGGCGCTCTCGTGGGGCAGAACACGCGACCCCGAAGTGGATGTCCGCCCTCGACGATGTGACCGCCGTCAAAGCACTCGGAGTCGGCTTCGCACTGGCTGCGATCAATCCGAAGAACTTGCTGATGTGCATCGCCGCGGGCGTCACCATCGGGGGTGTCGCCCTCGGCGCGGGTCAGACCGTCGTGGCTGTGTCCGTCTTTTCGATACTGTCGGCCTCGACAGTATCGATTCCGGTGATGGGCTACCAGATTGCGGCACAACGACTCGCGGCGCCGCTCGCCTCCCTCAAAGAGTGGCTGCAAGCCAACAACACGGCCGTCATGAGTGTGCTGATTCTGGTGATCTCGGCGGTACTGATCGGCAAGGGAATGGGCGGGTTGTTCTGAGCGATCACCTACGGGCGCGTCCCAGAATCGAGGAGCACTGCGGCGGCTGCCTGTGCGGCAAGAGCAGGTTCGGACGACTCGGAAATGGCGGCGGTCGTCTGCGCACCCTCGGCGAGCAGTGCGATCTGTAGACCGAGGGTCTTCGGGCCTCCAGCTTCGACGACCAAAACGGTGACGTACTCGACGAATTCACGCTTGTGACGGTGCGCCGCATCGGCAACAGCGGGCATGACGGTCCCGAGCTCGCCGAACGAGTTGATGAACGCGCAGCCTCGAAAGTTGTCCTCACGAAACCAGGCGTCGAGGAAGTCGAAGATGGAAAGCACTTTCTCGCGAGCAGATTCGTGCTTGGCTGCCTCGGCAGCAATTCCCGCGTTCCACCTGTGGGTTCGGCCCTCGAGTACCTGAGCGACGATCTCGGCTTTCGACGGAAACAGTGCATACATCCGCTTGAGGGAGACACCGGCCGCGGCTCGCAGTTCATCCATTCCGACGGCATTGACACCGCGTGCATAAAAGAGCTCGTCGGCTGCGTGCAGGACGGCGGTCCGTCCACTGCCCGGTTCCATCGTGACCAACTCCTTGCGCTGAGAACCAACGTTCTCCACAGTAGTCCACTACGGGAGAACGGCCATTCTCTCGCGTGGACCGATCAGCGAGGAGAGTATCCGCGCGCGGACCCGATCAACGAGCACAACGTAGCCTGACCGAGTCCGTGTGAAGCGAACAGTGGAAGGCTCCGTAGATGACCGACTCCGAGGTGCCGAAGGCGGCCGTCGTGACTTCCGAGTCGGTGCGCCTCGGTGTGCTCCTCGCCGCGGTCGGGGGGGTTTCTGGACGCCTATACGTTCGTCACCCGTGACGGCGTGTTCGCCAATGCGCAGACGGCCAACGTCATCCTCTCCGGGATCGACATGGCGTCGGGGCAGTGGCGATCCGCGCTCGGGTACCTTCCGCCTCTGTTGGCGTTCGTGCTCGGGGTGTTCACCGCCGAGTTCATTTCCAAGCCGGTCGTCGCACGGATAGTTCGGCGGCCGGTCCGGGCTGTCCTCATCATGGAGATCCTGGTCATCGCGATCATCGGCTTTCTGCCCGATACGGTACCGAATGCCTTTGTCACCGTGCCGATTTCATTCGTTGCGGCCGTGCAGGTGACAACGTTTCGGGTGCTTGTCGCCTCGGCGTACAACACGACGATGACCACCGGAAATCTCCGCAGCCTATCGCAGGCCCTGTTCCATCGAATCACCAACGGAAACAAGGCAGCCGGTACCAGGGCCGTCAACGTCGGCTCGGTGATCCTGGGCTTCGTCGCCGGTGCGATTCTCGGCGCCGGGATGTCGGAGGTACCGGAAAACAGAGCAGTCTGGGTGGCCGCAGGAATGCTGCTGGTGGCGTTGCTGCTCTTCGTGATCGACGAACGCGTCGAGCATCCACGCTGAGCAATTGAGGCTGAGCAATTTACTCCCCGTGTTGGGATCCGAACCCCCTCCTGGCGGTTCGGATCCCAACACGGGGAGTATATTCACGCTGAATCGGCGTGAAGCTAGACGACGACCACACCGTCGGAGTCGCTGTACACAATTTCACCCGGATTGAAGGTGATGCCACCGATGTCGACGGGTACGTTCTTCTCCCCGGATCCGGTTTGAGTGCTTTTGCGCGGGTTGGTGCCCAGAGCTTTTACGCCGATATCGAGTGTGCGGAGGATCGCCGAATCGCGGATCGCCCCGTTGACGATTATTCCTGCCCACCCGTTGGTGACACCTCGACCAGCGATGATGTCGCCGACGAGAGCGGTGTGAATGCCGGCATCACCGTCGACCACCAGAACACCGCCGTTACCGGGCTCGCCGAGGGTCTGTTTGACGAGCAGATTGTCCTGGAAGCACTTGATGGTGGTGATTGGACCAGCGAATTCGGAATGCTTGCCGAACTGGATGAATTGCGTGTCACAGCTACGGATTTCGGGCCCGATCTCGTCGGCCAGGTCTGCAGTTGCCTTGAATTCGACGGAAGTCATGGCAGATAGCCTAGTCGAGTCGGCCGTGACGCCTTTCGTAGTCCTCGCGGGTGTGATCGATTTTACGTTGAGTATTTGCGTTGAGAAGCTGTGGATCCAGATCGTGCACCAACAACCGGTGGCGCCGGTAGACGTTCATCAATGCGATTGCAAAATAGACCAGCGGAATGAACAGCAAAGCCATCATCGCCAGGCCGATCCACAACGGGCCTGGCAAGAGCAGAAACAAACACAGCAGCGGGATGATCGGCAGCGAGAATCGGATCAGGTAGCGGGCCTGAGCGCCATTGCCGACGAGGTCCTCGCGAACCCAATCGTGCATCGGCGGCGGAAGCACTCGGCCAAGCTGGTAACCCAGGTACTGCCAAAGATTCGGCTTCACAAGTCTCGACCCTACGCCTGCACTTCCTTGGCAACCGCAGCCCCGATGGTCAAAGCCACCAGGTCCTCGGCGAGGGCAGCAGCCAGCGGTGGAATCCGCGTCGACGCCCACCAGCGATACGCGTGACCTGCATACGAACCGGTGACAGCAGACAACCCGCCCCCGAGAGCGGGCGGGCTCAGTCTCGACGGAGTCGACGGCAACTTGTCCATCACGATCTCGCCGGCAATTGCGAATACGGACGCGCCGACGGCCAGGCGTCTGTACTCGGTCCCGCCGAGCAAGGTCAGCAGACCGGCGCTGATTCCTACCGAGCTGCGGAAACCACTCGCCTTGCCGATGGCGTCGGACAGCATCGCCGAGCGAACCGTCAGTGTCATCACTGGATCCGCCCATGTACGCCACTGCGACCAAGGAACGACGGTAGGTCGTGTTAGTTTGTGGCGTCTTCGGGGGGAGTTGTTCGTGAGCTTGAAAATGCGGCTATTTCGTGTCGCGGTGTTGCTGGGGCTGTTCGTTCTGGCTGGTATTCTGTTGCCCAAGATGGGGCCCGATACTCCTGGTAGGTACGAGGGTGTCGTTGCTCCGGTCACGAGTGTTGTTGCGCCGCAACCGTCGTCAACTCCGACGAGTACGGTGGCCGGGCCGCCACCGGGGTTCCCGTCGATGGAATATGCACCACCGGAGATCGACGTTCCCGACGGTGATCCGATTCCGATCGACACCAAGTACGGCCTCAGCTACACGGTGCCGGCGGATTGGCGAAACGTTTCCAGCGGCGTCGCGGGCTGGCAGGGAGACTCCGGATCGGTGACCTATGGTGCAGTCACGATGTATGGGTACGACTACTGTCCGGAGCACCGCGACGGCGCAAGAAAGGCCTTGACCGGCATGACCGGCAGAAACGGGGTCGATGTCCCGACCGCGGCGTTCGAGGCGAGTCGACAAGCAGAAATCATCTTCAGGGATGAGCCGGATGACGGGGTACAGATCGAGTACACGGATCCGATCGAGCTCGACATCGATGGCGCGCCGGCCATCAGATACTCGGTCCGCGCGTCGAATATTGCGCAGAAGTTCGACTGCGATCCAACCGAGGCGACGTTCGATATCGTCGCAACTCAGGGGTATTCGAATGCGACAGTGGCCATTTTCATGGTCCAAACAGATCAACAGATCGACGATCCCCTTGACGAAGGCACTGTCGATCAAATCATCTCTACTCTCCGACGCAAAAACTGAAACCGGAGTGACTTCATGGATGAAACATTCTTCGCAATACCTAAAGAGGTCTCAGGACTCGGCCGGTCGGTGTCCGAAATTGGGCTCCGGACGCTGACGTCGTACAAGTATTTCAACGAGCACGCTGGTCCCGCCGGTGCGTATCAGGGCGAGATTTTCGGGTCCCTTCTCGATCCACTGGACGGTATTCGGAACGCGTGGCGAAACAGACACGTCCATCTGGCGGCGAACTGCACCGAGTTGGGCGACAAGCTGAACATCGCGGCCTGGCTGTATGCGGATCAGGAGAAGAACAACTACGAGGCGCTGAATGCGCACACGCAGCTCCTCCCCTTTCCGCACCCTGAAAGAGACCCGGGTGATTCGAAACGGCCTGCGGTCGGTACCGCAGAGCTTTTCGGCGATCCCGCGGACTACGGACACCCCGAAGGGATCGATTACCCACCGCCGGAGAGCCTTCCGGACGATCTGGCCGCGGTAATCGCTGATGCTGCTGGATGGCTCGGCGACGTCGATGACGCAATCGAAGCGATGATCGGACAGAGTCCGCTTCGGCAGCTCGTCGAGCCCATCGGGGGCAACTGGAACGACTTGTTGCGATTGGGCTGGACCTATCGAATCGCGGGTGAAGCGATGGAAAAGGGTGGCGATGCTCTCGCCCAGGGAACCGCACGTGTCGATGAGTTCTGGGACGGAATGGCGGCCGTTGCTTACGGTGAATATGCGACAAAGCAAGTGGCCGCGATGCAGTGGGAGGGGGCGTGTGGCCGTGTCATTCAAGCGGTCGCCGAACGCGCGGCGGAAGAAATCAGCAATTCGATCCGCGTACTGGTGACAAAGGTCCGCGAGATGATCGAGAAGGAATTCGACCTGACCAGCGGGGCACGAGTGGTGGATTTCCTGTCGAAGAAGATTCCCTTTGCCGGTGCCGCATATCAGTTGTGGAGAATCTGGGAGATTCTGCGGACCGGCTTCGACCTGAGCATGAAACTCGTCGACTCCATTCGTACGATCACCGACGCGTTCAAGGAATTTCTGTCGCTCGTAACCAGTCCGACCGGGTACATGAACGAGCAGTCCGAACAGAAGCTGGCGCCCATCACCGAAAAAATTGAAGATGCAAAGCTGTTGCTGGACATCAAGAACACTGCCGATGCGAGCCCGGTGTACGAAGTGCCGAAGGATCCGTATTTGCTCGGTACAGGTGAGGAACCGTGGGCAGACGCATGATCGAACCCGATGATCCTGTTCTGCGACAGGCACTGCGGAAGATGTCCGACGCATTGGATCGAATGGCTCAGACGCGTGCCCAGGTCGAATACACTCCGTTGCCGTCGTTCGATCAACCGCGAATGGTCACTGGTTCGATGATGTACGACATTGCATCCCTACCCGGCGCGTCCGCGGAACTGAGGGCCTACGCGTCGCGCGTCGGGGCGGGCGAGTGCAGATGGGAAGAGATCGAAACCCTGTCCCGCCCCGTACCTCCGGAAGTCGAGGAGCTGAAACGCGATCCGCTGTTGATCTGGTTCACGCGTCCGCCCACACTGCCACCCGACGACGGCAAGCCGTATACGATTCCGTGGCAATGACTTCGGTGGTGATTGCCTACTTTCCTTCGGCGTTGGCGACGATCACGTCACGCAAATACTTGGCCAGCCCCGGTGCGATGTCGTCGTAATGCTTGGTGAATCTTTCGTCCGCCAAGTACATTTCGGCAAGATTGACCTGCATTTCGTAGCCGCAGTCGTAGTAGCGTGCGATACTCGCGCGGTGCCGCTCTGCCAGCATATTGGCGTCCGCCGATCCCGGTGCGGTACCGGCCGCGAGGGCCGCCGCAAGATCGAGCTCCATCGCGTCGGTCTCGTCCTTGATCAGTTTCCAATCTTCCTTGGTGAACTGCGCGGTTCGTGACTGGGACTGCTTCCACTGCTCAGTTTCTCCCCAGCGTTCCTCGGCTTCGGCGGCGTATTCGTCACCGAGCCAGTCGTCACCGAAAACCTCGCGCTGCTCCTGCGGTGTCAACTGAATTCCCACTTTCTTCGCCTCCATCATTTTGTCCACGGCCGCAGCCATCTGGTACAAGCGATCGATCCGCTGGTCCAACAATGTGCGCTGACGGCGTAGATGTGCCATCGCGTCGACCGTCGGATCGTCCAGAAGGGCGGCTATGTTCTCGAGCACGAACCCGAGTTCACGATAGGTCAACACCTGATGCAACCGCTCGACGTCGACCGCCGAGTAGTTGCGATAGCCCTTGGGAGTGCGCCCGGACGGCACCACGAGTCCGATCTCGTCGTAGTGATGCAGTGTTCGGACGCTGATCCCGACCAGACGGGCGACCTCGCCCACCTTCATGCCTTCTGAATCGCTCACAAAGGACACTGTGCAGCCTCCCGTGACGTGAGGGTCAAGTACTCAGCGAATCACTCTTTCGCATCCACCGATCGGAACGCCGGCCAAACGCTGCGAGATCCAGTCGAATGCGCCTGGCCGTCCGCCACCCTCGGCTGCCGAGTGATCGCCGGGGATCTCCTCGAGATGCACCGACGCACCGGCCGCACACCATTGGTCCTGGACGGCTTCCGCGCCCTCCTTGGGGATCAAATCGTCCTGTAGGCCCTGGTAGATGTACACGGGCGCCTCGGGCGCGATCTGGCCCATGCGATTTTCCTCGATCACTGTGCGGGTGATCGGATGGTTGAACACGTCGGGAACGTTGGACAGGTTCTGCTGGTCGAGCAGCAGCAAGCCGCTGTAGGAGAGCACATCGACGCACTGGTCTTTCTGCACCAGTGCCAATCGCTTGCCGTTGTCGTTGGCCAGCGTGCGCATCTCCAGGTACTCCCTTGAAAGCCCGATGGTCGCCGCGGTGAACAGGCCGGACCCGATCCCGCCGTTGAGCGAACGCTGCAGAATCTTGTAGTCGGTTGGCGGCCCACCGAATGCGATTCCGACGATATCGAGCTCCGGCGCGTAAGTCGGCGCCAACTGAGCTGCCCACCCCGACGCTATTGCACCACCCGAGTAGCCGGTGATGGCGACCGGAGCATCGGACTCGACGCCAACACTGTGCGAGGCGCGTAGACCGTCGAGCACCGTGTGGCCGGCGACGAGTCCGGCGGAGTAAGCCTGCCGCGGCCCCTGATAGTCGGTGACCACGACGGCGTAGCTGCGCGCGAGCAGCTCTTGTATTCGATCGAGCTCCTTGTTCGTACCTCGTGGGAGCGTGTAGGAGGGCGCGCACGCGTTGCCGAGTGAATCGGTTGCTTCGTTGTATGCGACGACCGGACGCGGGCCGTCGCCGGTCCATGGGCTGTCCGGGACGATGACCGTCGTGGCAGCGGCGATCGGATTGTTCTTCGAGTCGGTGGATCGGAACAACACCTGCGTTGATGTCGTACCCGGTTGCACTGCAATGCTTCTGGTTCTCAGGACCGCTCCGGGCTCAATGGCTTCGTAACCGGCGGGTGGGGCGAACCATGAATCTTCGAGCGGCGTGGGCAAGTATGCGGACGGATCGGCAGGGGGAGCGATGACGTCGCCGACGGGATCTGCTGTTGCCATCGGTGTGAAAGCGAGCATCAGTGCTGCTGCGCCTGCCAGAACGAGTGTCCTACGCATGAAGTCCCCACCCTGATCGTCTTCGAGCGCCCCGACGCCTAGGAAAGACCGATCCCCATGGTGCCATACATCGCGGCGCAACCCCGAGGGTGAGCATGGTGTTTTACTTGCACACAGTGTGGGCGGGATCCCATCCCCCACAAGAAAGCAACTGGAACACCATGCCCACTGCCCTAGGTATTCCGAGCCACCGAACAGGTACGTTAGGTGTAACTCCAAGAACTACTCACCAGTAGGGATAACTATATGTCAGCTCCGTCCGCTGCGACCTTCTCCAGGCTCGCTGAACTCATCGCAATTCCCAACGCCGCCGACCGCCCGACGAAGTCGATCACCGAGGTGTTCACCGGCAAGGAACTGGCGACCATCCCGGTCGGTACCGCAGCCGACGCCACCGACGCCATCGCGCGGGCTCGCATCGCGCAGAAGGCGTGGGCGAAACGCCCGGTATCCGAGCGAGCCGAAATCTTCCACAGGTACCGTGACCTGGTGTTGGCGCATCGTGACGAGCTGATGGACATGGCTCAGGCCGAGACCGGCAAGTCCCGCGCCGCCGCTCAAGAAGAAGTGCTGGACATCGCGATGACCGCGCGGCACTACGCCCGCACGGCAACCAAGCTCCTGGCGCCCAAGCGCGTCACCGGCATGCTCCCTGTGCTGACGAAGACCACCGTCCACTACCAGCCCAAGGGCATCGTCGGCGTCATCTCGCCGTGGAACTACCCGATGACTCTTGCGGTATCCGATGCCATCGCAGCCCTGCTGGCAGGCAACGGCGTCGTACTCAAGCCCGACTCCCAGACGCCCTACTGCGCCCTCGCCGTCGTCGAACTGCTCTACAAGGCCGGCCTGCCGCGTGACCTGCTCGCCGTTGTTCCCGGGCCCGGCTCCGTCGTCGGTACTGCCCTCGTCGAGAACACCGAGTACCTCATGTTCACCGGATCCAGCGCGACGGGCAAACTGCTTGCCGAGCAGGCGGGGCGTCGACTCATCGGTTTCTCCGCCGAACTCGGCGGCAAGAACGCCATGATCGTCGCCCAGGGCGCCAACCTTCGGACCGTGTCCGACGCGGCAGTACGCGCCTGCTTCTCCAACTCGGGCCAGCTGTGTATCGCGATCGAGCGGATCTACGTCGAGAAGTCGATCGCCGCCGAGTTCACCGCCACCTTCGGTGAGCGCGTCCGCAACATGTCACTCGGCGCCGACTACGAGTTCGGTATCGAGATGGGGAGCCTCGTTTCCAAGGACCAGATCGAGACCGTCTCGGCACACGTCGACGATGCCAAAGCGAAGGGCGCCAAGGTGATTGCCGGCGGCAAGGCGCGGCCCGATGTCGGTCCGCTGTTCTACGAGCCGACCGTACTCACGGGCGTCACCGAGGACATGGAGTGCGCCGCGAACGAAACTTTCGGCCCACTCGTGTCCATCTACCCAGTCGCCGACGTCGAGGAAGCCATCGCCAAGGCCAACGACACCGATTACGGTTTGAACGGCAGTGTGTGGGCGAAGACCAAAGCGCAGGGTGAGGCGATCGCCGTGCGTCTGCACTCGGGAACGGTCAATGTCGACGAAGGTTACGCCCCCGCTTGGGGAACAACCGGCGCGCCGATGGGCGGCATGGGAGTCTCCGGCATGGGTCGCCGTCACGGACCGGACGGGCTGCTCAAGTACACCGAGTCGCAGACGGTCGCGACGACGCGACTGCTCAACCTCGGTGGGCCGCGCGGAATTTCGCCGAAGCTCTGGGCGAAGATCATGCCTGCGTTCGTGAAGGCTCTGCAGTACCTCCCGGGGCGGTAGTCCTTCGCACGGACCGCGCACCCTTTTTGTGAACCGCGCGCCCCCGCTCGGACGCGACTATGCCGCGCAGGTCGGTAAAAAGGGTGCGAGGTTCGGGCGTGACTCCTGATGCCGTACGAGTAAGGGCCCCACACCGGATGGTGTGGGGCCCTTACTCTTTCGTGAACTAGTTGACGCGGTAGCCGTTCGGTGCCGAACTCACGTAATTCTGGTGAGGATCGGGATTGTGACTGTCACCGAGCACTCGTGCAATCTGATCCTCGGTGAGCCCGAAGCGACGGAGTCGCTCGCACACCGCATCGAAATCGAGCACTTTGGCGTCGAGTTGCTGTTGCAGCGTGACGACCTGAGCGCGAATGGTTTCTGCCTCGTCGAGAGCCTCGAGCGTGTCCTGGGGTTCGGGGAGCAGCAGCGCCAGCAGACGATCACGTGCGTCGACACTCAGTCCCTCGAACGGTACCGATCCTGCCGGTGCCTCGTGGCGGCCGCTGACATCGTGTTCTTCGACCTCCGGTGCCAAGTATTCACGAGCCGCGCCGAACGACGGGATCTCGGCTGCCTGCTCACCGGGCTCGGGAGCCTGAGCGATGTCGATGGTTTGACGTAGCGGACGGTTCGGGATCAGCAGAACTGCGATCAACGTGACGATGGCTACGAATCCGGAGATGAGGAAGATGCGTCCTGTCGCGTCACCGTAGGCGGTACGAATGACCAATGCGACCGGTGGTGGCAGCACGTCGAGATCCAACGATCCGCCGCCCGAGGCGCCGACTTCTAGTTCGGCCAGGCCGGCCGCGGACTTCTCTGCGACACGGGTCGCCAGCAGCGATCCGAGAACGGAAACGCCGATTGCCCCACCGAAGGTACGGAAGAACGCGACGGTCGAGGATGCCGCGCCGACATCGTGCACGCTGACCGTGTTCTGAACGGCGAGAACGAGGTTCTGCATCAGCATGCCGGTACCGAGGCCGACGATGACGGTGAACCCGCCGACTGTCCACAGGCTGGTTTGATGGTCGATCGTGCCGAGGAGAATGAATCCGATGACCAGCAATACCGCACCGGCGGTGATGAACGGCTTCCACTTCCCGAATTTGGTGATCAACTGTCCGGATCCGACGGAGGCGACGAGCGTACCGAACACCATTGGTATGGAAAGCAATCCGGCATCGGTAGGGGAGTAGCCGCGTGCGGTCTGGAAGTACTGTCCGAGGAACGTGGTCGCTCCGAAGAGGCCGACGCCGACTGCGATGGACGCGATGATTGCCAGCCCGGTGGTGCGCTCGGTGACGATCTTGAGCGGGATGATCGGTGACGAGTGTCGTGATTCGACAATAACTGTCAGCACGAGGAGTAAGAGGCCACCACCGACGAGCATTGCGGTCTCACGCGAGAACCAGGCGTAGTAGTCGGCCTTGCCTGCAAACGAAACCCATACCAGGAGAACGGATACACCTGCGGTGAGGAGGAGTGCGCCGAGCCAGTCGATGGAGACGTTCTGCTTGCGGACGGTCTGGATGTGCAGTGTCCGCTGCACCAAGACGAGGGCTACGACGGCCAAAGGCACGCAGACGAAGAAGCACCAGCGCCAGCCGAGGGGGCTGTCGACGATGACGCCGCCCAGGATCGGACCACCGGACATGGACACGGCCATGACTGCGCCGGTGTAACCGGAGTAGCGGCCACGGTCACGTGGAGAGACGATGGTTCCGATGATGGCGATGACGAGTGCTGTCAACCCACCCATGCCGATGCCCTGAACTACGCGGGCGGCCAACAAGACCGGGACGTTGTGCGCGAAGCCGGCCAGGATCGAGCCGAGGACGAAGATGACGATCGCCGATTGGACGAGCACCTTCTTGTTGAAGAGGTCGGCGAGCTTGCCCCAGATGGGGGTCGACGCGGCGTTGGCAAGTAGTGCGGTAGTGATGACCCACGCGTACGCGGTCTGCGATCCTTCGAGGTCACCGATGATGGTGGGTAGTGCGGTCGCGACAATGGTCGTGCTCAGCAGTGCGGTGAACAGCGCGGCGAGAAGCCCGGTGAGGGCTTCGAGGATCTGCCGGTGGGTCATTGCGTCCGGATCGACCAATGCCTTGGCTGGCGGAGCGTCGGTACCTGTGGTCATAGGGTTATCTCGCAATCAATTTCAAATGCGCTACGTCGTGCTGAGCGAGCGCGTCTTCGGCAAAGGTGTTGTTGAGTCTGCGGACCGACTGGAGCGCGTCGAGGGCTTGGTCCTCACTCCAATCGCACAACAACTCTCGTAGTCGCCGGGCGCGGCGGTCCCAGATCGCCGTCAACTTCTGCCGACCTACTTCCGAAACACAGACGCGGGACGCGCGTTTGTCGTCGGGGTCGGGTTTCCGGTCGACAAGTCCGAGTTCGACGAGGTCTGCGATCTGCCGGCTGAGGGCCGACTGGCTGACGCACACTCTGTTGGCGAGGTCGGTCTGTCGGCACTCGCCCTCTGTCGCGAGAATGGTGAGTACTCCAGTCAAGGCTTGCGGCAGTGGCGAGCTGTCATCGCCGGCGGTCACGGCCCGTCGCAGCGTCCGAGCGAAGAGGAAAACCTCCTCGACAAGCGATTCTGCTGTGGTGGTTGCTACTGCCATAGGTGCTCCAACGTTCAATTTAATTTACTTGCTGCATGCAACCATATAGATGCATAGCTGAGCTAAGCAACTGTTCTCGCAATCTTGTTCGTCACAGTTGCGCGATAGTTCCGGTTTGCGCACCCGATCGAGTCGTCCGCCTATATCGGACCGTTCGTACTTGTCTCTGTCACAATGAGGTGCGTTGCTGCTGACGAGGGGGTCGGCCCACTGCGGGTTGTAGTAACCGAACCTCTCGTACGAAAGGCTCTCCCGAGTATGTTCTCGTTCGCACGATGGTGGTCTCAACCCGCCGACCACACCTGGACCGTGGAATACCGGCGGTCCAGTCCGCTTCTGCGGCACGCTCGCGTCGCGTTGGGAACCTGGTGCTGGCTTTACGCCGTGTTGTGTGTCTTGGCGACTTTCACTCCAGCAGGAGTTCCCGACGGGTTTGGCCAGGGCCTGGCCTTGGGGCTTGCGGCCACCGGGATAGTGCTCGGCGCATTGTGGGTACGCGGACCCTGGCCAACCCAAGCCTACTCACGTCTGTTCGTAGCCGTCATCGAAGTGGGAATTGCCGCAGCGCTGCTGATGCTTGCCGATCCGTTCGTTTCGTTGCCGTGCGCGGCGGGACTTGCCATGAACGGTGGCTATATCGCCGTCTTCCACAGTCCCAAGATGATCGTCGCCCACCAGGCTGGGTCTGCAGTAGTAGTAGGTGTCCTGTTTGCGCGGGCACTGGCCGAACCCGGTGGGGACGCCGTCGTAGCGTGCGCATATCTCGTTCTGTTGATCTTGTTGTTGTTCTCTGCGCCCACGTTCTCTTACTTCCTGTTGCTGGTGCTGCGCCGGGAAGCGTCGAAAGCGCTTTTCGATCCATTGACCGGACTCCGCAACAGGCGAGGGCTCGCCGCTGCGATCACCGAGATCGGCGATCGGGTGGGGGTGGTGACGGTGATGGTCATCGATCTCGACGACTTCAAAGCCGTCAACGATCGACACGGCCATGCTCACGGTGACGCCGTGCTGCGCACCGTCGCGAAGGCGATTTACGCGGCGTTCGGCCCTCCGGCTGTCACTGCCCGCACCGGTGGTGAAGAATTCGCCGTGGTCACTCACATCGACCCGGATGACGTTATGGCGCAGGCCGACGAGTTGCAGGCACGCTTGGCCCCAGAATTGCATCCGGGAGTTACCGTGAGTATCGGCGTGGCGCACACCGACGCGTCTGATCTCGTCGCCACGTTCGACACGGTCTACACCCGCGCGGACACCGCGATGTACGCCGCCAAACATGCAGGTGGCGACACCCTCTACTACCCCCACGACTGTGAGTACGCGTCGGAAGACAGAAGGTGGCCGGCGTCGACGACGCCCCCGCCGACCGAACTGCGGAGCCTCGAAGAGTGATGGTTCGAACTCGAGGCATGATCAGTGCGTGGGCGGACTTCAGAACAACGATCTCGAGCAGTTCCTGAGGGAACGCCTCGCATCCGCCCACGCGGCATTGGAGAACATCGACGAGGCCCGCTTCATGGTCGACCCCGCCGCCGCCATCGACCAAGTCTGCACCGAGTTCGCCCTCGAACCCTTGGGCGTGCCCCGTCGCGGTGAACTCTCCGAAGCCCGACCGGGCGACGCCCTCGTCCAGACTGCCGACGGTGAATCCCACCACCGACCCCGGGTGGTCGTTGACATCGCTGTCACCGGCCCACACTTTCTGTGGAACTACCGCCCCGCAGACTCACCGCCCTTTCATGCGAGTGTCCACGGCGTCCTCTCGCACCATCTGTTCCGTGCTGGGCCGCTGTTCGTCCTGACGATTTCGGGCGATCATCTCCGCAGTGACGACGTCGACGCCGCCATCACCGCGACCCTGACACAACTGACGACATTGGCCGATCGCATCAACACTGCAACCCGCCGCTGGCACATCGAACTACGCGCCCACGTCGATGCCGCTGCTCGACAGCGCCAGGCGGGCCGCGACTCTCGTCAAGAGTTTCTCGAACACCTTCGTCGCCAACACTTGTAGTCAGTCCCGGACGATCATGACCGGCACTTCGGCGGTATGCACGATCGCGCGGCTGGTCGAACCCAACAACATGCCCATGTATCCACCCCGCCCGCGGCTGCCGACCACGATCAACGACGCTTGGTCGGCGTGCTCGAGCAGCGAGTTCACCGGACGGTCCTTCGACACCACCGAACTTACCTTCACATCCGGATACCGATCGGCGTAGCCGGCGAGCTGCTCGGACAGCACCGCACGCTCCGCCTCTTCGATCGACACCCAATCATCCTCGAACCACGACGCCAACAGCACGTCCGAAAAGGCATGCACCGCAATCAAGTCCACCGAGCGCAGTGACGCTTCCTCGAACGCGGCCGCCACTGCCGAGACGCTGTTGTCGGTGCCATCGACTCCGACCACTACCGGGCCGGCACTGGAGTTCGACTGTGGCTTGCCGCCGTGGATGACCACGACCGGACACCCCGCATGCCCGATCAGCGCCGAACTCACCGAGCCGGCCAACCCTCCGGTCAGCTCCCCGAGCCCTCGAGTGCCCGTGACGATCATTGCGGCCTTCTTCGAGCACGCCAGCAACTCCGCCGCCGGCATTCCGGTGACTGCCTTCGTGTCGATCACCAGCGCGTCGTCGCCGAGTTCTTCGCGCACTCGCATGAGAGCCTCGTGCAACATGTTTGTCGTCAACTGGCGCTGGTCGTCGTAGAATCCCTGCGGCAACGGCACCAGAACACTGAGAACACCGGGCGAGACCGGCGTGACCGACACCAGAAGTAGCGGCAAGCCACGGCGCTTCGCGGCGTTCGCTGCCCACACCGCCGCGTCCAGCGAGGCAGGCGACCCGTCGACTCCAGCAACCACAGGCAACACAGTGCTCATAAGGTTTTCGCTCCTTCATAGCTTCACTCGGCGCCGTGTCCCAGCCCCCGACTGGACCAGGTGTCACCGACACCGCTGTTCCTCGACCCTGATATATGGGCTTTCGGACACTTCGAGCCTAGCCCTTCAGATGCACTCCAGGGCCGTGATCAAGCAGCTATGTGAGCAATGGAACCGGCGAGAATGCCGGTGCTGTAAAACTTTTCGCACATTCCGGCCCGTCGAGTGCAGGCGGTATCGGGGTTGACATCTCGGAGCACATCCGATCCCAGCGGCCGAAGTCATGCCGTCGTGGCGAGAGCCGCCGCGAGACCGAATGCGACAGCAATGACACATACGTGCACTGCCGCGCGGACGATCGACTCATCCGCCTTCGTTCGATGCGCTGCGGCAGAAATGAGCCAGGTCAACCGAATTCGACGCGCGAGGACAACGAGAAGAATCAGGACGACGGTCTTCGCCAACACGATGCGTCCGTAACCGGTGTCCAACAAGCCGCCGAACCCGCCGATCCTGACCGCTGCATTGACTGTCCCACTCACCGCCAATATCCACACCGACCACCAGGCGAGCCGCGAGTAGATCGGAAGCGTCGTCGCCCATGCGCCCCTCGCCCGGAGAGTCGACGCCATTGCCGCCAGAACCCCGAGCCACACCGCAGCAGCAACCGTGTGCACCGCGGCGAACAATCCGCCGAACAACTGCTGTGACATATGACCGGTGATCGGCCTCGCGACGAGCGCGATCACGGTGAACACCACGATAGGTATCGGGGATACCTCACTCCCGCGTCGATAGGCGAGGAGCGCGTAACCGGACACGATCACGGTGCACACCACCGTCACGACGCCGAGACGACCGACGGTGATGTCGGAGAGATAAGTACCGAACTGCGCCATCGGAAGCCCGGTGACGCCGCCGCCGAAAGACTCGGCGGCGGCATCGACCAACAATGCGACTTCGGCGACGGTCCACATACCCCCGACGGCAGCGACCTGCCGCCATACCGCCGGCCTGCTGCGCGCCGGGAACAGTTCGGTGCGCAGCAGCGCGAGACCCAACGCAGTGGCTCCGAGGCAATCGGCGAGAACCCGGCCCACCGCCGACGGATCCGGGCCCTCGGGATGGGCGAGCAACCAGGCTGCACCCACCCCGAGGATCCCCGACACCGCCGCCGCGAACATCCACCTTCGGTGGAACTCGCGCACTACGCTCAGCTGTCTTCCTTCGGCTTCCGCTCGTCCTTCGGCTTACGCAGTGCGTAGGCGAGAGCACCGCCGAACACCACCCCACCGACGATCAAGAACGGCCACAACGGAATCCCGCCGGACTCCGAGGACGCGTCGGCACCAGCATCGGCGTCTGCGGCCGCACCAGGTGTGCCCGATCCCTCCTGGGTGAGGGTGAACGTACGCGTTCCACTGATGGGATGGCCATCGGCCGAGGTCACCCGGTATGCCACCGTGTACTGGCCTACCGGACCGAGCTCGCCGACGTCGACGACGATGCTTTGCGCCTCGATCCGCGGATCGCCCTTGGACCACAAGTTGCCGTCGGGTCCAACCACATTGAGCGTCGCGAACTGGGCTTGCGGCGCCTCGTTGAAGGTGACGGACACCTGGGCAGGTCCCGCTGCGATGTCGGCACCTTCCTCAGGGCTCGACCCGGTGACGATCGAATGCGCCGACGCGATCGGAGCGCCGAGAATCAGTGCCGACACTGCGAGTACGGCGACGACGAGCTTCCTCATGACCGACGGCCCCGCACTGCTGCACCGATTCCGAGTGCTGCACCGAGCGCACCGAGAGCGAGTGCGACACCTGCCAGCCAACGGGCGGTGTTGTCCGACCCCGACTCGGTGCTCGCTTCCGCGGTGTCCGAGCTGGTCTCCGTCGCGCTTGCCTGCCCGTGCCCGTCGCCGGAAGCATCTGCGGCCGCGAGAGTCACCGACGGCGCCGGGTACTCCGGCTCACTGCCGTCGGTAGCAGGCTCCTCGTTCCAGGCGACGACCTTGCCGTCGGTGTAGGTCTGCGTCGCTGGGAAACTGACCGCTTCCTCCTCCGGCAGTGGGCCCGCAGAGAGCAGGAACTCCTGGAACTGTCCCGGGCCGACCTCGGATCCCGGGCCTGCCGTCCAGGTCACGGCAGTGGCGAGACCTTCAGGGTTCTTGTCGACCGTCGACGTCCATCCCGGAATGGGCTGTGTGCGTGCCGAGTTCAGACCCGGCAGCTCCACCTTCACCGACGTCGTTGCAGCAGTGTCGGATTCGGTCGGGACACGGAACGTCAGAACGGTGTACCCGCCCTGCTCGGCGCCCGGCGCAACAACCGAAACGTGCGCCGAAGCCGCGCCAGTCCCGACTACCAGTGCCAACGAAGCGGCGCCTGCAATGATCGAGGCACGACGAATGAAGCTGTTCATGGAGGATTCCTTCTCGAAAGGGTGTGTGGGCCAATTTCTTCGACTCGCTTACCGCTGCGAATTGGGTGGCCCACGCCTCGAGATCGACGTCGTGAATCGGTGTTGCGGTGAAAGCTCGAACCCGACCGCCCCGACGTACCCACCGGCTGACGCGTCGGGAAGGGGGAGTGGTGGGTCGAGAACTGCGCGCACGATCGAGGTGATCGGCCCGTACAACCTCTCGGCCGTGCAGACGAGAACTGCCGCGACGGTCGAGGCCGCGAGGTGGAAGGCAAGCATCGACGCGCTCGGGAGAACCGAGTGGTCGTGCGTCATCTCCTGCGGGCTTCCGGCCGCCAGCGCCAAGTGAGCGGCGAATTGCCCGATCATCAGCCCACCGAGAAGACGGACCATTCCTGGCGCGGGCATCGTCGCGAGCGCGCCGACACCCACACCGACGACCAGCAGGAACATCAATGCCGACCCGCTCGGATAGCCACCGCCCGCGCTGCCGTGGGCCGCGACAGCGAGTGCGACCGTCAGTGCACCGACAGCTCCGCCGCGGAGCGAGGCTGCCGGTGCGGTCATCGGAATCGGTGAATGCGGGTGCTAGCGGACGCCGAGGCGGGCGAGCAGGTCTGCTTCGATACCGTCGAGTTCGGCCGAGATCGCATTGTGGGCGGCTTTGCGACGCGGTGCCGGCATCTGCTCGGACGTGCGCACCGCGGTTCCGAGGTCGGTGAGTCGCTGGGAGATGGCGTCGGCGAACTTGGTCGTCTCGGCAACATCGGAGCCGGAGGTGACCTTCTCCAGCGACTTCTCGGCACCGGCGATGCGGGCGCTGAGCTTGGCACCGTAACCGGTGTACTGGCCGAGCTCGGCGGGATTGATGCCGAGCTGCGAAGCTTTACGTTCGTCGAACTTGCCGCGCACAAGCGCTGCACCTCGGTAGACGATGGGCGTCAGCACCGGAATCAGCACCCGCGCAATACCGATGTACTTGCGGACCTGAGCCGCCGAAAACTTGCCCTGCATCGCAGCTTTCTGCTGCGCCTTCAGGGCCGCAACCTGAGCCTTCTCGACGTTCTGCGAGGACTTGGCCTCCACTGCGCTCAGCTTGCCCTGTGCCTTCGCGATCGACTTCAGCTGTTTGCGCTCGTTCTTGGCACCGAACTTCGCTTCCAACGTCGCTTTGTGCTTGAGCGCCTTGGCTTCGGCCTTACGAGTGGCACGACCCTTGCGCTTACGGAACAAACCCATCGACAAGGCCCCTTACGTCAACTTCGGCGGTTCGGCGCGGCGCGCGCACAATTGCTTGATACAGCCTATCGGTACGGATGGTTGCGAGAACATCTGCGCCCTGCACTATGCGTAGCTTCGTCGTCGCTCGGTGTCATTGCTTGTCGGTACGGGGACATAGGCTCGGGGCGTGACGAGCCAACGCGCAGTGGAACGAGGGGTATCGGTGCTCATCGATGCCGGGTCGCTGACGCGATGCAGGCACCGGTTGTATCTGGACACGGCCTACTCGGCGCTGCTGCGGCAGGAGCCGGAGAATCCAGGGGTTCGTCAACGCCGTGAAGCAGCTCGCGCGCAGCGTGAGGACATCAGATCGACATTGTCGAAGACCTTGGACGGGTGGGTCGAGATCGAGGCGCCCGATGCCCGCACCGCATCGGAACTGACGATGGCCGCATGCCGCCGCCGCGTCCCATGGATCTGGAATGCCGTCCTACCGATCGAGCGAACGACCGGAAGACGCGGGCGTAGCGAGATTTTGATGCTCGATCCCGTCGATGGCGGATACATCCCGATCCTCGTGGTCAACCACAAGGTCACCGACCCTGGCCGCGGGGCGCGCACGTCACCGTTGACCGAATGGGCACCCGCGGTGGACGAGACGCGGAAGGTCCGTAGCCAACTCCGCGATCAACTGCGTCTGGCGCACCTCTACCGCATGCTCGACTTCGAGGGCATTGCCAGCCCGAACGCACATGGCGGTGCAATCGGCTACCGCGCAGAATGCATCCTCGTCCATGACCTGACCACCGTGTTCGACGAATACGACGCCCGATTCCTCGACCGGCTCTCCGTCGCCCGGGGGGAGAGCTTCACCGTGCCCTCGCAAGTCAGCGAGTGCCGATCGTGTCCGTGGTGGACGGACTGCCGTCCGCAACTGGTCGCCAATCGAGATGTCAGCCTGGTGGCATCGGGCATGCGGGCAGATGCCCTGCGTGAGCAGGGTGTGTTCACCATCGACGAACTCGCCGATTTCTCCGGCCCCGAGCCCGACAACTGGCCGTTCGGCAGTTTCACTGACGCCGTGGCAGCTGCGACCGCCTGGCGAGCCGGAGTACCCCTGTTGCGTCGCACCGACAAGGTGACCGTGCACCGCGCCGACGTCGAGGTCGACGTCGATATGGAGAGCTACCAAGAACACGGCGCCTACATGTGGGGCACGCTGCTGACCGAAAAGGGCGGGCCGCCGGCGGAGTACCGCGGCTTCGTCACGTGGGATCCCCTTCCGACCGTGGACGAGGGTCGTTCCTTCGCCGAATTCTGGGCCTGGCTCATGGGTAAACGGGCCGACGCTGCCGCGCGCGGCAAAACGTTCGCGGCGTACTGCTATTCGCGGGCGGCCGAGGACAAGTGGCTACTGGATTCGGCTCGACGCTTCGGCGACATCAGTGGAGTACCGACCGAGGCGGAGATTCGCGAGTTCATCGACAGCGAGCAGTGGGTCGATATCTATCAGGCCGTCAGCGATCAGTTCATCTGCCCGAATGGCAAGGGACTGAAGAAGATTGCACCGGTAGCAGGCTTCGAATGGCGTGACGCCGAGGCCGGCGGTGAGGCATCGATGGGGTGGTATCGCGAGGCGGTCGGCTACGACGCCGAACCCGATGCGACACAGCGCGAACGCCTGTTGGTCTACAACGAGGACGACGTCCGGGCAACGAAGGTGCTGCGCGAATGGATGAGCGATCGAGCGGAGATCGAGATTCCGACACTCGAATCGTTGCGCGCGGCAGTCTGACCGCGGGCTCGGACGCTTGAATGGCGCCTTGTAGCTATCTGATCGTATGAGTGGACCATCCAAGCGATGGGGGACGATACCGCCCACCGCTTGAATGGCGCCTTGTAGCTATCTAATCGTATGAGTGGACCATTGAAGCGATCGAATTAGCGCGGAGCCATACGAATCGCGCCATCCATACGGATGGTCTCGCCGTTGAGATAATCGTGCTCGGCGATCATCTGCACCAACTGTGCGTACTCGGACGGCTGAGCGAGGCGCGACGGGAACGGAACGCTCGACTCGAGGCCCTTGCGGTACTCCTCGGTGACGCCGGCGAGCATCGGAGTGTCGACGATGCCCGGTGCAATCGTGTTGACGCGAATACCGAACTGAGCCAGGTCGCGTGCGGCGGTGATCGTCATCGCATGCACCCCACCCTTGGAAGCGGTGTACGCGATCTGTCCGATCTGGCCCTCGAACGCTGCCACCGATGCGGTGTTGACGATCACACCGCGCTGACCTGAATCGTCGACCGTGGACAGCGACTGGATCCGATTGGCGGCCAGGCGCATGACGTTGAACGTGCCGAGCAGGTTGATGGTGATGACCGTGCGGAAGAGCTCCAGGTCGTGCGGGCCCTTCTTGGACAAAATGCGTCCTGCCCAGCCGACGCCGGCACAGTTCACCACGATGCGGAGCGGTACGCCCGCTTCGGCGATCTTGTCCAGAGCCGCCTCGACCTCGGCCTCGCTCGTGACGTCGGCAGGGATCAACGTCACCCCGGCCGGCACGCTGTCGCCCGCGCGCTCGATGGACTGTGCCAGATCGAGGCCGAATACCGTGGCGCCCGCATCGGCGAGACGCTTGGCCGTCGCAGCCCCGAGGCCCGACGCGCCTCCTGTGACCAGCGCTGCTGTTCCCGAAATCTCCACTGACGAATCCCTTCGCTGTTGGCGGCCCGATGTGGCCCGTGCCTCGTGAGCACCATAACCGCCGAGCGTTCCTGACGCGGAGATAGGAGGTACCCGAGTCAGCGAAGCGCAACCTCGTCAGGTGTCGTCGCCGAACCATCAGTCGCATACTCGACGCGATACGTCTGTTCGCCATCGACGAGAATGGTCGCCAAGACCTCACGGCCGGCAGGAAGCAATCGCACTGTCGCAGTGCCACTCTCGATTCGGTCGATGTGCTCCACCGCCGACGTCATCATGACCGAGCGAACGTCCGAAGCGAGGAAGGCGTCGGATCGATCGTCGAGGAGTACCACCGTGACGCCACGGATACGCGCCGCTCGAACAGACTCCTGGAGCCGAGAGTCGAGGAGCCCGCGAGCACGAAGAGAATCTCGCAAATCGGCTTCGAGCACTATGCACGCCAGTTCTTCATCGGGTCCGAGGTCGGGACCGGCCGCCGTCCGCTCGAGCAGGGGCCGAGCAAGCTCGTCCAGACGTTCCAGCTGCGCGTCACGTTCCTCGAGTACCGCCGCCGCCGCGGCTTCGGTCGCGATCCTCATCGTGGATTGGCGTCGTAGTTCGAAAATCGACCGTGCAAGCGGACGAATGGTGACTGCGAAGAAAGTCGACATCAGCAATGGTGCCGCGTTGATCAAGCTGAACGACAACCCGTAGGCCGCGCCCTGGCCACGGACCACGGACCACAATGCCGAGGACCCGATGAGCGAGACGAGACCGATCCAGGCCAGCAGTGTCCTGCCCCGAACGCACATGAACGTGAAAATCGCCACTGATGCGCCGAGCGGCCACGTCTGCAGTGGATTGGTCGTCGGAACGGGTATCACCGCGAACACCAGCCACAGTGCGACCGGTCCGGAAAGCATCAGTGGATACGAATAGCGCAGTGGAAGTGGATCTCCCGGTGCAGTAAGCAACACCAGCGAACTGGTCACGTTGATCATGACAGCCAGCGCCAGCGGAATGAAATTTGCCCCTGGTGGCGCCGTCGTAACGGCGCTGATCAGGCACGCTGCGGAGAATAGTAGGACAATGAAATACGCAGTGCGCGTGCGCATTCCGAGTAGATCTCGAACGTCTTGACGTTCCGCGCCGTGAGAAGGCCATCGGAGAAACCTCACGCGAGCTCTTCCCACTGGAGATGCACCGTCGTCCCAGCACCGGCCGCGCTGGAGACCACGGCCGAGCCGCCGTCGAGCTGCCGCATCCGACCGTGAATGCTCACCGCGACACCCAGCCGATGCGGCGGAATGGAATCGGGATCGAATCCAACACCGTCATCGGACACCGACACTGCAAGCCGACCGGACTCTGCAGTCACCGACACCATCCGAATAACCCCCTCGCCTGCGTGCTTGACGCTGTTGCGGACAGCCTCAGCCAGCGCTGCCCCAGTAGCGCGAACAGCCTCGGCCGGGTACGTCGTGCCAGGGTCGGACGCCCCGCCGACCTCGATCGACACGGACTCGTCGGCATCCGTAGCGGCCGCGCGCAGATGCGCGACCGCATTCACTCTGTCGAACCGACTGTCGACAGAGTAGCTACGCAGCGCATCCAACTGATCGAGTGTCGCCCTGGCCTGCCTGGCCACGGACTCGGTACGGCCCTGGCGTGCCACCGACAGCAGCGAAGACATCACTCCGTCGTGAATGAGCGCATCGAACCGCTCCCGTTCGACGTCACGGGCCGCCGCAGCAGCGGCACTCGCAGCATTGGCCTGAGTCGCAGCGATGGTGGCATCGAGAATCCGTGCCGTGCGTAAGGCACCAAGCAAAGCGGCAACAAAAATGGTGCAGAACATGATGGCGAAAGCGATGTCGGCGAACAAAGTCGGTTCGACGAACGGTTGCCGAACACGTGCATTGGACCACTGAATGACCAACACCACGGTAACCAGATAGACAGCCACCACCGCCGGACGCCACACAAGCGCAGCAGCGAGAGCCGCAAGGCCAGGAAACGTCGACAGGTAAAGCCCGGCCACATCGAACGAGACCCCGTCCCACGCCGCGATCCACGTGCCGACAGCGAACAGGTACGACATCGCAGCCACGCCCGCCGCGATCCGAGTCCAACGGATATCGGTCAAAAACGTTGCCAGGCCCAGTGCAACGCCGGAACCGAACACCGTGACACCGGCGAACGGAGGCCACCACCACGAAGTCAGATCCGCCGTCCGCACCAACTCGGAGAACAACAGCGCAAAATATATGACGTATCCCGTACCGACGAACCGTCCGAACATGCGCAGCAACCGATCCAGCGACCGATGCTCCACTCCTGACCCTTTGGGTCGTTCCGCCGGCTCCACTCCTGACCCTTTGGGTCGTTCCGCCGGCTCCACTCCTGAAGACCCATTTGTGTTTTTCATACACCCTCCATTCGGGAGTGTATGTGGCGATTCACCTCTCGTTCACACCAGTTACCTGTTCTGATATCAGCGCCGGCCGTGCTCGACGGCGACGCATCAGAATCACCGCAGTAATGACCGTTGCGGATATCGCGATGACAGCCACCGCGCCGATCGATGCGGCAGCTGTGCCGGGGAACAACCCGCCGAGTAGAAGTGACACTCCGAAGACGAAGAACAGCACCGATGCGCCGATCCGAATGACGTTCTCGGGCAGGTGTTTGCCGAGTACGGCGCCGAGAATGATTGCGAGCGCATCGGCGGCAACCATCCCTACGGTCGAGCCGATCCACACGCCGATCCAATTGTTGTCCGTGGCAAGTGTGACCGTCGCGAGCATGGTCTTGTCGCCTAATTCGGCGAGCAGGAATGCCGACGCAATGGCCATGAATGCGGACCGCGTGATACGACCGGCTTTCTGGCCTTCGTCGTCGGACAACGAGTCACCGCGCAACGTCCAGAGTCCGAAGATCACGAATGCCACGCCACCGATCACTGCGATGAGATTCGTCGGGATGGACAGGCCGAGGAAGTGGCCGACGGCAACGGAAATCAGATGGACGACGGTAGTGGCGGCGGTGATTCCGCCGATGACGACGTACCAGCGGTAGCGCAGTGCGAACGTCATAGCCATGAGCTGAGACTTGTCGCCGAGTTCGGCGATGAATATCACCAAGAAACTGAGAAGCAGGGCGGACAGCATGTAGCAGGACTCCTCGGTCGGTTGCATGACCGACGGTCTCGCCCACCGCCGGGTTGTCCGAGGCGGTTCACGGTGCCGGGCGACGCCACCGGGGCGTGAAGCCAGTATGTCGACACAGTGATTGGGGGCTACTCCCCTTCGCTGGGCCAAGGTTAGGAGAGCGAACGTGAAATGTCCATTGCTGCACTAAGTTTGGACACCCGAAGACTTCTGTGCGGATCCAGTCAGGAGGCGAGAAGCATTGCCAAAACTGCAGTGTCGGGATCGCTGATCGGGTCGAGACCGATCCTGCTCACCAGCGACGTGACGGTCCCGTCGGACTCTGCTTCGACCCAGGCCGCGCGATGTTCGAGGCCGAGATGCGGGAGGCCCGGAAGGAGCACGCAACCCGACGCGGCTCCAGCACATTCGGGAAGCGTCGGAGTGGTTTCCGACGGCGGGTGCAGCATGAACAGCGCCGACGGTTGGTGCAGCGCAAACCTGCCGGGTGTGACGGCCATCTCACCGATGACCGGTCCCTCGGCGACGACGAGACCTATGCTTCCCGGCTCGGGATCGTCGGGAAGCTCTTCGCGGACGCCGAACACCGTGGACGTTCCGAGTAGGCCGGGCATGGACGCGACACGAACGGCAAGCACGAGAAACTGGGCCCATTCCTTCGTCGTGTCCGGCCACCGGCCCGAGACGACGAAACCGCGGAGCTCTCCGCCGGCATGGAAGGGGGATACACCGATGAGTACTCGATCGTCCATCACGTAGCTCCCTAAGGTCGTTCCAGGCGCCCGACTCGGCAGAGCGGGCTCCGGTACACCACGTTGGGTAGGAGAAGCATGGATCAGTAACGCACTGGCAGACAAGACGGTATGAGTGCCAACAATTTTGGCAAACACCGGAAAACACGACTGGGCCATTCTCATCGCTACCGCGGTGAGAGTGGCCCAGTCGTGTAAGAATTCGGTGCAGACGAAAACTACGGGAAAATGAGCCCCGGAGTCTTCGACGTCGCTGCCTCGAAGCGTGCCTGGACGTCGGCCCAGTTCACGACGTTCCAGAAGGCCTTGACGTAGTCGGCCTTGACGTTCTTGTACTGCAAGTAGAAGGCGTGCTCCCACATGTCGACCTGCAGCAGCGGGATGATGCCCAGCGGGACGTTCGCCTGCTGGTCGTACAGCTGGAAGGTGAGCAGGTTCTTCCCGAGGGAGTCGTACCCAAGCACGGCCCAGCCGGAGCCTTGCAGGCCGTTGGCTGCCGCGGTGAACTGTGCGCGGAACTTGTCGAACGAACCGAACTTGTCGTCCAGTGCTGCGGCCAGTTCGCCCTCGGGCTTGTCGCCACCGTTGGGGGACAGGTTCTTCCACCAGATGGAGTGGTTGACGTGGCCACCGAGGTGGAACGCGAGGTTCTTCTCGAACAAGAAGATGGAGCCGTGGTCTTCGGCTTCACGAGCCGCGGCCAACTTTTCCATCGCGGTGTTGGCGCCTGCGACATATGCGGCGTGGTGCTTGGAGTGATGCAATTCGTTGATCTCGCCCGAGATGTGGGGCTCGAGGGCGGAGTAATCGAAATCAAGGTCGGGCAGTGTGTACTCGGACACGTGTTTCCCTTCTCTAACGACGCCGCGCCTTCCGTGGTTCAGGCGCGCTCGTCCTACTTCGGATCATTCGTAGGCTTCAACCCAATCTCATTAGTACCCCTAGTGCAAGCGCTGTAACCTCGGACCCCTTTTCGGAATAAATTTCGCTGTGTGCGCCAGCGGCTCCAGGTCACGGCGAGGTCACGGGTTCGCGCTACGATTCGTCCGGCAGATGAACGAGAACCTAAGCTTGCCCCCGTGGTCTCCTTGCGCAGGTCGAGCAAGCATGCCGACACCTTCACTGCCGCCGAGCAGGTACGCGCACCGCGCGTCGAACTCACCGGCGCGAACCTACTTCGGTTCCTCGCCGTTCTAGCGGTGTTGTACTCCCACATCTCGTTTTATCTGATCGACGACCGCGGCGATGGCTGGTGGGTCATCGACTTCGTCACTCGTGTGGCGATCGACGAGGCCGGGCTCAACCAGCACTTGTCCTTCGTCGGCGTCGCCATTTTCATGATGTTGACAGGTCTGCTGGTCACCCGATCGGCCATGCGTCAATCCCGTCGGGACTTCATGGTCAGTCGGCTCGCGCGCCTGGTCCCGGCGTTGTGGTTGGCCGTCGCGGCAGCCATCGTTCTGGTCCGGCTCGGAATCAACGGAATGTTCAGTGGTCAGGACGGCATCACCAACGGTGAAGCCGCCCTCAGCTTCGTTCTCGGTGGATTCTTTCTGAAGCCCGAGGTCGCGGTGCTGGGCGTCACCTGGACGCTGACGGTTCAGCTGCTGTTCTACCTCTACTGCGTAGTGGTCAGAGATGTCCTACGGTCGCGGCCGGTTGTCGTTCCGATTGCCGGAGCCGTGCTGTGCGCGGTGGTACTGATCTACAACCTCTACATCCCACAACCGTGGTCGGTACCGATGTTGTCCAAGATCGCGGCTACTCTGCCGACACTGTTCCTCGGGCAGATCATCTATCTGGGTTGGGCGAAGATCATCGGGTGGCGATGGGTCGTCGTGGCCGTTATCGCACAGGCCGAGGTGGTGCGATTGGCGACCGATATTCACGCCTACTGGGCAGGGGATCAATACCTCTGGACCATCGTCGTGGTGGCAGGAACGGTCCTTCTACTCGGACGCTACGACGGCCGAATCGCACATTGGGAGTTCGTGCGGTGGACGAGCACGCGCAGTTACGCCATCTATCTGGTGCACACACTGATCCTGTACCGCGTGTACGAGAACGTCGTCCCGCTCACCGGCCCCACCGGCGCGGTCCTCGTGTTCTTGGGCGTGACGGCCGTCGTTTCGGAAGCGATCTATCGGTGGGTAGAGGTTCCCGCGGCGCGATGGCTGAACACGCGCTTCCGCAGCGGCAGCAACAGAGGAGCTCCGGTCAAAGCTGCGGTATGACCTCTGCCGCCACCAATTCCACATGATCGATATCGCTCAGATCGAGCATCTGGAGGTACACCCGTCCGGCGCCGAGTTCGCTGTACCGACCGATCTTGTCGACAAGCTCAGCAGGACTGCCCGCCAAGCCGTTCTCCCGCAGCTCCGCTACCTCGCGCCCGATGACCCCTGCACGCCGTGCGATCTCTTCTTCGGTCCGTCCGCAGCACAGGACGAGGGCGGTCGAATAGATCAGAGAACTCGGGTCCCGACCCGCGGCCGACGCAGCATCGCGTACCCGACCGAACTGCGCGTCGGTGTCCGCGAGGGAAGCAAACGGAATGTTGAACTCGTCGGCATACTTCGCGGCAAGTGCCGGGGTCCGCTTCTTGCCACCCCCGCCGATGAGAATGGGCGGCCGGGGGGACTGCACCGGCTTCGGTAGCGCAGGCGAATCGACTATCGGGTAGTACTTTCCGTCGTGTGAGAATGTCTCTCCCGACGGCGTTTCCCACAACCCGGTGATGACGGCCAGAGACTCCTCGAGCTTGTCGAAGCGCTCACCGAGTGAGGGAAACGGAATGCCGTACGCCTTGTGTTCCTCCTCGAACCACCCTGCACCCAAACCGAAGTCGACGCGTCCGCCGCTCATGGCATCTACCTGGGCGACGCTGATCGCCAATGGACCTGGGTAGCGAAATGTCGCCGAAGTCACCAGTGTTCCGAGCCTGATCGTCGACGTTTCTCGGGCTATGCCCGCCAACGTGATCCATGCATCCGTCGGTCCGGGGAGGCCGTCGGAGTTCATCGCCATGTAGTGATCCGAGCGGAAGAAGGCGCCGAATCCTGCGCTCTCCGAAGCTTGCGCCACACGGAGAAGGTCGTCGTACGACGCACCTTGCTGTGGCTCGGTGAAGACGCGGAGTTCGACTGTGGGTGTGGCCATGCCCCAATGCTAGAAGCTGCGGGCGCTTGGTGAGTGATACGGACCGAAGGTTGGTGCCTGTGGATAGAAACCGGCACCGAGCTTTTTTCTGTGGATGAGCCTGTGGAAACTGTGGATAAACTGCGCTGCGGGCCCGAAGAATCCACGGGGGTGGCAGTGTTCGCGGGACCCGTGACAAGATCGGGGAGTGTCAGCCTCGGATCTGTCCTCTGTGCCCGCCGCCGAACTTCCAGTGGAGACGACCGGTTCGGTCGTGCTACTCGACGTCCGCGAAGACGATGAATGGCAACACGGTCACGCACCGGGAGCGCTTCACATTCCCATGAATCAAGTCCCGTCACGGCTCGGTGAGATCGATCAGAATGCCGACCTGTACGTCGTCTGCAAGGTAGGTGGACGCTCCATGCAGGTGGTCCAGTACCTCGCGCAGATCGGCTACGAGGCGACCAACGTCGATGGCGGAATGGACGCGTGGCACGCCGCGGGTCGCCCAGTCGTACGCGACGACGGCGCCGAGGCGAGAATCCTCTAGTGTCCGCATTCCAGGTCTGCGCGCGATGTGCCACTCGATGGCCCGTCGGGACGCTACCTGCGGTGTGGTGTCCTCGCTGCCACGGAGTTCTGCTCTCCCCGGTGTCTACGCAGGCCCCCGCCCAGGGTGTTCGAAACTTTCGCTGGGTAGCGCGCCGGCCGAGAAGCAAATCCCCTCGTGTGCAGAGTCCCGTCGCGCCTCCGGCCTCCGCCACCCCCCGGTACGAGCAGATTCCCCGGTGGGGGCTGATCGATAATCCGGTGCCGAAGAAGTCGGACGATCCCTCTCGACGAGAGCGCTGGGCGGAATCGGCGCCCGGATTGCTGACGCTGACGATGGCCCTCCTGGCGCTGGCATGCGTCGCCGAATTGTTTCGATACGGAATCCTGCTCTACAACAGAACACGGTTGGTGAACCCCAGAGCCCTCATGGCCTCGGACGCACTGGTGGTGTTCGCCGAAGTTGCCTCGATCATCATCGGAGTCTCGGCCGCGGTGGCCGTTGTGTCCTGGCTGGTGGTACGCCGTAGCGAACACTTCGCCCGCGCGGGCAGCCGCGACCCCCGAAGAGCGACGACGATGTATCTGGGATCGCTCGTCCCCGTTCTGTCCCTGGTGATGCCGGGTGTCTACCTGACCGAACTGGTCGACGTTCGGGGCGGAATCGAACGGACGAAACTTTTGACGCTCGTTCGAATCTGGTGGGCAGTCTGGGTCCTCGATTGGGCCCTCGTACTCACTGTGACGCTGTGGCGGTTTCGGGACTCCCTGCAGGCCGAGGCCGACGGAGTGCTGCTGTCCGCGGTAGGGGCAGTTGTCGCCGCAGCCGTAGCGTTCTCGACCCTCCTTCTCATCCGCGGGATCGACAGCCAGGGGCTCCGTGGGACCGAACGTGCAGCCCCGACCCGCTGGGTCATCTCCGTCGTCCGCTCGGAATCTTCGGTGACCGAATCCGAAGCTGCGGCGAGTGATGAGAAAGCGACGGCTGGGTGAGCCCGAGCCGTCGCGACCCGTTCGTCGTCGCGCATCGCGGTGCGTCGGCGGAGAAGAAGGAGCACACGCTCGCCGCCTACGACCTTGCCCTGAGGGAAGGCGCCGACGGCCTCGAATGCGACGTCAGGCTCAGTCGTGACGGCCACATCGTGTGCGTCCACGATCGCCGCGTCGACCGGACATCCACAGGGTCGGGCCGCGTCAGCGAACTGCACCTCGAGGCGCTCCAAGCGTTCGACTACGGCGACGGCGCGGAGCCGGCAGAACTGTTGACTCTCAGCGACCTCATCGAACTGGTCCTCGACTGGACGAGCAAGCCGACCAAGCTGTTCATCGAGACGAAGCATCCAGTGCGGTACGGCAGCCTCGTCGAGAACAAGGTCCTCGCCGAGTTGCATCGCTACGGATTGGCACAACCAGCGTCCGCGGACTTCTCGCGGGCGGTCATCATGTCGTTCGCCCCTACCGCGGTATGGCGAGTGCGCAGATTCGCGCCGTTGTTGCCCACGGTCCTGCTGGGTGAGTCCTCGTACTATCTCGGCGGCGGCGCAGCGACGACGGTCGGTGCCACGGCTATCGGGCCGTCGATCAGGAGCTTGCGTGAGCGCCCGTGGATCGTCGATCGAGCTGCAGCTTCCGGCCGTGCGACGTACTGCTGGACCGTCGAGGAGAAGGAAGACGTCGAACTGTGCCGCGATCTGGGTGTCAGCTGGATCGCGACGAACAACCCTGGCCGTACGAGGGCGTGGCTCGACGCCTACTAGGAGCGGAGCCTGCGGAGTGACCCTGGGGGGCGGGAGCGGAGCCTGCGGAGTGACCCGATGGTCAGGAGCGGAGCCTGCGGAGTGACCCGATGGTCAGGAGCGGAGCCTGCGGAGTGACCCGATGGATCAGGAGCGGAGCCTGCGGAGTGACCTCGAGAGCGGTCCGGCGTGTAGGTTTCGGGCGTGGGTAAGAGCAAAAGAAACAGTGGCCCGAAACAGGGTAGTAATCGTGCAGCGCTGATAGCTGCACGCGAAGCCGAGCGCGCAAGTCTGGAGGCGGCGCCGGTTCGGCCGTTCCAGGGTGTGGCTGCGGAGTGCGATCTCGTTGCGATGCGCGAGTTCGTTCCGTCTGCGACGGCGGTGGCTCCGGTGGATGCGTCGGGTCGGACGATCACCATCGCGACCGTGCTCCCCGGTGCGGTTGCCGCGTTGGTCCGAGAATCGGATTCGGCGGTGAATGGTTTCGTCGGACTGCAGGTTCAGGCACATTCGCCCAATATTGCAGCCGATTTGGCGAGCGCTCTGGAGTGGGCGCGGCAGGCAGCACCAGGTGAGTCGTTGGATGCGTCGATTCCGGACGGCAACACGCCTGCGCTGGCAGAGGTCCTCGACCCGTCAGCGCAACTGGACATCACCGTGTACCAGGATTTCAATTGGTGGCTGCCGGAGGGGCTCGAGCCTGCGCCCGATGTGGCTGCGACGGTGGAACGCGCCAACCAGGCGATCATGCCGTCTGCGCGTCTGGAAGGCGACGGTCTCGTCGCTGCGTGGTGGGTCGATGCGGGGGCCAAGGCGCATCTGCGGTGGGTTCGTCCGGAGAGCGAGGACGATCTGATGCTGGCGCTCGCTCGCCTGCATGCGGCAGGGGATTTGACGTTGGGTGAAGGCTCGCGGTACGCCGGTTCGTTCCGTGCGCACGGCCTGTTGGTTCCGGTGTTCGATCTCGATCCCGAAATGCATCCGACCGAGTGGTCTTTGCCGGCCGTGACATTCGGTGAGAAGTTGAACGAGGCACTCACTGTGGACGGCCCTCTGACGTCCGAGCAGTTGCGCTCTCGCGATGGGCTTCGTGGCCGTCAGGTAACTCTGCGCTGACATTGCGCTCGAACCATTACGCTGAAACTGAATGTGGAAGCTATGCCATTGGGCATAGCTTCCACATTCAGTAGAGCGCGTCGAAAATTTCTACAGGGAGCCGCCTGCAGGTCGCGGTGCGCTGGTGTCCGGTGCTGCTGGACTGCTCATCTCGCGGGCGACGAACTCTTCCAGATCGAACAGGTTGTGGCCTGCGCGGTCAGCGATGTTGAGCAGCGTCGTCATGCTCGCAACCTCTTCGACCTGCTCCTTGAGGAACCACTGCATGAACTGCTCGCCCACGTAGTCGCCCTCTTCGCGGGCCGTGCTCGCGAGCTGGATGATCTGCTCGGTGACGGTCTCCTCCTGTGCGAGGGCCAGCGCGATGGGCTCGCGTGCGTCGGTGAAGACGGACTTCGACGGATCGACACCGGTGAGCTCGACGGTGATGTCGCGGTCGAGGAAGTACTGGACGATCATCATCGCGTGGTTGCGCTCTTCTACGGCCTGTGCGTAAAAGTGCTTGGCCAACTGTGGGAGATCGGCATTGTCGAAATACACTGCCGTGGCAATGTATTGGTGCGAGGCGTTGAATTCGTTGCGGATCTGGTCACGCAGAAGTGCGTGGAATTTCGAATGTGTGGTGTCTTTGATGTCAGCGCTCATATCGTAGAGAATAGCCTGGTCAGAGGGCATTGTCATGCAAGCTCAGCCTTATTGAGGCCACGGTTGCCTACATTAGATCTACCTAACTCTTTACTTTTTCCCGCGTAAGAATCGACGTATTTTTTCGCCCGTTCGGGCCCGGGTCCTCTGCAGATTTCGGTGGTCATGGACCGCTTGTCAACAAATCCTGCGGAATCTGCCGGTCCTGCGCCAGTGCGTCGAAGAATTGGGATGCGCGATCGTTGTCCCACAGCAGGACGTTGCCGACGTCGGAGTCTTCGAAGCCGGCGACGGGGACTGTCGTCGTGACCAGGTCGCCGCGCATGGCCCATGCCAGCGACGCAAGATTCCAGAAGTGGTCGCCCTCGTCCACGCTGAGCGAGGAGGCGGTGTCCTTCATCAACGGCCAGATGCGCAGTGGATTGAGATAGGTAGCCGGACTGGTCGCTTTCGCCAGCAGGGCCGACATGAACTGACGCTGATTGTTCATTCGATCGATGTCGGCGAGTGCGGTTGCGCGTGAACGTACGAAGCCGAGCGCGTCGGATCCGGCCAACTCCTGGCAGCCTGCAGGCAGGCTGATGCCGGCCAGCGGATCGTCGATGGCGGACTGGAGACACACGTCGACACCGCCGAGCGCGTCGACGATCCCGGCGAAACCACCGAACCCGATCTCTGCGTAGTGGTCGATGCGTACCCCGGTGGCACCCTCGACGGTCTGTACCAGCAGCGGAGGACCTCCCAACGCGAACGATGCGTTGAGCTTGTTCTGCCCATTGCCCGGTACCGAGACGTAGGAGTCACGGGGCAGGCTGACCATCGTGGTAGCGCCGCTGCCTTCGGGAATGTGAATCAGAATGATCGTGTCGGTACGACTCGGCCCTACTTCACCGCCCGTCGCCAACGCAGCTTCCTGCTCGGGCGTCATGCCGGCACGGCTGTCGGACCCGACGAGCAGCCAATTGGTGCCTGGGGTATCGGCGACGCGGCCGTCGTAGTTGCTCAGAGCGTCCACGCGGGTCAGTGAGCTGTCGACGAAGTAGACGAGTCCGCCGAGCAGCAGTGCCAACACGAGAAAGACAAGACCGAACCGTCGACCCCAGTGACGCTTTTTGCGCACACGTGGAGGTTTTGCCGGCTCCGGACGCCTGGGTGAGCGTTGTGGGGGAGGCGGGGTCCTTCGTCGTGGTGGTTCCGCGCCGTAGCCCTGCTCGGTATAGGGCTGTGGAGTCTGGCGAGGGGCCCAGCCCGGATCGCGCGGATAATGCTGCGTCGGATTCGGTGGGCGTGACGCCGTGCCGGGCTCGGGAGCCTGGGACCAGGCCTGCTGCTGTGGCCGACCGTCCCGGCGGATGACTTGAGTGCCCTCGGGAGGCGGTGGGAGTGGGGAGCGCCGGTTCTGGGGTGCCGGCGGCCGGTTCTGGGGTGGTGGCCGATAACCAGGGGGAGGCGGCCGCTGGCCGGGAGGAGGACCTTGTCGAGGGTTCCCTCTGTTCCGCTGGTCGTCGTTCACGGATCGACTCTACCTACGGAAGCCATGAGAGATGGCCACGCAAGGCGGTGTAACCGACGAACGCGACGATGTCGATGAATGCATGTGCGATGAGCAGCGGCCATAGTCGGCTGGTCTTCTGCCAGTACCTTCCGAACACGAGGCCCATGGCCAGGTTGCCGATGCCGCCCCCGAAGCCCTGGTAGAGGTGATAGGACCCGCGTAGTAGCGCCGATGCGAGCAATGACGAATTCTCGCTGAATCCGAGGCGTCGCAACCGGGAGATCAGATACGCGACCACGATGATTTCTTCGGCAGCCGAGTTGGCGAATGCGTATGCAACGAGAGCTGGGATTCGCCACCAGTGCTCGTCGATCGTGCTCGGCACGACAGTGAGATTGAGGCCGAGGGCGTTGGCGACGAGGTAGAGCAGCAGTCCGGGGATGCCGATCAGTGCCGCCAGACCCAGGCCGGGCAAGGTGTCGCTTTTCCACCGCGGCCTCGCAAGGCCGATGAGGCGAGGCCCCAGGCCGGCCCGCCACAGCAGATACATCCCGAGAGTGCCCCAGGCGCAGAGCCGGAGGATACGTAGAAGTTGGTAGAGCAGATCGATGATCCCGAGGCTCGAACTCGAGGTGTTCAGCGCGACGGTTTGTTCCGACAGGCTGCCCGCGACCATTGCGTCCTCGACGAGCGAGAGGATGCTGCTCAGTCCGCTGAGCCCGAACGTGACCAGCAGAACGATCGCAATCTCGATCTTGATCGCTCGTCGCTCGGTCGGGTCCGGTGGTGGGCCGGTGTCAGGCGTGGGTGGCGACAGCCAGCCTTTGAGGGCGATCACGTAACGAGTGTGCCCTGTCGACCGGAGTTCTCAGCTGCGAGCTCGCAGTCCGTTCAGAAATGGGCATCCGGCGAGTACTCGGAGAGCACGGCTCAACGCCATGCTGTCGTCTACGGGCTGGGTGAAAGGCAACCGAACGTCGTTGTCGCCGTGGTCGCTCTCGATGCGCAGGCTGATCCCGTACCGATCGATCCCCAGCGGCCGGATTCGGCCCCGACGTAGCGACGGCGACAGTCTTCTGGCCAGCTGATCGATGAGCTCGGGATGGTCGATGTCGAGGTGCTGCAGCCAGCTCGTCTCCACCTCCCCGAAGGGGTCGGGCTCGGCGGCGAGGAGGTCCACGACGTCGACCGGTTCGGCGCCGGTACTGTCGGCGACCACCGAAGACGACAGGATCAGGCGGAGAAGGATCGTTCCGTGGCCGATGTCGAGCAAGGCTGGGTGCGGGTGTTCGGCCGCTACGGCGCCGGCCATCGGCCGCATGAGGGAGGCTGGTACCGGTCGAAGCTCCCCGCGCAGCCACACCAGTGAGCGGACCGATTCGCGCAGCTCCAGCGGTGCATGATCGGTCAGCTCGAGGACTGCGGGCACTCCGGCGCCGGAAGGTCGGCAGGCGAGTGTGGCTACTTCCGAATCCTCCGGCACCGCAACGATGACTTCGCCGTTCGAGCGCAAGTGATGAAGCAGGGTGACTACAGGTTCGCTTCCCTCGATCGCCAGCCTTGCACCTTCCGCACGCGCGCAGGCGCTGCGGACTCGTTCAGCGGTAGACGGTCCGGTGGTGGTTGCGCCGATCATGGGTCCTCCGATGCGAGTGCCTAGTAGGTGAGGCAAACCTAAGTTAGTTGACGCTTGCCTTGATCGCAAGTGTTCGGCGCGAAGTTCCCCGGTCTACCGTGTAACGGTGTCCATTCCACTCACTCTGGGTGCGCCCCACCGGCCCGATCCGCAGGCGCTCGTCGCCGGGCTGCTGCAGCAGCGATGCCGCACCGCCGCTGAAGTTTCGAGCTGTCCCGACGCCGTCACCACCGGCCCCCCGGTCGTCGACGCCTCGGTCCTGGCTTCGTTGCGAACCGAGCAGAACTTCGGTCGGATCGTCGTCGAACTCGACATAGATCCAGACGATCTTCGGAACAATCGGCATGCGTCGTACGAGGTGGTCAGGTACCACGTGAACGTACGCGAGGACACGCTCGCGGAAGCCACGTCGCTGCGGCTGCCGTCGCCGCTGGTGGTCTTTCCTGATCTGACCGAGGGCGACGTCATGGAGACGGTGACGGCGATCGTCGACGCACATCGCACTCCTGGGTTCGGAGCGTGGGAATCTCCGCGTCGGATCGCCGATGTCCTTGCGGTGGTCGCGCACGCCGAAACCGGATTCTCCGCTCGCGCGCGATCGGGCGAAGAGGTACTCGCGATTCTCGCGGCCACCGTCGCTGCACTTCGGGGCGACGACATCCTGCGAGCGCTGGCCGAACCGGACATCGATGCTCTGATCGCGCTACGACCGGAGGCGGCCGAAGCAGTGCGAACGGTGTTGCTCGGCATCGAAGTGGACGACGCGGTCGGCGCGCACGCAGTCCTTCTCGCTGCTGGCCTTCTTGCAGCCGGCCTTCTTGCAGACTGATTGATCTGACGCTTCAGCGGACCCAGTAGCCTCGGATCGTGCCTGCAATCGCGTACTTCGGTCCATCGGGAACATTCACCGAGATGGCCCTCGGTCAATTCACTTCACTTGGCGTTCTCGACGAACTCGGTCTCACCGGAGAGGTCGAACGAGTCCCGATGACGAGCCCTCCGGCGACGTTGCAGGCGGTTCGCGACGGTGATGTGGTGGCAGCCGTCGTGCCGATCGAGAGCTCGGTCGAGGGGTCGGTTCCGCCGACTCTGGACGCTCTCGCCGTCGGATCGAGATTGCAGATTCTCGCCGAGACCGAGATCGAGGTGGCCTTCTCGATCCTCGGTGCACCCGGCATGACGCTGGCCGAGGTTCGAACAATCCGCGCGTATCCCATTGCCGCAAACCAGATTCGGCAATGGCTCGACGCGAACCTCCCCGGTGTGGAGGTGCAGTTCGCCTCGTCCAACGCCGGCGCCGCCGAGGACGTCGCTGCAGGACTCGCGGATGCCGCAGTATCGACGGTCCTCGCGGGTGAACGCCTCGGACTCCCCGCATTGGCCCACGGTGTCGCCGACGTCGGCAATGCGCGCACTAGGTTCGTCCTCGTCGGAGCCCCACGTCCTGCGCTCGCCCCCACCGGAGCGGATCGCACCGCGGTGGTGTTGATGCCGGACAATCAGCCCGGGGCTCTGCTCGGCGCTCTGTCGGAGTTCGGGATCCGGGACATCGACCTCACCAGAATCGAATCACGTCCCACCCGAACCGAATTCGGGACCTACCGGTTCTACGTCGATTGCGTCGGACACATCGAGGATCCCGCCGTGTCCGAAGCTCTCGGAGCGTTGCATCGGAAGATGGAACTTCGATACCTCGGATCTTGGCCTGTCGCCACGGGAACAGGAAGGACGCCCCCGTCGTTGGACAAGGAGATCGAGTGGTTGGCGGGATTGCGCGCCGGAAAAGGGGACAGATGACGGGCAAGCTGATCCTCGTCCGACATGGCCAGACGTTCGGCAACGTGGCCAAAAGGTTGGACACGCGGCCGCCCGGGGCCGCCCTCACCGATTTCGGTCATGAGCAGGCGCGGAAATACGGGCAGTCCATAGCCGGGAGACCGCCCTCGGTGCTCGTGTCCTCGGTTGCGCTGCGCGCACGTCAAACCGCCGAGCACATAGCGCTGGCAACGTCCTCGATGATGCTCGAGCGTGATGGCCTGCAGGAAGCCTCCGCAGGCGATTGGGAAGATCGCACCGACAAGGAAGCGCACGACGGATTCACCGCCGTCTACGGCGCATGGCTCGGTGGTGATCTCGACGCACAGGTGCCGGGCGGTGAGACCGGCCGCAGCGTTCTGGGCCGTTACGTGCCGGTCCTCGAGCAGCTACGCGAGCAGTACCTGCTCGAGGACGATCCACGCGATGTGGTGGTGGTCGGGCACGGTGCTGCCATCAGACTGGTCGGTGGCGTATTGGGCGGTGTGGACGGCGCATTCGCCGCAGACAACCACCTCGACAACACCGGGACCGTCGAGCTCGCACCACTTGCCGGCGGCGGCTGGGCATGCGTCCGCTGGGGGAGCTTCGTTCTGCCGTTTCAAGGCAAAGGCAGCCACACGCTCGACGATCCGATCAGCTGACCGCGCTGATCAGCCGGCCGCGCCTGTGATGAGCTCCTCGATCGCAGATCGCACGCGTCCATCCGAACCAGGCGACAAAGACGTCCACTGTCGACCGTCCGCTGCCATGCTCGACGTCGCCACGATCCGGCCACGCCGAGTGTCGAAGAACGCAACCGGATTATGCCCGATGGTCCGGACTCCGGAACCGACTGTGACCGAGGTGATCTCGGCGTGGGCCGAGCACGTGCTCATGGCTGCGGCGACGTCGGAAGCTGCCGAGTCCTCGATTCCGATGTGGGAGAGTCTCGCCGAGGTGGCGACGCGATCGGTCGTTGCGCCGTCGAGCGCCTCCGCCAGAAGATCTGTCGGAGCGGCGATTCCGTGAAACTCGAACGGCCTTCTCACGCCCAGTGCATCGAGCAGTTCCTGCGCCGGATCCCCGACCGATGCGCGTAGGCGGAGCAACCCACCCGAAGTCACCGCGAGGACCGAACCGCTCTCGTTGGACGCCAAAGCGATCCGGGTCATCGAAGTATCGCTGGTGAAGGGTCTGTTGATCAGTCGCGCAGCGATGAACCACCGCGGCCGATCCAGAACCCGCAACCACATCTCGAGGTCGGGATGAACGCGCCCCTCGGGCAACAATCCATCGTGATCGAGACCCTCGTACCCACGCCGAAGCGCGGCCGCTTGCTCGGCAGCCCCATCGAACCGCGGGAACACATTCAGCACTACCGGTAGCTCGACGATTCCGAGGGCCTCGACGAGGTAGTCCATCCGATCGGCGTCGAGCTCGGCGGAAGGAACGGTGTGGCCGAGAGGTCGAGTCCCCAAGTCGATCAACGATCGTTCCATGCAGGTTCCGCGCCGATGACCGACGGTGCAACCGTGCGGCCGTCACCGAAGTGCTCGAATTGCTTCAGATAACCGGGCGTCCTGTGCTCTTCGTCCTCGTCACCCTGGGCCCCGGCCGCTGACGCCGGACCACCGGCACCACGGGCCGTGGCTGCAGCATCGTTCGTGCCCACCCCGAACACACCCGAGCCGTTGGCGCCTGCCAGAAGGCGCTCACTGCCTGCCGCCGAGGACGCGCCGCCCGGTCCGTTGGGAGCCCCGAAAGCGGTGCTGCCGAGGCCGCTCGACACCCGGCCGAAGCCGACTCCGCCGGTGCCCGCTGACCCGGTGGAACCGATGGACCCGAAGGACATTGCTCGCGTTGCCGCCGATCCCGGTGCTCCAGCATCGGCTCTGCCTGCAGCCGCGAGCGGTGAACCTGCGGAGCCCTGCGAAGAGTTCTGTGAGTTCATGAACGTCGACACCGCGGATCCGCCGACGTTCGTGGCGGCGGACGCAACGGTGGTGACGCTGGAGCCGGCGATCGAACCCGCAGAGCCGGCGACCTGCCCCGCCGCAGCCACCAATGCAGGATTCTGACCTGCTGCTGCGGCTGCGGCGATAGCCGCCTGCGCGGGTGAGGTGTGAGCACTGAACCCGAATGCTTTCGTTTCCTCGTATGAGGTGCCCCTGGCGATACTGCCGTTGGGCCCGGAGGGACCACCGGACGTGTCGTTGACGATCTCGGGCGGCCGATCGAAGGAGATCGTGATGGCCAATGGCGTCGTCGCAGCTTCGTAGGCGTCCATGACGAGCGCAGCCCGAATGTCGAGCGCGGTGTCCGCCACTTCGAGCGCCTCGGCGCTGCCGTTCAGTGCGCCACCGGAGCTGTACGCGGCAACTTTGGCGGACTTCACAGCAGCTATCTCGACCGGATTCGGCATCGCAGCGACCGCAGTCGTATAGGCCGCAGCCTCGGCGAGAGCGTGTCCGCTGATCTCGGTGGCACGCGTTGCCGCACCCTGCGTCCACGCCAGGAATCCGCCGAAGCGAGCCTGGGCGGCATTGGACGCCTCACCTTCCCAGCCGGCAGCGAGAAGAGCCATGACCCGACCCACTGTGATCGACGCGTCGGTATAGGCGGCCGCAACCGACCCCCACGCACCCGCGGCACCGATCAGCGGGGCCGGACCGGTTCCGAGCAGCAACGCCCCTGAATTGACTGTCGCGGTACGTGGTAGCCACACGACCCCCGTTACGCCCAGTGTCACAACATCTCCCTCGTCATTTACCCAGCCCCGTCATTTACCCAGCCCCGTCATTTACCCAGCCCCGTCAGTGCTCGTCGATAGTCAGTGCGTGAAGGTGGTCAGCTCTTCAGATTGTCAGTGCCCGACCGTGTTCGAAGTCGACATCTCGGTACGCGGACGCCTGTGCCCGCAATGCGGCAGCAGCCTCGATCAGTTCGCCGATGGCGTCGGTGGCAGCGGGAGTGAACGAACCCGCAGCGCGAAGAAAGTAGCGATTGGCGAGGAGTGAGACTTCCTCGCTGCCGGAGGGTGTGACTTGAATGGGTAGCGATGCGGCCGTCAGACTCGCCTGAAGCCGAGCTGCCAGGGCATCCAACTCGGCGGCGGCGGCCTCGAGGGCAACCGGGTCGACGCGCACATTTCCGGGCATAACCCCACTCCTTCGTCACGCAGCGAAAATTTCGCTCTCGTAGAACTTTGACGACGGCACTGGGCAATCGGTTCCACTCCGCGTAAAAAAGCTCAGGTGATTTTTTCTGCCGTAGACCGAAGGGTCCATCGCCCACCTCGGAAGTTCAGATTCGTCACCGTCGCGGGTGGGATGTCCACCCGCCAGAACGAGGACGACGGCGCGTCGAGTGCTGTGACGACGACGGCTCGGACGACAGCAGGATGCGTGACCGCCAGCAGTCGACGCCGCTCGGTCGCCACCCTGTTCATCCATTGCCCGATGCGGTCGAACAGTGCGTCGATCGATTCACCACCGGGTGGGACGGTGGAGGTGTCGGTGAGCCACCCCACCAGCTCGGATTCGTCGAGGTCATCCATCGTTCGGCCGGTCCATTCGCCGAAGTCGAGGTCGGCGAGGTCGGCGACGATGGCTCCCTGTACGCCGAGTACCGCCGCAGTCTGTCGAGTTCGCCGCTCCGGGGCGATCATGGTCATCTCGGCATCCGAGTCGAAGGTGAGTTTCTCCAACCGCTTCAGCCCGCCCGAATCGACCGGTTCGTCCGAATGGAACCTGGCGCGACGCATTGCCTCGGTCGTGCCATGACTGACCAGCGAGAGTCGCGTCACTGTCGACGGCATCGAGCACTCCTGTCCAATCATGGGCTCATTGCACCCTGGTTCCGATTGACACCGGGCTGAGATCGGTGCCAGAGTTCGCGGGTAAGCGCGATGTGTGCAGGCAATTCCGGTGTGAATCCGGAGCGGTTGCGCCACTGTGATCGGACCTCAGCGGTTCCGAGAGCCAGAAAACTGACACATCGCTTCGGTTCGAAAGGGACGCACAATCCCAGGAGGCATTCCATCATGGCCATAGTTCACAATCCCAGCAACGCCACGGAGTCGGCTGCCCTCGCAGTCGTCGTCGCGGCGGTGGTGCTCCTCGCATTCGTCGTGCTGTACCTGGTCGGTTTCGACCAAGGCGCCATTTCACGTAGTGGAATGTACATGCACGAACTGATGCACGACGGACGCCACCTGCTGGGTCTCCCGTGTCACTGACCACGTCGTCCCCGCGTGTGACCACCTTGCAGGGGACCTATCTCCAGTTGCTCGTCCGCGGACTCCTGGCGGGTCTCATCGCCGGTCTGCTCGCCGGCACCATCGCGTTCGTCATCGGTGAGCCGCACGTGGATTCGGCCATCGCCATCGAAGAGGCGGCAGGTGCGGCCGAGCACGTCGAAGCCACCCCGGGCGCACATTCGCACGACGAAGAAGATGCGCTCGTCAGCCGTGACGGTCAGCGTGCAGGGCTTTTCCTCGCAACCGGACTGGCCGGACTCGCGCTCGGTGCGATCTTCGCGACGGTGCTGCACTACACGCGACGGTTCACCTCACTGTCCGGGACGACGCTCGCCATCGCTGCAGGCGCGCTCGGTTGGCTGGCAATCGAAGCTGTCCCGTTCTTCAAATATCCGGCCAATCCACCTGCCGTGGGCGACCCCGACACCATCAACCAGCGCACCTGGCTGTGGCTCGCCTCGGTCGTTCTCGGGTTGTTGGCGGTAGCAATCGGACTCTACGTCGCCAAAACAGTGGCGTCGCACAGTTCGCTTGCCGTTCGGATCGCGGCTCCGCTGGCGGCGTTCCTCGTCGTGGTAGGCCTGGGATACGTACTGCTGCCCACGATCAACGAGGTCGGCGCGGACTTCCCGGCAACACTGCTGTGGGAGTTCCGACTGTCCTCCCTGGCGACGCAGGCGACGCTGTGGATCGCGCTCGGCCTGGCGTTCGCGTTCCTTACCGATCGGGCCGTCAGCAAGGCGCGGGAGTCGGTCGCGGCGTAGGCGTCGGGCCCGCCCCAGCCCGCTTGAATGGTCCATTCATACGATCAGATGTCTTGAAATCGACCATTCAAGCGGCGGGGGAACTACCCGAAACCCAGTTCGTGCAAGCGCTCGTCGTCGATGCCGAAATGATGCCCCACCTCGTGGGCGACGGTGATCGCGATCTCGCGTCGGGCAGTCTCGGCGTCGTCGACCATGTCCAGAATCGGGCGACGGTAGATGGTGATGACGTCCGGTAGGTGCCCGCTGTACTCGTAGCGGTCGGTGAGCGCGACCCCCTCGTACAGGCCGAGGATGTCCTCGGTGGGGTGCTCTTCCTCGACGAGAATGACGACGTTGTCCATGCGGTCGGTGATGTCCGGCGGAAGCGTGTCGAGGGCGTCGCCGACGGCGTTTTCGAAGTCGGCGCGGCTCATATCGGTAGGAATGTCATCCTCCCGACGTGATCGGGGCCGCACCGGGCAGCGGCGTGGGGAGTGCCCGACCGTCCGGGGCCGACGGCGGCGGTGACGGCGGTTGACCGTTGATGAGGATGTCGCCCTGTGCGGGTCCGATGATCGTCGCGAACCCGCCCGTGTCGAGCTCACTGCCTATCGAGCAGCTGACCTGACGGCTACCGGCCAGCCAACTGGTGACGTCGATGTTGTCCCAGAACAGCGTCAGCGTCTTGTCCCGCAGCGCGGTAGGGGAGCCGAGGTATGCATTCACGGCGTCGGTGCAGACCGTCGTGAGGTAGGCGTCCTGGTCGGCCTCTTTGGGGATTCCGTTCGGAAACTGTTGGCTCAGGTCTGCGACCGCGACCACCTCGAAGGCGTGGGGCGCGCTGCAGTCGACCGGATCTGCGGGCACGTTCTGCAGGATGCCGATGCAGGTGCCGGGCTCCCACACGTTCGATTGATCCAAATCGAGTACCGAGCCGGTCATCTCCTGCGGAATTCCCGTGTTGGTGGACTGCTGGATTCCACACCGCAACGTCCGTTCGCCCGATGCCCATCCTGCTTCGCTGGGGAACATCAGGCCGACACTGAACTTGCCGCTCGGATCGAACTTGGCGCCCAGGTAGTCGTCGACGGCATCGACGCAATGCTCGTCGCGTAGCTGCCCGAACCGTTGTGCGCCCGGATACATCGAGTTCGGAGCGAACTCGAGCCCTGGATAGACACTTAGATCGACGTCGACTGCTACTTCGAATCGATGTGGATCGGCGCAGGAAACTTCGGCGAGGTCCTGTCGGTCGGTCTCGGGGTCATCGGTCGGCGTCCACTGCAGGCACGTGCCTGGATCGGCCGAGCCGAACGTCTTGGCCGTGACGGCACCTGACGTCGCAGGGCCGGCGGCCGAGTGGGTGGCGATCTTCTCCGGTTGCGAGAAGCCGTCGGACACGGAGAGCGTGACCGCAGCAGCCGCGACGGCCCCCACAGCGACAAAGACGAGTCCCCGGCGCGCAACGTGCGCCGACACTGTGCGCGGGTTGCGTGTCGTTGTGGGTTTCCCCGGCCGGGCCGGATCGCTGGTGGACATCAACTCCATCATGCCCGAGTATCTTCGGTTCCTATGACAGACCCCGAGGAGACCAGTGCTGACATCGCCGAGCTTGCGGGCCGACTGTTCACGATGGCCCGCGACGGTGATGCCGAGTCCTTGAAGGCATATTTGGACGCCGGTGTACCGGTCGACCTCAACAACGAGGCGGGGGACACCCTGGTCATGTTGGCGGCCTATCACGGTCACCCGCGCACTGTTCGCATGCTGGTCGGCAGGGGTGCCGATGTGAATCGGCCGAATGAGAAGGGCCAGACTCCCCTCGCGGGCGCGGTCTTCAAGGGGGAGGACGAGGCGGTGCGAGAGCTGGTCGAGGGTGGAGCGGATCCGCACGGCGGTCATCCGTCGGCCATCGACGCGGCGCGCATGTTCGGACGCGAGGACTACCTGAACTTGCTCGGCAAGTAAGGTTTTGCTCGTGATCGACCTGAAGTTTCTTCGTGAAAATCCCGATGTCGTCCGTGCCTCACAGCGCACCCGTGGAGAAGATCCCGCGCTAGTCGACGTGCTACTCGACGCCGATGCATCCCGACGGGCCGCAGTGCTCGCCGGCGATCAGCTCCGCGCCGAGCAGAAGGCCCTCGGCAAACGCGTCGGGAAAGCGTCAGCGGAGGAGCGTCCTGCGTTGCTGGCAGGGTCGTCCGAGCTCGCGGCGAAGGTCAAAGCTGCGGAGGCGCGCCAGAACGAGGCAGATGCCGCGGTGGACAGCGCGCAACGCGCCTTGTCGAACGTCGTCGAAGAGGGAGCTCCCGCCGGCGGTGAGGACGATTTCGTGTTGATGGAAACCGTCGGTGAGATCCCGACGTTCGACTTCGAGCCGAAGGATCACCTCGAGCTCGGTGAGTCGCTGAAGCTGATCGACATGGAACGCGGCGCGAAGGTGTCGGGTTCGCGGTTCTACTTCATGACTGGTTACGGCGCGTTGCTACAGCAGGGGATGTTGCAGTTGGCAGCGCAGAAGGCCGTCAAGAACGGGTTCACCATGATGATCCCGCCGGTGGTGGTGCGGCCGGAGATCATGGCGGGAACCGGATTCCTGGGGGCGCACGCCGATGAGATCTACCGACTCGAAGCCGACGATCTGTATCTCGTCGGCACGTCGGAAGTTGCGCTGGCCGGCTACCACGCAGGCGAGATCCTCGACCTGTCCGACGGCCCGAAGCGCTACGCGGGCTGGTCGACGTGCTTTCGTCGCGAAGCGGGTTCGTACGGCAAGGACACTCGCGGGATCATCCGCGTTCACCAGTTCGACAAGATCGAGATGTTTTCCTACATCAAGCCCGAGGATGCAGCGGCCGAGCATCGAAAGTTTCTCGAATTCGAACGCGAAATGCTTGCGGCAGTGGAACTTCCGTACCGAATCATCGACGTCGCCGGTGGCGATCTCGGGTCCTCGGCGGCGCGCAAGTTCGACTGCGAGGCTTGGGTGCCGACGCAGAATGCCTACCGCGAGCTGACCTCGACGTCGAACTGCACCACCTTCCAGGCTCGACGCCTGGGCGTTCGGTACCGCGACGACAATGGCAAGCCGCAGATTGCGGCGACGCTGAACGGAACATTGGCCACGACGCGGTGGATCGTCGCGATCCTGGAGAATCACCAGCAGGCAGACGGGACCGTTCGGGTGCCGGAAGCTTTGGTGCCGTTCGTCGGAACGGATGTCCTGCGCTAGAGACGTGTCAGATGGTCGGCTTCACGTCGTCGGCCCAGGCGATCCGCTTCGGATTTCCGTGGCACTCGACGATCGCGGCGTGATCGCTGTCGAAGTAGTCCCACGCCCAGGACAGGAAAGCGTCGATCTTGCTGTGGGCGCCGCTCAGTAGTGCGGCATGGACGCCGAGCCACGCCGCGAATGCGAGTGGCCCCTCCACCTGATGTCGGTGCGCGCAGACCTCTGCGACGGCGGCCCCGCGGCCGATCATCGCCATGATGCCCTTGTCCTTGTACTGGAACACCTTCCGATGTTTTCCCGCGATGGTCAGCATAATGTTGTGGGCGGCCCAGATCCCTGCTTGCTGAGCGACCGAACCCAACTGGGGCAACGTCTTTCCGTCTACGTCGGTAATGTTCGCCACGTCGCCGACGGCGTAGACGTTGTCGAATCTCGGGACCGTGAGATCGGCCAGTACGTCCAATCGCCCGCCGCTCCCGGGCTTCGTGTCGCCGGTCGCGGCCACCGGTGCCGCGGATTCGCCGCCGGCCCAGATGACGGTCCGCGAGTTGATGCGGGTGGAGTCACTGAGCACGACGCCACCGGCATCGACTGCGGTGACGCCGACCCCGAGGCGAACTTTCGCGCCGTGTTCGATCAGCTTGTCGTGTGCGTAGACGTGCGAGCGTTCACTGAACGGCGCCAGCAACGCCGGCCCGTGGTTGATGAGCCAGGCCTCCCCGCGACCGCCTGGATGATTCATCTTGCGCAGAGCGGTGAACAGTTCGGCGAATGCGCCCGCGGTCTCGACGCCGGTCGGCCCGCCTCCGACGATGACGACGTCGAGTGGATCGTGTTCACCGCGCAGCACCTCGCTGACGTGGTGACGAAGCTTCTCGGCGTCGGCGACGGAGTACAGCGGGAACGAAAATTCCTCTGCGCCGGGCGTTCCGAAGAAGTTGGCGCGCGCTCCAGCCGCGACAACCAGATAGTCGCCCGAGATCTTCTCGCCTGCGGCGGTGAGTGACAGTGAGGGAAAATCCAGGGTGCTGATCTCTGCCTGAACCACTCGGACGTTCTCGAAGCCTTCGAAGATCGTTGCGAGCGGTCGTGCGACGTCGACGGCAGGCAACTGCGCCGTCGCAACCTGATAGAGCAACGGTTGGAATTGGTGATAATCGTTGCGGTCGACGATGGTGACGGAAACACCTTTGTGCGCCAGTTCGTGTGCGCAGGCAATTCCACCCAGGCCGGCACCAGCGACCACCACGTGTGTCATGGGTTAGAGAGTAGTCAGATCGTGCGCTTGAATGGTGCTTTCAAATTATCTGATCGTATGAATGGACCATCGAAGCGGTCAGAAGAACTGTCCCACAACGAAACCGGCGAGCAGAACGGCCGTACCGCCGATTTCGCCGCCGATCAGTGCCCACATGAAAGCGTGTGTCCCGCGGACTGGATGTTCGAATTGATTGTCGGTGTCCTTCAAAAATCCGTGCACCATGTAGCTTCCGATGGCGGCGACGAAGAAGAAGACGGCGACGAGACCGGCCGTGAGGTTCACCGCCGTCGGGACCGAGCTGAATTCGGTGAGTGCGGCGAGGACGAGTGTCGCGAACGAGTACATCAGAGCCGCACGGTGCGCGATGTCGACGTAGGGGTGCGCCAGAGCCGTCGGCGATGTCGCCATCTGCCGGAATTTCCAGACCCCCAGCGCCAACGCCCAGAGCAGAATCAGTCCCGAAAGCAGCAGTAGAACCTTGGTGTCGATGCCCAGAGTTATCACAGATTTCCTCCCCGTCGCGCAGATTTGGGTGCGCCAGACCGCATGAACGGCGCCCTGAAGCTATCTGATCGTATGAATGGGCCATTCAAGCGGGCGGGCGCGGGCAAGCGGGCGGGCACAGGCGGGCCCACCCTCACACGACGTCACCGATGCAGTAACCGTTGGACCCGATCGTCAGGGTGAAGATCCTGTTCTGTTCGACACCGGACACGTCGGTGACGTCGGCGTAGACCGTGGTGTAGACACCGTCGCGTGCTGCTACATAGACGCTCTCGGGGTTGTACGACGCCGATCCGGTGAGCCTGCCGGGATTGTTCGCCAGCGGCGGCACCGTTGGTGCTCCGGTGCCCTGTGGGTCCCAGATGGCCATGGCGTCGCATACGAGCGGGTAGTTGCCCTCGAGGTCCGCGGGGTTCACCGGGGTGCCCGTGAAGCGGCCGAGATACCGCGCGACGGTGTATTCGGCTTCGGTATCGCTGTACGGCCCTGGCGATCCTGTCGGAGAAACCGCTGGACACGCGTATCCCGACGCTATTTCGCTGCGCTTGACGCTGAGCGTGATGGTGGGGCTGCTCCAGGTGACCGCATACTGCCCGTCGACGCCGGGGGCCTTGGCCGCGTCGAGGATTGCCGCGACGTCGCTGTATCGGGCTGGGATTTCGGTCGGCGGAACCGCCCAGCACTTTTCCGTTACCGCGGGGACGCCGCCTGCATCGAGGTCGGTGAGGAATGCCCGTAAGGCTCCGGCGGCTTCGGGGTTCGTCGGGACCTCCCCGACGGCCGGGCCTGCCGGTGGAGGCGTGGTCGCGGGCGGTGTGGTGGCGGGCGGCGTTGCCGTTGCCGAGCGTGTCTCGGTGGGAATGCCCTGCTGGCCGTCACCCCCACATGCGGTGAGCGTGAGAACTGCCCCGAACAGTCCCACACTTGCGAAAACTATGCCTCTACGCGAACTCATCTACAGCTGACCTTCCGACTGCTTCTTCTCCCCTGGGTCTTCCAGCGACTACGCTAGCCGACTGTGGAACCCGTCTATCGATCTGTCATCGGCATCGCTCGTGTGGTCTTCGCGTTGGAAGGCTTGAAATTCAAGGTTGTGGGTGAGGAGAACATCCCTGCCACCGGTGGCGCGGTCATCGCCGTCAACCACACGGGATACCTGGACTTCACCTATGCCGGCCTGCCGGTGCGCACGGTGAAGCGGTACATCCGCTTCATGGCCAAGAAGGAAGTGTTCGACAACAAGATCTCGGGTCCGATCATGCGGTCGCTGAAGCACATAGCAGTGGACCGCGGGGCAGGTGCGGATTCCTACCAGGCTGCTGTCGCGGATCTGCGCAAGGGCGAGCTGGTCGGGGTGTACCCGGAGGCCACCATCAGTCGCAGCTTCGAGATCAAGCAGTTCAAGTCAGGTGCGGCGAGAATGGCGATCGAGGCCGGCGTGCCGATCATTCCGACGGTCATCTGGGGTGCGCAGCGAGTCTGGACCAAGGGCTTCCCGAAGCGATTGGGACGCACCAACACTCCCATCTCCATTGCGGTCGGCAAGCCGATCGAGCCGGTCGGTCCACCGAGTGAACTCACCGAGAAGCTGCATTCGGTGATGCAGGAGATGCTGCTGGCTCTGCAGGAGGATTACGACCACGAGCCTGGCGCGTATTGGGTCCCCGCTCGCCTCGGCGGTAGTGCGCCCACGCTGGAGCAGGCAGACAAGCTCGATGCCGAGGATCTTGCAGCGAGAAATGCTGCGCGGGAAGCTAAGAAGTCCAAGTAGAGCCTGAGCACGCCACCTGCCGTCGGATGCGGTCCTTGCGGTCCTTGCGGTCCTAGCGGTCGTGGAACCCCGGGGTCGAGTCGACGCGCAGGCGGGTCAGATTCCGGTAGCTGATCAACCACCGGCCGTCCTCGAGGCGGTATTCCTCGTGGTAGTGGCCGTATCCATGAAGGTGCTCGGTCGTGCTGGTGGCCGCGTTGGTCCACCACAGTTTGTCCTCCATCGCCCAGATTCCGGTGGCGGTGGTCGGCGAAGTCAGCGTGATCTCCGGGGTGTGGCCGTGGTGCACGCTGGTGACCGTCACCGCGCCGTCGAGCGTGCTCCGAATAGCCGCGGCCAACGCCTGCGAACCGGTCACCTGTTTGCCGGATTTGGAGGCGTCGGTCTGCGGGGCAGCATCGGGACTGGCCCATGAATCGCTGACCACGTCATCTGTGTGGAAGCCCGCGTAGCGGTTCCATTCCTTGTTGTCCATGCACCGCAGGCGGGCAGCGAAGAGCTGCTTGATCTCCTCGATCGCCAGTAGTTTGTCGAGTGCGTCGCTCGCGTTGATCGTCATATCGGTCCACGGTGCCAGGCTTTGGGGCGCAGTCGAGTCGAATTTCCGCTGGATGGGATACCTGCGACCGGAGTGGCCGTAGTTGGCTGATTTCAGGACTTCGACGCTTTCAGGACATCGACGCTTGCCACACCAGAGCAGCGGCAAGTGCACCGATGCCGTTGAGTGACCAGTGCAACGCGATCGGGGCGATCAGGCTGCCGCTGCGGCGTCGCAGCCAGGTGAAGACGAGGCCTGCTGCGGCTGTCGCGATGACTGCGGCCACGATGCCGGCGATCTGACCGAACACCCCGCCGCCGAGGAAATTGCTCAGCCCCGCATTGCCCGCGGTCAGTCCGAGTGAGGACGCGATATGCCAGAGGCCGAAGAGCAGTGATCCGGCGGCGAAGACGCCGCGTGCACCATAGATGCGTCCCAGCGTGCCCTGCAGGACGCCGCGGAAGGCCAGCTCCTCGGGAATCACCGTTTGCAATGGGATGACGATCATCGACGCGACGAGCGCGGCCGAGATGGTGGCGTACCGATCGGCCATGAAGAACGGCCTGGTGATCGGCAGTAAAGCTCCAATTGCAACGACGGTGACGACGAGTCCGACGGCACCGAGCGCGTAGATCGAACCGGCCTTCCATTGCTTCGGTGACAGGCCCAGTTCGGCCCAGCCGAGTCCGCGGCGTCGGGTCAGTGCAACGAGGATGACGGCCGCGATGGGTACCGTTGCGATACTGGCCCACACCGTGGTGAAGTGCGCGATCAGGTTGGTGCCGACCAGCACCAGAACGACGACCGCAACATCGAGGTACGCGTGGAATCCGCGTCGGCGAGATGCCTTCGCGTCGGCCTGGGTCATGAGCATCCCACCGAGTGTACGGAAAACCTGCTCGGTGCCGAGGCGACTACGAGCAGCAGTGTGACCGAATCCTCACCTCGGCTGGGTGGTCTGCGTCCGATCGACACCCTGGTGAGCGCACCAGCCGCCGTCCGCGGCTACTAGGGCACAATGGCGACGATGCCTGATACCTCTCGGACCCAGCCCCGTCTCGTCGCCAGCGACGTCGACGGCACCCTTCTCGACGCCCACGAGCGGGTCAGTGAGCGCACTCGACGAGCGGTCCTGACCATGGTCGGGGAGGGGATCCCGTTCATCCTCTCGACCGGGCGACCGCCGCGATGGATCTCACCGGTCGTCGAGCAACTCGGTTATGCACCGATGTGTGTCTGCGCCAACGGCGCGGTGATCTACGACAGTGGCACCGATCGGATTCTCGACACCCAGACGTTGTCGACAGGGACGCTGCAGTGGCTTGCCGACGTCGCGTACTCGGTGTTGCCCGGTTGCGGGCTGGCGGCCGAGCGGGTCGGTAAATCGGCACACGACGCGGCGACGCCACAGTTCGTCAGTTCACCCGGTTACGAGCACGCGTGGCTCAATCCAGACAACACGGAAACTTCCGACACCGAGGTGTTGGAAGTGCCGGCCGTGAAGCTGCTCATCAGATTGTCCAGTGCGTCGAGCGGGGACATGGTTGCCGCTCTCGAACCGCTGATCGACGGCCGGGCAGATATCACGTTCTCCACCGACAACGGGCTGATCGAACTGTCGGCGCCAGGTGTCACCAAGGCATCTGGTGTCGCCATGGTCGCCGAGCGACTGTCGGTGGCGGCGAAAGACATTGCTGCGTTCGGCGATATGCCCAACGACATCCCGATGCTGAAGATGGCAGGCCGGGGCGTAGCCATGGCAAACGCGCACCCCGCCGTCCTCGCTGCAGCCGACGAAGTGACGGTGAGCAACGTGGACGACGGGGTGGCGGTGGTTCTCGAACGCTGGTGGTGACTTCTCCGGACTAATTAGGCACAGCCATATTCGGTCGCAGGCTCGACGAAATCTTCGGCTCCTCTGCGATAACCGCAATCGGTAGCCGCTGTTTACGTGCCCTCGCCGATGCGTAGATGGGCGGCCAATGTGCGTTCGATGGCTTACGTTTCGACTACTGCAGATCCGCCGGTCAAATTGGGATTGATCTGCAGTGGATGCAACATAGGTTCGAATCGGGTGCAGATGGGCGCGCGGGTTCACTTTTCATGACTGCTCCAGCGTTGTGAAACCATGGCCGCATGACAGTTCGACCGTGCACCGATGCTTCGCCGGCTCAGTGGCTATTCACTGCGGACCGCGACTGGTCGGACCTAGCTGTCCGCGGGCCGCTCGGATTCGAGGCATACGCGCGCCTGCGTTTCATCCCGGACCAGACCCACCCAAGCCAACGCGCGCAGGAATCTGACACGAGCCGGCACTTCCTGCCAGAGATCACACAACTCTCCATCGCAGTTCCGCACCTCGCCAACCACACCACCACACCCGACAACTGCTACTTCGCCATCTGGGAAGGATGGGGCGGACTCGAACTCGTCGGACCGGTGCAAGTCCCGTTCATCAATCGTGAAGCAGTCTTGTTCAACGGTGCCGCCGACGATCTCTCGACATGGGTCGACTCGCGCGATCACACCAGCCCCGACAACTTGCCGATTCCAGCATTCGTCTGGCCTGCCGACCAGGCTTGGTGTATCGCCAACGACGTCGACTCCCACTTCGTCACCATCGGCGCGAGCTCCGATGCAATCGGAGAACTTCTCGACAACACCACGATCGATGTCACCGAAGACGATCCCAGCCGTCCGCAATCCTGGTACATCGACTAGAGAACACACAACCGCCGACACCGAAACCCATCGAGGGCGGGGCTGTCAAGAATACTGCACGTTTCGGATACTGCACATCCCCCGGTCCCAAGGTGGCGACATTCGGGACCGGCGCACCGATCTGCGTTCAGCGGAGATCGGCGGTTCGATTTCTGTGAGTGGCCGCCACCTGATGGACAACCGCCAGCAACAGCGCTATTGCCGTTCCGGGGAGACTTCCCAACGTTGACAATAAGGATGGCGTCGACGCGCCCGCTGAGTAGAAGCCCACTGCTGTAAGGGTCAGCATGCTCACCGCCGCTGCCCAAGACATCCACGGCTTACCCACGACTGCGGCAATCAAGAAGAGGGCAACAGGTATCGCCAACGTCAAGACGAGCGGGAAGCCGAAATAGTCGAGTAGCGGCTGCTCGCAGCTTGCCGAACTCATCGACAAGCCCAATTCGCAGTTTGTAATCTGGTACATCGGCCACTTGGTGACCGACATACCTAGTGCAACGGCGATGACTGCTAGTGCGGTCCATCCGACGCGGATACCTGACATCGCGCAATCGTGTCACGACATGGTCGGCGGAGGACCAACGTTCGAACGAGCCTCGCCGCGAATACCGCGCATTTCGAACACTGCATTCGTCGGTCGAGGTGGCATTCTTCGAATCGAATACCCACCACCGGACTGCGAAGTGCTACGGCGGCTTCGCTGGTTCAGGTCTGGTAAGAATGAGCCATGGCATCCGACTCGCCGAAAGGCGCATGACCAGCTCGCGCGTATTCCGGCCCGGTCCTTTAGCCGGCCACGGCTCTGATCTCTGGCTGCTCGACGTCGGAAAGCCCGTCCTACTGCACCGCACCCGAGACGGATCCACCGCGACGCACGTCATCCCCGGTGGCTCCTATGGTTCCGACATCGTTGGCCACACCCCGCGGTGGTTGCATGCCGACGGTTTGGGCTGCTGGATCGTCGGCGCCGACGGAATTGTCCACTGCGACCACGCGGGCATTGTCACCACGGTCCAGGCCACCCGGATATCAGGATCAGCTCTGATGAACGGCGTATTGGCGACGTCGGTAACCGGTGTCGACGAGCTCACCCTGCGCACGGTGGGCGGTGTGTTTGCGACTGTCGGACTTCCGGCCGAGGTGCGGACGATCTACCCGTCAGGCCACGGGTTCGTGATACTGATGCGCACCGGACGCTACGAGCCGGGAATGCAACGCGGATCCTGGTGCGCACACGTCGGACTCGACGGAACCCTTGCGCTCGGCACGGCATGGGAGATTCGTCCCTGGCGAGGGTTGGACACCGTGGTTGACGTGGGAACGCAGATCGCCGTCGGCAAGGGCGCCTCGTTCGGGCAGGTGCTCGACACGGAACTGACGCCGGCGTTTTCGCTGCCGCTGACGTCGGAGTTCCCGCCCTGGGCGACGGCCTCAGGTGTCTGGATGGTGATGCGATCGTCCAGACTGGTTCATAGACTGGGTGATCTGGCGTTTGCGACGCAGTCCGACGTGGCGCAGCCTCATTTCACCTACTTCTGCCTCGACCGCGGCCTGACGCGTCCCGAGCGGTGGGCTGGTGCTCCTGGGTTTCCGATTGGCCTGGCGGTGGTACCGGAGCTCGGCGAATTGTGGATCTCGACGATGACCGGCACGTTCGTCGGCGCTACCGGGTCGGGCCCGGTAGCGATGGAAGAAGTCGAATTCGATTCTCTCCCTGAGATTCCCGTGAATGCACCGCTTGAACTCGGCGAGCCGGACGAGTGGACCGAGCGTCAACGTGTGCGATTGCTGGCGGAGAACAGAGCCGCAGGTTTGCTCGACATCGAGATCGACGGCTGGTTCCCCACCACGACGTTGATTCTGACGTTCCGCATTCGAGGGATGAACGGCGTGTGTGCGCGGTTGATGTCCGTCTTCGATCGCGACGGTCGGCCGCGGTTGTGGCAGGGTGCGCCGACGCTGATGGAGTGGATCAACCTCGACATCATGGAGGCGGGCGGTCTCGAGCGTCTGCGCAAGAAGGAGCCCGGGCGGTTCGGATATGTGTGGACGTGACTTCTAGTGGTGCGGCTGAGACGCACGTACCTCGGCCCAAGTGCACAAAGACGTTTTCGCGGGACAGTTTTGCCTCATGACTATGTACTGGTAAATCTACGAGTACGTGGAGGAGTGGGATCTTCCGCTGATGCTCGGGCCCCGTTGCCGATGACCAGGGACACAGAGCCCGGTCGCGGTTCGAACGCAGCACGGCTCGACCGCATTCGAGTGTCGGATGGTCCGCGCCGCGTAGCGATCATCGGGGTACTGCTTGCGAGTGATGGGATTGACTTGTCTTGTGCGACAAAGTCGGTGTGGTTATCGCTGAATCGGCTCCACCGGGAGCCCGCTCTCATCGAGCACAAGCCAGGGCACCAGGCCCTCCACCTAATCGACGCGGCCACATCGTAGCAACCTGATCGATCTGATATCTCGCTCCACATCGTTGAACACCTGCACATCACCTCTCCTGTTCGAGGTGATGTCTACCGATCCGGAGGTCCATCCGTGGTGAGGTACTGCGTATGTCGCCCCGTAGTCCGGTCAACAGATCAAACCCCGCTGCGGCTTC
>JBBPZN010000003.1:0-69342 GCA_038198705.1 Mycobacteriales bacterium
CTCGCCGGGCTGGTGGTGGCGTTGGCACTGATTCCAGAGGCGATCTCATTTTCCATCATCGCCGGCGTGGAACCTCGGGTCGGATTGTTCGCCGCGTTCACCATGGCGGTGACGATCTCGATCGTAGGTGGTAGACCTGCAATGATTTCGGCTGCCACCGGCGCAGTTGCCTTGGTCATCGCGCCATTGGTGCGGGACTACGGGGTCGAGTATCTGATCGCGACAGTCATTCTCGCGGGCGTGCTGCAGATCCTGCTCAGTGTGGTGGGGGTCGCGAAATTGATGCGGTTCATCCCACGCAGCGTCATGGTGGGATTCGTCAATGCGCTGGCGATACTCATCTTCATCGCCCAGGTTCCGCACCTTCTCGGGGTCCCCTGGCTGGTGTATCCCATGGTTGCCATCGGCATCGCGGTAATGGTGTTCTTGCCCAAGTTGAGTACCGTCGTCCCCGCGCCGCTGGTCGCAATCGTGCTATTGACGGCGGCGACGATCGTGTTCGCGCTGAATGTTCCCAATGTCGGTGACGAGGGGGAACTCCCGTCGAGTTTGCCGTCACTACTTCTTCCTGACGTTCCGCTTACGTTCGAGACGCTGAAGATCATCGCCCCGTACGCGTTCACGATGGCCATCGTAGGTCTGCTCGAGTCACTGATGACTGCGAAGTTCGTCGACGACATCACCGACAGTCACTCGAACAAGACCCGAGAGGCCTGGGGTCAGGGCGTCGCCAATATCGTCACCGGATTCTTCGGCGGTATGGGCGGGTGCGCGATGATCGGACAGACGATGATCAACGTCAAGACATCCGGTGCACGAACTCGGATCTCGACGTTCCTTGCAGGCGTGTTCCTGCTGATCCTCGTCGTCGGTCTAGGCGACATAGTCTCACTGATCCCGATGGCCGCCTTGGTGGCCGTGATGATCATGGTTTCGGTCGGCACCTTCGATTGGCACAGCATCGCCCCGGCGACACTGCGGCGGATGCCCACGAGCGAAACACTCGTCATGGTCGCCACGGTCGCGGTCACCGTTGCGACCGACAATCTCGCCTATGGAGTGGCGGTCGGCGTCGTGACCGCGATGGTCTTGTTCGCGCGACGCGTCGCGCATCTGACCGAGGTCGTCGATGTAGCACACCCGGACCCGGACACCCGCGTCTACGCGGTGCACGGTGAGATGTTCTTCGCCTCCAGCAACGACTTGATCTATCAGTTCGATTACGTCGGTGACCCTGCACATATCGTGATCGACATGTCGTCATCACACATCTGGGATGCATCGACCGTCGCGACCCTTGACGCGATCACCACGAAATACGCAGCCAAGGGGAAGACCGCGACCATCGTCGGATTGAACGAAGCCAGCGCGCAGCGACACGGGTTACTGAGCGGAAATCTCGGCGCAGCGCACTGACCGGTTCGCGCATGAAAAGAAGGAGCTATGCGATATGCCTGAACGCGAAGACGAACCGGCACAGATGCAGATCGGCAACGTCGCAGCGCGAACCGAGCTGTCCATCAAGACGATTCGACACTACGACGACGCAGATCTGGTGACTCCGTCGGCGCGAAGCAAAGGCGGGTTCCGTTTGTACACCGAATCGGATGTGCAGCGGCTACTCGTCATACGGCGCATGAAACCGCTGGGATTCACGCTCGAGGAGATGCGCGAACTTCTTACCGCTCTCGACGCGCGAGCAGATGGGTCCGCCGACCGCGAGGTACGAGCAACTGCCGCGCAATACGTCGACGAATGCCATCGACGAGCCGAAACCACGTGCGCCGTATTGCGAACACAGCTCGCTTACGCCGAAGAATTCACTTCACTCCTTGCACAGCCCTGATCGTCAGACTCCGGCAACACCCAACAGTTGTCCGATCAGGTAAGTCACGATCATGGCCAGTGCGCCGCCGATAACGATGCGCCACATTGCAGGGCCTGGCCTCGAACCGCCCAGGCGCGCACTGACCTGGCCGGTCAATGCCAGCGCCAGCAGAACTGCCACGAAGGTCACCGGGATGCGAGCGGATGCCGGTGGTAGGAGTATCGCAATGAGGGGTAACGCTGCACCCAATGTGAAGGACAGAGCAGACGACAGTGCCGCCTGAACCGGGCTGGTCAGGTTGTCCGGGTCGAGGTGGAGTTCGGCGTCGACGTGCGCTGCGAAAGCGTCGTGCTCGGTGAGTTCGTGAGCGACGGTGAGCGCAGTTGCCCGGCTGAGTCCCTTGCTTTCGTAGATCGAGGTCAGCTCTTCGAGCTCCGCGTCGGGATCGTCACGCAACTCCAATTTCTCCTTGGCCAGTAAAGACTTTTCGCTGTCCCGTTGGGTGCTCACCGACACGTACTCGCCGAGTGCCATCGACACGGCACCTGCGACGAGACCGGCGACGCCTGCAGCGAGTATCGGTCCTCGCTCGGACGAAAGTGCTGCAACACCGACGACGAGCCCTGCCGTGGAGACGATTCCGTCGTTGGCGCCGAGCACACCGGCGCGCAGCCAATTGAGCCGTGACGAAAGACTCTCGTCGTGCTGTTCCCCAGGGTGGGCTGCGTACGTCTCATTGCCGAGGTCGTTCGACTCGCTCATCATGCAGACGCTAGTTTCGATCTCGGCTGCGCGCCAGCAATGCAAGGCTTCCCGTAGTCGATTGGCGGTAGCCGCCCGGCGCCTGGTAGGTGTTGTCCTTCGGCGTAGGGGGACTCATGATTCGAAGCGCACACTGCGGGGTAAACCCCGGAACACTGCCTCTTCGTCCGCTTTGCAGCGGCCCTGCGTGCCAGAGTGAGGTGAGTCCAGTGGTGTCGAGTAGATCGGGTAAATACCTTATGTCACGTACACGTATTCGCGTGGTGGAGCGCGGGCCCATGCTTGTGGACGGTCCGTTGGAGATCACCATGCCCGACGGATCCCAGGTCGTATCGGATCGCAGTGTCGTCGCGCTCTGCATGTGCAAGCGGAGCAAAATCTATCCATTCTGCGACACCAGCCACCGTGCTCGCCGAGAGCGGACCTCTGCCGTGAAAGCCGGTCGACCCGCCGAAGACACCGTCGGCTAGACCGGATCGCCACACGACACCGAGACGGGCTGTCGACTTCGAAGAACACATGATTCGAACGGGTGTGTGCCACATCTCGACCGCGCCACCTGACGAGGGCCCATGGGTCAAAAGTCGACGATTGCCGAGATATGTGTCTCCAAGTTGATTCGCACCCTTCCCGACGGCGGTGGCGTGCCCAAACCGAATGCGCGCACCACTGCCGCAACTGAGGCGCCGCCGAGTGCGACATCGCTGCCGAGCTGCGGCCAGGTGGACAGCGTCACCCCGATTTCCGGAAGCGAAGCGAGCATCCGAGGGGTCAGTTTCGTGGGGTCGAGAATTCGCGCAGCCAGCGGTGCCTTCTGCTCCGGCGTGATGCAGGCTAGGGCACGGACATCAAGATCTCCGAGGAGGCCGTGTAGCAACGGTCTGGTCGGTTCGAGATCGAACCGCTCGACATCGAGTATTCCGCCGTCGCTGGTCTCCATCAAAACTGGTATGCCTCGACTCCTGGCGGCCTCTCGGAGAGTCAACTTCGCGTCGAGCGAATCGCATTCGTCGATGACGATATCGAGTCCGTCCATGAACGTGTCCATACTGGAGGCGATCAGACCTTCGGGGTGCGTAACCACTGTCAGGTATGGATCAAGTTCGGCGATTCGGCGTGCCGCGACCGTGGTTTTGTTGATGTCGAGGTCGAACACCGATGCCGGGACTCTGTTGAGATTGGACAGGTCCAGGACGTCGAAATCGGCGAGTCTGAGCTCACCGCACAGTCCTTCGATAGCGATGGTGTGCGCCACGGCGTGCCCCACGCTGAGCCCGACGACGCCCACGCGCAGGTCGGTCATCTGCTCCTGCTCGGCGAGGGTAATTTTGTTTCTGTTTCGGTCCAGTCGCAGAGCCCGAAAGCCTTTCGGCCCGAGAAGCTTCACAAGGGAGTTTCTCCACGGATAGTGAATCCACCGTTGTGGCTCGTCGAGGAGCTCTGCCGATGGGCTGGGCAAAAGACCCATCAACGATTCAAGCTGGTTTTGTGACGCGTCGAGAATCCGCATTCCGGGTAGAGCCGCTAGCCCCTCGACGGTCGCTATATCGCTCTCGAGGGCCGAATTCAGTATCCGATGTTCTGACACGTGGCTCTCACTCTTCTCGTTCGGACGCTCGAGCAGGTGCTCCGCTGTCGTCAAGATAACCGATCCAGGTGCGCTCTGTGTTCACTGACGTCCGATACGACTGCGAAATCGGAATCGAAACACGACAGAGTGCGTCGTCGGTACCGAAAATATGACTATCCGCGGTGCTTGGAAGAAGATTCACGACCTTCGAACAGTCAAATGTTTCACGACCAGGAAGAATTGCCTGGTTGCCACTTGGCAACTGAACTGTCGGCGCCCGATAGCGTCGGCTTTTAGCCCCTTGCCGGGGACCTGAGGCACCCGGCGCGTCTTCTTAGGAGAAACAATGTCTGCACCTGCGACAGTCGACTACCGAAATTCAACCCCGCACGCGAATTGGGGTTCGCGTGCCGCCCGGCTGAAGCTTTCAGGGATGCGTCGGCCCGTCGACACATCGTTCGGGCCGAGAATCAGCCACTGTGAGGGATCTATGACTCTCGTTGCGGCAATGCCTTCTGCGGCGCCGGAACTCTGGACGCGGTATGTCGGCGGTGCTTGGTCGTCGTACTCGCGCCATGGCGTGACGTGTGCTCTCGACATCGACGAAGTGGAATCGGGTGCGACGACAGCGTTGTTCTATGTCGTTCTCGGACCTGAGGGGGAAATGCTCGGTGGCGTTCGGGCGCAGGGTCCTTATACCTATGTGGAGCAGTCGCATGTGTTGACCGAATGGGCGGACTCACCGGGGCTCGACGTGCTCAGAGGTCAACTTCTGACTCGACTTCCACACGGAATCATCGAGATGAAGAGCGCGTGGGTGAAAGAGGGAGCGCCGGCGCGGGTGATTTCGGGAATGTTGGCGAGAACGGCGCTGCCGACCATCGAACTGACGGGAAGCAGGTATTTGTTCGCAAGTGCTGCCGACCATGTGCTTCGTCAGTGGGAAACATCCGGAGGGCGAATCGACACCACTGTGCCCGCTGCCGCGTACCCCAGCGATCAGTACCGCACTCGGTTGATGTGGTGGGATCGGGAGACCATTGCACGAGAAGCACATGCTGATGTCTGGTATCTCATGGAAAGCGATTCGCGTGCGCTGACCGGAAACTATTATCACACTTCGGCCGTCGCATAGTGGCATCAATACTTCGAACTGCGAGGAACTATCTTCGAGGGGAGAGCGATTCATCGGTCTGCCGCGTCGAGTTCCATGTGACCATTATCGTTCCGGCGTGTGACGCACGGTCACGTCCACTGGATTTGGCGGCGTAGAGGGCGTTGTCAGCGGCATGCATGAGGGTATCGATGACTTGTTCGACGTGGGGGCTCTCCACATCACCGTCGATGTTGAGTCTGGGATCGAGGACGGCACGGACGTCGGCAGTCACAGATCCGATACTGACTGTGACCTCGCATTCGGAGCGGACACGTTCGAGAATATTCGATTCGAAAGAACGATTTTCGGTAAGGGGAGTCAATACGAGAAATTCTTCGCCACCGATGCGGGAGACGATCGTTCCACGTGATCCTGTCTCCTCGGTTGCATGAACGAGGGCATCGGCAATCGTCACGAGAATGAGATCGCCTGCAGCGTGGCCATGACTGTCGTTCACGGCCTTGAAGTGGTCGATGTCGATGACATGTGCGGACAATTGACTGCGACTATCGCATGTCCGGTCGAGCAACGCTTCTACCTGAGTCATCATTCCGCGGCGATTGAGCAGACCGGTAAGTGGATCGGTATTCGCCAGAACATTGAGGCGTTTGTTGACGGTGAGTAAAGACCGGCGGAGGGTGGCGATCAGGATCACCGGTACCAGCACAGACGTTGCTCCCGCACCGATAGCGACGATGGTGACCGCAACGCCTGAGGACGAGAGACTGACGGCCGACAACCACGTCGCCATTGCCACCGAACCTACGGTAAGAGCAGCTGTCATGCGGGGCGAGGAGCCGGACGCTGCAATTGCAGGTACAACGGCAAGCAGTGACGTCACTGCACGCGTACCTGCGGGGTCGGCGATGAGGTAAGCCGAAATTGCGACACCGATCATGCCGCCCGCACCGAGCGCCGCGAACTGCCCATCGGTCAGTCTGCCGACGTGCACGGCGTACAGCACGGTAATCGCGGTGAAGACGACGATCGCGGTCAGGAGGGGTAGCGCGCCGTCGCGAAGGAACGATGGTGAGATCAGCGCAATTGCCAGTAGCGGCAGCGCCCCAGAGGCGCTCGTGATCACCATAGTTGTCCGCGTATCGAATCGCGTCCAGAACGACTTCGATTCGGACTTGGTTCGGCGCAAGGTCGCGCTCATGTATCAGTCGCGCTCATGTATCAATAGCCTCGGATCGCCGCCGGATGTAGCCGACAGCATATCGCGGCTACAGTCAGCCCGACGATCTTGATGCCCCGGTGCGGCGGACTTTTCCTTCGCATCGCCGCTCAGGTGAACTCAACTGCTCGAGGTTTCAGGCGTCCTGTTCGATAACGGGTCGATCGCCCAAATAGCGTTGCCGCGGTGGCTAGGTTGCGAGCGGGGTTTGTGGCGACGACTGAATCAGCAGACGTTTGATCACCTTGCCGGTTGCCGTCCGAGGAAGCTCGTCGAGAAACGTGACGTCGCGAGGTACCGAGAATCGGCTCAGCCGATTTCTGATGTAGAGACGAACCATGTCATCGTCCAGTCCAGCGGCGCCGCGCATCACGACGAATGCGGCAAGCCTCTGACCGTATTCCTTGTCCGATACACCTACCACCGCGACCTCGCCGACCTGAGGAAGATGAGCAATCGCATCCTCGACAGGACCAGGAAAGACGTTCTCTCCACCTGAGATGATCATCTCGTCGTCCCGGCCGCAGACGAACAACCGGCCATTGCAATCCAGATAACCCAGATCGCCGGTATCCATCATGTCCGCCCCGAGGCCTGCTGTGACAGCGGGCGTAGCGCCGTTGGTATATCCATTGAACAGCATGTCGTTGCCTACGAAAATTCTGCCCACAGAGCCGCGCGGAACCGGATCATCTCCGCCGTCGAGAATGGCCACAAGGGTTCCAAGAGGCGGCTTCCCGGCCGTCGTAGGAGCAGCTCTGAGATCAGCAGGGCCGGCGACCGTCGCCCACGACACCTCCGTAGAGCCGTAGAAGTTGTAGAGAATGTCACCGAATGTGTCCATGAAGCGAGTGACCATCGAACCTGCCAGAACCGATCCACTGCATGCGACTACCCGCAGACTCGAGGTGTCGTACCGCTCACGGACGTCCGCGGGCAACTCGAGGATACGTTGGAGCATGATCGGAACTGCAATGAGCGAAGTACAACGATTCTCAGCAATCGCTTGCAAGCAGGATTCGGGTTCGAATCTGTCCTGCAACACAACCGTCGATCGAAGCGGTGTACTGAGCTGAAGTGCCGCGAGTCCCCAGCTGTGGAACAGTGGGGCGGCAATCATCATGCGCTCGTTCACCTGCAGCGGCATCTTCGACAACATCGCCGCAATCGTTCCGAACCCTTTGGCGGTGGGGCGGAATGCGCCTTTGGGAGTTCCGCTCGTTCCGGAGGTGAGAACCACCAATGTTCCCGGATGCTCAGGCCGAACGAATGTGGCGGACGGGGGTGCCACCAGCTGCTCGAGCATGCGCCTGCCAGTCACGGTCGAGCGTGAGGAGAGGCTGATTCGTGGCACTTCCTGGGCCACATGCGAGACGATCGAATCGAACTCGTCGTCGGTGAACAGCGCTTTCAAATGATGGTGGTCGGCGATACTTTCGATTTGGCGTGCTGCCAGGCCGGTGTTCAACAGCACCACATCCACCCCGAGCAATCCGCAGGCGACGGTGCATTCGGTCATTGCGATGTGATTGCGCGCCAGCACCCCGACGGTGTCTCCGGAGCGCAGACCCATCGCGAACAAGCCCGCAGCTATGCGGTGCGACCGTTGATGAACTTCTGCGAACGTCCGGGTTCCTCGGTCGTCGACAAGTGCGATGGCGTCCGGTGATGTCGCCGCAGCCGCGCCGAACCCGCCGCCCAATGTGAAACCCCATTTGGACAATGAACTCAGTTGTCGAAATGCGAGATCTGGGCGCGCAGTCCGGATGACACCGGTTTTGTACATTGTCTTGGCGATATCGAGTTGCATAGTCCGTGAATTACCCGAACCGGAAAGAATGGAGGTCGGCTTCCCCGCCAGGTGGTCGGCAAGGAGGGTGAACCCTGCTCGCAACCAATCGCATACAACGCTGTTTCGGTCAGGAACAGGCGAGTACGCGCCGTTCAGAGAGGCTTTGAACACGGTCACGTCGACTGTGCATCGCCCGGGCGACCCCTCGGTGAGGTGGACATTGACGAATCCACCGGAATCGAGATGAGTGACCGACATCGTCGTTCTCACGTAATCGAGATCGAGCCGCAAAGCGTGATCGGTGCCGTCGGCCCTCGCCATGAACGCTCGCGGAATCGACTCCGAAACTGGCAGGCAGGACTCGAGACCCACGAAGAACCGGGGATACCATTCCGGCGCAGTCACGATTTCCCAGACCTGATCTTTCGAATGTTCTACGTCGATGGTCACATCGATCACGTCGGACAACATAGCTGTTCCGCCCCCAGTCAGACGTGCGCCCCACCAGTGCGGGGATCGATTGGTCCAAACCCAATATCGGATCGTAGACGGCGACTTGCACGCCTAAGCAGCGTTCGGAAAAGTTTTTCAGATCAGGCTCGACAAACCCGAGTTCCACGCTGCCAGCACCCGGTCGCCCAGCGCAGCGTCGACGAAATCTAGTGCGCGCATCCCGAAGACGATGTCGGACTCGAGATGGGGTTCTGTACGAATGAGGCCACCGACGACGTCGTGACGCAATAATTGCTCGTGCACGGCGTCTGCCTCGACGTGCTCTGCGTAGAACTCGATACAGGCCTGCGGTGCCCCCAGCCGCTCGAGGCCCGTGACCAACCGCTGTGACCCGGGCGAGGAAGTGATCTCAGTGGCAGCGAAGTGCCCGACCGTCGCGCCCCGCAATCCCCGGTGCAGACCGAAGAGCGACATCAAGTTGACCCAGGCGAGCGTCTCGGCAGGCACTCGATCGGTATATCCGAGGTAAGTCGAATCCAGGTCGGCGGCATTCATGAGGTCTGCCCACAACTTCTGATGTACTCGCTCGCCGCGACCGCCGCCGTACTCGTCGAACTCGACCGCGACGTACGACGCTTTTGCCTGTCCGTGTAGCCGAGGGATCGCCCATGCGTGTGGGTCGGCTTCCTTGAGGTGGTAGATCGATCGGTGGACGAAGTACTCGCGCATGTGATCCCACGAACCTTCGTCGCGCAGATACCAGGAAGGCCCGGTACCCGAAGAGTGCGCAACGGACAAGAACTCCATCTCGGCAATCGCGTCGTCGCCTGGCTCGACGCTGTCTCGGAGATACGACATGAACGACGCTTCCAAGGCTGCGCGGAATCGCAGCACCTCCGGATCCCATTCCCAGCGGTCGTCGACCCCGGCGAAGCCTCGGTAGTGCAACTCGTAGCACGTAGCCAACGCCACATGGAGGTCACGAGACATCGGATCCAAGCCACCGGCAATTGGGGGCACAGTTGCCGACTTGCCGGTAATGAAGTCCATGACACCGGCCGACAAGGGTCCACAGGGTGCAGGTAGGGGAGGCGACGAAAAGAGTGGAGTACTTGTCATCGGTGTTGTCTACCCCTTCCGGCCGAAGCCAACCTCCTTCCTGACGTCCGAGAGGAGAAGGCGAAAGCACAGACCGTCCGGCACAACGGGAGAACCCGCTGCGCCGGACGGAGGATTTCTCTGCTCAGACCAGATCGAAGCGATCCAGCTGCATGACTTTGTCCCATGCGGCGACGAAGTCGTGGACGAACTTCTCGCGAGCATCGTCCGACGCATAGACCTCGGCCAGGGCGCGCAATTCGGAGTTCGAGCCGAAGACAAGGTCGTTACGGGTACAGGACCATCTCACTTCTCCCGTCGCCGCGTCCCTGCCTTCATAGATGCCTTCCTCCGACGTGGGAACCCACTCTGTGCCCATGTCGAGGAGATTCACGAAGAAGTCGTTGGTCAAGGTTCCCGGACGGGTCGTCATAACTCCGTGTTCGGACTTGCTGTGGTTTGCCCCCAGCGCTCGAAGACCGCCGACCAGCACTGTCATCTCGGGTGCACTGAGAGTCAACAGGTTCGCCCTGTCGACCAAGGAGTACTCGGCCGGCAGACGCTGGCCCTTGCCGACGTAGTTGCGGAATCCGTCCGACTTGGGTTCGAGAGCGGCGAAGGACTCGACGTCCGTCTGGTCTTGTGCCGCGTCTGTACGACCCGGGGTGAACGGCACCGTGACATCGTGGCCGGCGCTCTGCGCGGCGCGTTCGACGGCGGCACACCCGCCGAGGACGACGAGGTCGGCGAAGGAGATTTTCGCTGTTCCCGCAGCATCGAAGGTCTCCTTGATGCTTTCGAGAACACGAATGGCGGTTGCCAGTTCGTCCGGTTCGTTGACTTCCCATCCGGCCTGCGGTTGCAGGCGAAGACGCCCACCGTTGGCGCCTCCACGCTTGTCACTGCCCCGAAACGACGACGCTGCAGCCCAGGCTGTGGAAATCAACTGGGGTCCGGTCAGCTCCGAAGCGAGGATGACGCTCTTGAGTTGTGCGATGTCTGCTTCACCGACCGGTTCGTGATCGCGCGACGGGATCGGGTCCTGCCACAGGAGGGTCTCGCTCGGAACCTCCGGACCGAGGTAGCGGGAGACGGGCCCCAGGTCACGGTGTGTCAACTTGAACCAGACCTTCGAGAACTCCTCTGCCAGTTCCTCCGGGTGATCGAGCCAACGTCGGGTGATCTGCTCGTAGATCGGGTCGACACGCATCGCGATGTCACTGGTCAGCATCATCGGAGCGTGCCGCTTGGCAGGGTCGGCGGGGTCGGGTACCAGATCGGATGCAGCGCCGTCCTTCGGACGCCACTGCCATGCACCACCCGGACCCTTGTGGACCTCCCACTCGTAGCCGTACAGCGTTTCGAGGAACGTGTTGTCCCAGGTCGTCGGAGTCGGCGTCCAAGTACCTTCGATGCCACTGGTGATGGCATCTGCGCCGACACCCGTGCCGTAGCTGTTCTTCCAGCCGAGACCCATCTGCTCGAGCGGTGCGGCCTCTGGCTCTGGGCCAATGTGTGGCTCGGGGTCGGCTGCACCATGAACCTTGCCGAAGGTGTGGCCGCCGACTGCCAACGCAGCGGTTTCGATATCGTTCATCGCCATCTTGCCGAACGTGTCGCGGATGTCGACGGCGGAACCCGCGGGATCGGGCTCGCCGTTCGGGCCCTCGGGGTTGACATAGATCAGACCCATTTGGACAGCAGCCAGGGGATTCTCCAGTTCCCGCTCGCCTGTGTAGCGCTCGTCGCCGAGCCATGTCTGTTCCGGTCCCCAGTAGACGTCCTCGTCGGGCTCCCAAACGTCGACGCGGCCGCCGGCGTAACCGTAGGTCGGCAACCCCATCGACTCGATCGCAACGTTTCCGGTGAGGACGATGAGATCGGCCCATGAGAGCTTGTTGCCGTACTTCTTCTTGACAGGCCAGATCAGTCTGCGTGCCTTGTCGAGACTTGCGTTGTCCGGCCAGCTGTTCAGCGGAGCAAATCTTTGCATTCCCGCGCCCGCACCGCCGCGTCCATCCTGGATCCGGTACGTGCCCGCCGCGTGCCAGGCCATACGCACGAAAAATGGTCCGTAGTGACCGAAGTCCGCAGGCCACCATGGCTGTGAGTCGGTCATCAAGGCCGCAAGGTCAGCTTTGACCTCGGCGAGATCGAGCTTGGCGAACTCTGCGGCGTAGTCGAAGTCCTCGCCTAACGGGTTACCCACAGCTGGATTCTTCTTGAGAATCCGTAGATTGAGGCTCTGCGGCCACCAATCACGATTACTCCCACCCTCACTCGGGTGTAGCTGCCGATCGTGTAGAACTGGGCAGGCGCCTCCCTCTTGGGGCTGGTCCTGGTTCATCTCTTTTTCGCGAGTGGTGTGGTCTTCAGACACGAGATTCCTTCCGGGGCTGGCGGATCGAACCGATCATGATTGTGATCGTGAACTCTGTGGGGGCGCGCAATCGGGGCAGATGCCCCAGAACACGACCTCGGCTTCGTGTACCGCGAATCCGCGAGTGTCGGATGCGGTGACACACGGAGCCGATCCGACCGTGCAATCGACGTCGGAGATGGCCCCGCACGAGGTGCACACGAGGTGATGGTGATTGTCGCCGACTCTGGACTCGTACCGCGCCACGGAACCGGCGGGCTGGATTCGGCGCACGAGCTGCGCTGCAGTCAAGGCACTGAGCACGTCGTAGACGGCTTGCCTCGAAACGACCGGCAGTTCGGCGCGAACTACTGCATGGATCGACTCGGTGTCCGAGTGCGGGTGAGTATGCACCGCGTCGAGCACCTCGATGCGGGGGCGCGTGACACGAAGTGCTGCATCGCGCAACATCTCCCGGTAGTTGGGCCTCGAGGTCACCCCTGTGATACGACTCTCATTTCTTGAACAAGTCAAGTATTCGTCCGATAGTTCGAAGTCTTCGTCGATCTCGAACTCGTGGTAGACAGATCGCGGTCGGATGAGCGTTCGAGGTCTGGTGGTCGGAGATGGTGGGCAACAGCAGCGTGTGGTCGCGCTCGAACCAAACGATGCGCCCGTCGCCGATCGTCAGCGTCCTGCTCGTTCTCGGCCTGGTGACAGGTTGGCTTTTGCTGTACTCGGTCAGCATTGTGGGTGCGCTGTGGAGGATGCGAGAGCCCAACGCGCCGACCCCGGTGCTGAGCGTGCCGGATCAACGGGCCGACCTCGTTGCGCTGGCGGTCCAGATGTCGTTGGGGTTCATTGCCATCGGGCTGACACTCCTCCTGCGGCGACGCACTCTCTCGGCGGTGTTGCCCGAGCGCCGCGGAACCGCTCTCGATGCGTCCATCGCATGGTGCGCGGCCATCGCAGGTGCATCAGCGGTCGTGCTGCTTCTCGGCCAGTTAGGTCTCACGCGGTTCGACTTCTCGGTGCCGGCGGTCGTGGCGTCACCCTGGTTGGCTGTCGCTTCGGCGTTGGCCACCGGGTTGCGTGAAGAACCACTCTTGGCGGCGCTGCCCGTTCTCCTCCTTGCGGGTCGACTACCGATTGGATGGATCATGGTTCTCGCCGCCACCATGCGGGGCGTGCTCTACGTGTACTTCGGCTTCGGCGGGTTCGTGTGGGCATTCCTTTGGGGCGCAGCTGCGGTGTGGGTCTACTTCCGGTTCCGCAGACTGTGGGTCCTGATACTTCTCCATGGTCTGGTGATGAACATGCAAGCGCTCGACCGTGTCATCGCCGACGACAATGCCGCGACCATTTTGCAATGGTGCAACATACTGGTCCTTTTCGGTGCGTTGCTGCACTGGCTCGTGCCACGTGCGCTCGACGCGGTGCTGCCCGGCGAATCGGAGATCCCTTCGGTCGATGGACACACCGGCTCGGACGCGGTTGCCGTGCACGAAGTTCCGCCGACAGTGCAGCTTCCCACCGAAGATGCAGACAGAGTGTGACCGGTCGAGCGATCGGAAAAGATTGTGGGATATGGCAATGAGCACAAGTCGATCAGCCCGACGCCTCGGTGAGTCGTTGCCTGGCGTCGGTTTATGTATGGGCGCCGGGGTGGGTATCACTATCGGCGTCGCCGTCGGCGGCGCGCCCGGTATAGCAGTCGGAATCGTTGTGGGCGCAGGCCTTGGACTGGTTGGGGGGTCGATCGCGTCGTTGTGGACCCGGTATTCGTGCGAGAGCTCGGCGTTGCGCGATGAGTAGGATGTAGCAACCGTTCCGCACACCGACCGAGGAGTTGTCGATGCCCGATTTCGACGCGCAGGTCGTCGCGGAGTTCCGTATCCACCCTGGTGTCTCCGTCGGTCGAACAGACGGTGAAGTTCTGTCCACCGCTCGCGTGCCGAAATTCGTCCCGACATGGATTACGTCGTGATCGACGACGAACGGCTGGAACGTTCGTCGATAGTGTCCGCGCTATCGAAATTCGATTCTCGGCAGATGGCAGTCGGCGACATGCGAGCGGCGGCAGTAGCCATAGCCATCGGTGGCGAACCGTACCGACGACGGATGCTTCTCACCATGCGTCCCTCGCGTCTGCGCGCTCATCCGGGGCAGTTCGCCTTGCCAGGCGGTGGCATCGACCCGGGGGAGTCGGCCGAGGATGCTTGCCTGCGTGAACTCGGTGAGGAGCTGAACGTGCATGTTTCCCCACACGATATCCTCGGCCGGCTCGACGACTACAGCACTCGATCCGGGTATTTGATCACGCCGTTCGTCGTGTGGGTAGGCGATACGTTGAAGCAGGTCGTGCCGAACGTCGTCGAGGTCGAGATCGTCTACGAGGTCGACGCCTCGGAGATCGACATCGATCCGAGATTCGTGGCGATTCCGGAATCGGAACGGCCCGTCATCCAGTGGCCGTTCCGAGATTCGCTGGTACACGCGCCGACGGGTGCAGTCGTTCACCAGTTCCGCGAAGTCGTCTTCCATCGGCGTCACACTCGCGTGGCAGACTTCGAGCAACCGGTGTTCGCGTGGCGGTGACTTTTCACCCCACGTGTGGGTACCAGTCCAGCCTCAATCAGGGCGTCGACGACAAAGGATCGAGGTGTGGGGGGTGAGCGATCCGGGTTCCGATACCGATCTCAGTAGCAGGATTCTCACCGTGCCCAACGTGCTCAGCACGCTTCGGTTGCTGGCGATTCCGCTGTTCCTCTATCTGCTCCTCGTTCCAGAAGCAGACGGATGGGCGCTGACAGTCCTATTGCTCAGCGGAGCAACCGATTGGCTCGACGGAAAGCTTGCACGGGCGCTCGATCAGTCATCGCGATTGGGTGCGCTTCTGGACCCGTTGGTGGATCGATTGTCGGTCGTGAGCGCTCTCGCTGCATTCGTTGCCCGTGGGATCATTCCGTGGTGGGTGGCGGCGATTCTGATCGGACGCGACCTCGTCCTCGCAGCTACTTTGCTGATCTACCGTCGACGCGGACTACCGCCCCCCGAGGTGATCTATCTGGGGAAAGCAGCAACCTTCGTGATCATGGTCGCTCTACCAGTACTTCTCGGTGCCACCGGGGAATCGGTTGTGGCGGACGTGCTCACGCCGATCGGATACTCGCTGATTATTTGGGGGACCGCTCTTTATACCTGGACCGGAGCGCTCTACACCTACAAAGCATCGATCGTGGCGAAGACGATCCCGAGGAGCCAGAATCAACGTGTGTCGTGATGCGTAAACCACCGATACGCAACCCGACGCCTTCACTGCTGAAGTCATTGATGAGCGAGCACCTCGACCCAGGGTATGCAGCCGCTTCGGCGACCAAGTCGTCGACATCCCCTCGGTCCCGTATGGACGTGGTCCTTGCCATCGTCGGCGTAGTTCTCATCGGCATTGTTTTCGGTGTGGCGCTATCGCGAGTCGACGTCCTCAGGGCGGACGCGACCGGTCAAGCGCACGAGTTGGCGGAGACGGTACGCGAAGCAGAAAGCCGATCCGACGCAATGGAACGAACTCGGTCGACTCTCGCCGGCGAGGTCGAGTCGGCCCGTTCGAGCGTTTTACAGAGCGATAAAGATGGCACATCCATCCTGAGTTCTCTGAGGAATATCGAGTCTGCGGCAGGCGCCGAAACCTCGTCCGGTGCAGGCATCGCCGTCGTGGTCACCGAGCCGCCTGCCTCGGCAAACTTGTCCGATGTGTCGCAGAAGAAACGCGGAAACTCTGCGGCCACCGTGCTGGATCGAGATCTCCAAGTTGTCGTGAATTCATTGTGGGCGAGTGGTGCCGAGGCGATTGCAGTCGACGGAATTCGAATCGGGCCGAACGTGACGATCAGACAGGCGGGCGGTGCCATGCTCGTAGACAATCATCCAGTCTTTTCCCCGTACGCGATCGACGCAATCGGATCGCCCGAGCAGCTCCAGGTTCGGTTTGCAGTAAGTGATGCCCACCTGCGAATGTCAGCGCTCACTCAGCTCTACGATGTCGGATTCGAAGTGCGGTCCGAAGATTCACTCGATCTGCCCGCAGCGGCCATCCGGACCGTCGGGCGCATACAGCAGGAAGGCGGAAGGTGACACAGGAACGTAACGAAGGGGCAGCAGCGAACTTTATGTCCGACGACCGTGCCACACACGCTGTGGGCAGACGCGGCGGTGGGTTGGTTTTGCTGGCATTCCTTGCTCTCGGGATCGGGGTCCTGATCGGAACCGTGTCCGGTCCGCAGATTCCCGGCGTAGTCGCTCCATATCTACCAATCGCCGTAGTCGCTGCGCTCGATGCGGTCTTCGGCGGCCTCAGAGCGTATCTGGACGAGATTTTCGATTCCAAGGTCTTCGTCGTCTCGTTCGTCTTCAACGTGCTCGTCGCAGCACTCATCGTGTGGCTGGGAGATCAGCTCGGAGTGGGTACACAGCTGTCGACCGCCATAGTCGTGGTTCTGGGAATCCGGATCTTCGGAAATGCAGCAGCCTTGCGCCGTCGACTGTTCGGGGCCTGACCACCGTGGCGCGAGAGGGAAGGCACGAGTTCCACGGTGATCGACGCCGACGCAGAACGATCGTTTTCGGCTCGCTGACGATTCTGTTGATGATCGCCCTCGGTATCGGCTTGGCTGCGCAGGTTCGAGTGAACGACAGTGAGAGCTCACTCGACAGCGCGCGCCCGGGAGATCTTCTCGTCCTTCTGGACAATTTGGGTCGTCGAGAAGCAGCGCTCCGTGAAGACATCACGTCACTACAGGGCACTCTGGTGACACTGCAGCAAGAGGACGGCGGCTCCGGTGCCGCACTCACCGAAGCCCGCGAGCGTCTCGACGCCTTGTCGGTACTGGTAGGGACCGTTCCTGCGACGGGTCCCGGCATCGTGATGACGGTGGAAGACCCGCGCACCGGCGTCGGCTCCGAGGTCCTCGTGGACGCATTGCAGGAGCTGCGAGCTGCGGGCGCGGAGACGGTGCAGATCGCCGGTAGTGACAACGATGGAGTTCGTATCGGACTGGACTCGTGGATTGCGGGAAGCGCGGGGGCGGTCGTCGTGGACGGGCAGAAGGTCAGTGCGCCGTTCGTCTACACCGCAGTCGGCGATCCGGCGACATTGGCCGCAGCATTGGATATTCCAGGCGGGGTGGTCGATACGGTAGCCAGGAATGGAGGTCGATGCCGGATTTCACAATCGGAGCAGGTCACCGTGTCCGCCTTGCGGGACCCATGATCACGTCAATACGCTCATCGAGCAAAACCCCGTATCACCGTCCGGTGAGCTGAGACGAAAGGACTGCCGAGTTGAGCGAAATCGAGCTGCCTGCCGATTTGTTTTACACACCCGAACACGAGTGGGTGCAGCGAGTAGGCCCATCCAGCGTTCGAGTCGGTATCACCGACTACGCACAGGCGCAATTGGGTGATGTCGTGTTCGTGCAGCTACCTTCTGTCGGCGAGGAAGTCACCGCCGGCAGTTCCATGGGCGAGGTCGAGTCGACCAAAAGTGTGTCCGACGTGTTCGCACCCCTGACCGCCAAAGTTATTGCCGTCAACGAAGTTCTGGAGGCAGATCCGGAAAAGGTGAATTCGGGACCCTACACCGACGGGTGGTTGGTCGAGCTGGAGGTCTCCTCGGCAGAGGTCTTGGACGCGGCAGTGTCGGAGATGCTCGACGCGGACGGATATGCTGCCATTACGACCGAGTAACTAGCGGACGCGAGCTGAAGCAACCGTCTACACGCATGCCCGTCCGCAAGGTACGGTCGTTGTTGTGCAGTTGTCGTGTCGGGGCGCAGGTCCGTAGGAACACAGAACAAGCAAACTATTTTTGCGTCGACCGTGGTGTTAGTTGCCAGGGTTCAGAGGACTGAGAAGGAGAAACGGTGAGCGAGAACGACAACGACGGCATCTACGGAGAGTCGCCAGCGGAAACCACTTCGGTTTTTCGTGCGGATTTCCTGCAGGAGCTGGATAACTCGGCGACGAGCCAGACCTCGGAGGCCCCGGTGTCGGGCGTGGAAGGCCTGCCCGTCGGATCTGCTCTTCTCGTTGTGAAGAGGGGACCCAATGCAGGGTCTCGATTCCTACTGGATCAGCCGACGACTTCTGCCGGCCGTCATCCGGACAGTGACATCTTTCTCGATGATGTCACTGTGAGTCGGCGTCATGCCGAGTTCCGTCAGGACGAGGACGAGTTTCAGGTGGTCGACGTCGGAAGCCTCAACGGAACTTACGTTAACCGTGAGCCGGTCGACTCGGCTGTGCTCACTAACGGTGATGAGGTCCAGATCGGCAAGTTCCGACTGGTATTCCTGACCGGTCCACGCGGCGGCGCCGGATCCCAGGTCGGCGAATCGTCTGCGGGTGCGGGCAGCCAGTGACCGCCGTCGGGCAGCAGTCTCCTGGGGGGATGTCGATTGGCTCCGTCCTCGATCGACTCCGGCCCGACTTTCCTGACGTCACGATTTCGAAGATTCGATTCCTCGAAGCGGAGGGATTGATTTCGCCCGAGCGCACAGCGTCCGGATACCGTCGTTTCTCCATCGCTGATTGCGAGCGGTTGAGATACGTGTTGACGGCGCAGCGAGATCAATACCTTCCGCTGAAGGTGATCAAAGAGCAGCTCGAAGCTATAGACAGTGGTATCGCACGCGTCGAGCGTGCGGAGGACGCGCCTCGTAGACCGCGCGGGCTCAGTATCGCTCCCGGCGAAGTGTCGCCTGAAGAGTTCCTCGCTGATCGTGAGGTCAGAGTCAGCAAGGCCGACCTCATGGAGCGAGCGGGTGTCGACGAAACTTTCGTGACCGAACTTATTCGAGGCGGCCTACTGACGCCGGGCCAAGCCGGCTTCTACGATGAGGGTTCGATAACCCTCGCGCGGACTGCGAAAGCGATGTTGCAATTCGGCCTCGAGGTTCGGCACCTACGAGCTTTCAAATTGGCTGCGGATCGTGAAGCCGGTTTGGTAGCGCAAATTGCTGGACCAGTTGCGAAGGGCCGAGATGCGGGAGCACGGGACCGAGCCGAAGAAATGATCAGAGAGCTCGCTGCGCTGTCTTTGACGCTCCACACTTGTTTGGTCAAAGCCGCGGTGCGCGGTGCGCTCGATCGCTGAGCGTTCGTCTCGTTTCGTGTTCATCCCTAGGCCACCCTCCGCATGGCGGGGGATTCCAATAGACTCGGCTGCAGTGGGCGGCCTCAGATCTGCGGCCCGATTTTCAACGCATATGGGAGGCAGAGGCAATGAGTGAGATGCGTGTTGTCGGTATTCGTGTCGAGCAGCCTCAGAATCAGCCCGTCCTGCTGCTGCGTGAAGCTGATGGAGACCGGTACCTACCCATCTGGATTGGGCAGACCGAAGCTGCTGCCATTGTGCTCGAGCAGCAAGGGGTGCAACCGGGCAGACCCTTGACGCACGACTTGATCAAAGACTTGATCGGCGCTTTGGGACACACTTTGAAGGAAGTTCGCATCGTGGACCTTCAAGAGGGCACGTTCTATGCGGATTTGGTCTTCGACAAGGACATCCGAGTTTCAGCCCGTCCATCGGACTCCATTGCGATCGCGTTGCGGGCGGGCGTACCGATCTTCGCCGAGGAGCCTGTCCTTTCCGAAGCCGGACTCCTGATGCCTGACGAGCGCGAAGACGAAGTCGAGAAGTTCAAGGAGTTTCTGGAATCGGTTTCACCGGATGACTTCAACGCCACGGACGGCTGAAGTCCTCGATTCGGTAACGGTAGAGTCTCAACCTCAACTTTAGGTTCAGGTTTACGGCGCGTTGCGTTGATTGTCCCTTCTCGGCACCCTAACGTTCCCCTTGTGAAGTTCGAGCGTGAAATACAGAAGTCGACGATCGTGTGTCGTCGGTACGCGCCAGGGCGTAGTCTTGCCGGGTACGCGGAGTGGATTTCACGCAGAAGTACACCGGGATGGTCTCCCGGTCGGATCGCTATCGTCGTGGTCCGAACAGCAGCGTCGAGACATCCGAAGAGGGAGCAAGTAAGTGGAAGATCAGCCGCAGGGACGCCACCACGGTTCAGCGAACGTTGTGCCCGACGATGCTGAATCGGTGGATATCGCGACGGCAGATCTGCCGACGCAGCCTGCGGCAGACGCCAAGGTGACACCCTTCGTGCCCGACTTTCAGCCGGGGCTGTTCCCGGACGATTCCGTTCCGGACGAACTGGTGGGCTATCGAGTTCCGAGTGCATGTCAGATTGCGGGAATTACTTATCGTCAACTCGACTACTGGGCTCGTACGGGGCTGGTAGTACCGTCCATTCGCAGCGCAGCGGGTTCCGGTAGTCAGCGCCTGTACTCCTTCAAGGACATGCTGGTTCTGAAGATCGTCAAGCGTTTACTCGACACTGGTATTTCTCTTCAGAACATACGAGTGGCGGTAGATCATCTTCGCAAGCGCGGCGTCGGAGATTTGGCAAACATCACCTTGTTCTCCGACGGCACCACTGTGTACGAGTGCACGTCAGCAGAGGAAGTAGTCGATTTGCTGCAGGGTGGCCAAGGGGTATTCGGTATTGCCGTCAACGGAGCAATGCGTGAACTGACTGGTCTTATCGCCGATTTCCCAGCCGAGCGTGCAGACGGCGGAGAGTCCGAAACGAGTCCCGAAGATGAACTCGCCTCCCGCCGCAAGACTCGGGCCAGCCGCAAGACAGGATAGACTTCGAGCGTCGCGCTTGCGCGGGAGAGTTCCGGGACAGCTAGTCTCGGACGCCGAAGGAGCAATACCTCCCCGTCAATCTCTCAGGCACACGGACCGTGTGAGCTTCGACGTCTCTGGAAAGTGATGGGAGTACCCGTCCGCCCAAGGTGAAAAGACGTTCCGACAGCTCCTCGAGTCCGGATCGGCTGAATCTCTCAGGCGCTCGTTTCGGTGAGCACGCGACAGAGGGGGAGGATCCGGCCCTGTCGTACGCACACCTTGGAGCGCCCCCGTGAACGAAAGTTCTTCTAGCACAGCTGATCCGAAATCGGTAAAGGCGCTGTTCGCCGACCGGCACATTGGCCCGGACAGTGACGAACTCGAACTAATACTTCACCTTGTCGGCGTCGCGTCGTTGGACGAACTGGCAGCCCGTGCAGTGCCGAAGTCAATTCTCGATCCTGCGTCGTCTTCAGGTATCAGCGACGGTCTCGAAACCCTCCCGGACCCGGTGGGTGAACATCAGGCTCTCGCCGAGTTGGCCGCACTTGCCTCACTCAACACAGTAGCGACCTCGATGATAGGTCTCGGCTACTACGACACGTTGACGCCCCCGGTATTGACTCGCGGAATACTGGAAAATCCAGCGTGGTATACCGCCTACACGCCCTACCAGCCGGAGATCAGTCAAGGTCGCTTGGAGGCGCTGCTCAACTTTCAAACGATGGTGTCCGATCTGACCGGCATGGAAGTGGCCAACGCGTCTATGCTCGACGAGTCCACTGCAGCCGCTGAGGCCATGACGCTTCTTCGCCGGGCTAATCGCAAGTCGATTTCATCGCGTTTCCTCGTGGACATCGATGTGTTCCCGCAGACTCGTGCGATCCTCCACACCAGGGCTGAGCCGTTGGGCATCGAGTTGGTGTCGATCGATCTGGCCAAGGGCCTTCCCGAAGGTGACTTCTTCGGCTTGCTTGCGCAGACGCCCGGCTCCTCGGGTGCGTTGGTCGACCACACGGAGACGATCACGCGAGCCCACGAAGCAGGTGCGCTCGTTGCGATCGGTGCAGATCTGTTGGCGCTGACTCTGCTCACCCCTCCCGGGGAAGCGGGTGCGGACGTCTGTTTCGGCACCACTCAGCGTTTCGGTGTTCCCATGGGTTACGGCGGTCCACATGCCGGTTATCTCGCAGTGCATTCGCAACATTCGAGGCAGCTTCCAGGCCGTCTGGTCGGAGTGTCCGTCGACGCGGACGGAGACCTCGCCTACCGGCTTGCCCTGCAGACCAGGGAACAGCACATCCGTCGCGAGAAGGCGACCTCGAACATCTGCACCGCTCAGGTTCTGCTGGCGATCGTGGCGGCAATGTACGCCAGCTATCACGGAAGCGAAGGATTGCGTGCGATTGCACGCCAAGTGAATTCGCATGCGCGACGGCTTGCCTGCGGCCTTTCGAATTCTGGCGTGGAGCTGGTTTCGGACGATTTCTTCGACACGGTCACGGCGATCGTTCCGGGACGCGCGCAGGGCATCGTCGATGCGGCCAAGAGCGCCGGTATCAATCTTCGATTCATCGATGCAGACAGAGTAGGAGTGTCCTGCGACGAGGCCACCACCGCAGCCCATGTCGACGCCGTTCTGAGTGCCTTCGAAGCGGGTGACTCCGGTTCTGAGTCGATCGAGTCCATTCCAGCGAACCTCGTGCGAACTTCGGAGTTCTTGACGCACCCGGCGTTTACTCGCCACCGATCCGAGACCTCGATGCTCCGCTACCTACGGATGCTCTCGGACAAAGACATTGCGCTCGACAGAAGCATGATTCCTCTCGGCTCGTGCACGATGAAACTCAACGCAACCGCGGAAATGGAGTCGATCACCTGGCCACAATTCGCTCGGTTGCACCCCTTCGCTCCCGACGACGACACGGCAGGAATACGTTCTGTCATAGGCGATGTCGAAAAGTGGTTGGTCGACATCACCGGATACGACGCCGTGAGTCTTCAGCCCAACGCGGGAAGCCAAGGCGAGTATGCAGGATTGCTCGCGATCCGTAACTATCACCTCGGGCAGGGGGACAGTCACCGTGACGTCTGCCTGATTCCGTCGAGCGCACACGGCACGAACGCTGCCTCTGCCGTAATGGTGGGTATGAAGGTCGTCGTGGTGGCCTGCCGTAGCAATGGCGACGTCGACGTCGACGACCTGCGGACCAAAATCGATCAGCATTCCGGTTCATTGGCGGCGATCATGATCACTTATCCGTCGACCCACGGTGTCTACGAACACGAGATCGACGACATCTGCGCACTCGTGCACGATGCAGGCGGTCAGGTGTACGTAGACGGCGCGAACTTGAATGCTCTTGTCGGCCTTGCCCGCCCGGGCCGTTTCGGTGGTGACGTAAGCCATCTGAATCTGCACAAGACCTTCTGCATTCCGCACGGAGGCGGCGGCCCCGGTGTCGGTCCGATCGGAGTACGCAGTCACCTCCAGCCGTATCTTCCCGGCCACCCCCTGCGCGCCGACCTCGGGGGTGGACCCGCGGTATCGGGTGCGCCGTTCGGCAGTGCTTCGATCCTCACCATCACGTGGGCGTATATACGTATGATGGGCGCGGTGGGGTTGCGTCGCGCGACGCTCACCGCAATCGCGTCGGCGAACTACATAGCCCGGCGTTTGGACGAGCACTTTCCGGTCCTCTACACCGGCGATAATGGAATGGTCGCGCACGAGTGCATCCTCGATCTTCGAGGACTGACCAAATCGACCGGCGTCACGGTCGACGATGTCGCCAAGCGTCTTGCCGACTATGGCTTCCACGCACCGACGATGAGCTTCCCCGTCGCAGGCACTTTGATGGTCGAGCCGACCGAGAGTGAAAATTTGGAGGAGATCGACGCCTTCTGTGACGCCATGATTGCGATCCGCGCTGAGATAGATCGAGTCGGCGCAGGGGAGTGGCCAGTGGAGGACAACCCACTTCGCGGTGCGCCGCACACTGCGAAAAGCCTCGTGGGTGAATGGAATCACCCGTATTCGAGGGCTGAGGCAGTGTTCCCCGACGCAGTGAGCGGAAGGGCGAAGGTCTGGCCGTCAGTGCGAAGAATCGATGGGGCACACGGAGATCGAAACCTGGTGTGCTCATGCCCGCCGATCGAGGCGTTCGCCTGAATCTATGCTCCGACGAGTTGCAGCATCGAGATTTCCGGCGGAGCTGCAACTCGTACAGGAGGACCCCACGCTCCGGCGCCGCGCGTGGTGAACAGGGTCGTGCCGCCGATCTTGTCCAGTCCCTCGACGCTCGGCTGCTGTAGCGGCACCAGGTAGCGCAGTGGCCAAATCTGACCGGCATGGGTGTGTCCGGACACTTGCATGTCCACTCCCATGTCGGAAGCCTCGTGCGCCTGCTTGGGTTGGTGGGCCAGAAGCAGGACGAATCTATCGGACTCACGCCCTTCGAGGGCAGCGCTCAGATCAGGTTCGTAAGGCGCGGGTGCTGTCGCATCGTTGATACCGGCGATGTCGATGCTCACCCCGTCGCGCGTCACTTCCTGGCGGTCGTTTCGCAACACGGTGATCCCCAGAGTTGCCCATAGGTCGAGCCACTTGCCGCCGTCGTCGGCGTAGAACTCATGGTTGCCACTGACTCCGAAGACGCCGAGTGGTGCCGATAATTCACGTAGTGGGTCGAGATCGGAGCCGACGAGATCGACGGTCCCATCGATGAGATCACCGTCCAGCAAGATGAGGTCCGGGGCCTGCGCATTGATATCGTCGACGACCTTTCGAACGAAGGATTCCCCGCGGGCCGGTCCGACATGAAGATCGGACACCAACGCGACTCGCAGCCCGTCGAATTCCATCGGAAGTCGCTCGAGGGCAACCGTCGTATTCGTTATTCGAGGTTCGCTTGCTTCGAATACTCCATATGCGACTGCGACGACGGACGCGGCGGCAACCAGAGCAGAACCAAGTCTGTTCACCCGCAGCCGGATAGCACCGGACTCGCGTCCGCGCAGCGATGACACGATCCGAATCCCGAGAGTGACAGCCCCGACGAGCAGGGTGCCCAGTACGAGATACAGAATCACAGCCAGCCAGGTGAGTCCGAGGAATCCAGGCGAGCGAGCCCAACTCGGATCGAACAACTCGCCCGAACCGATACCCACGAGGGCCAGAACCCACATGATTGCGAGAACGGCATCTGCGACCAAAGAATAGGGTCGGGGGAGTCGAGTCTCCCGCACGAAACGAAGATGAATCACCAGGCATACCAACGCGAGGAAGATACCGAATGCAATAAGTCGAGTCATGTTTCAGTACAAGAACTTTCCGAGAAGTGCAGCTAGGTCGGATCCGTCCGACGACGGAACAGTAACGAACGTGCCACCGGTAACCGTGGACATCGACTCCAAGGCCCCACTATCGGCCTTGGTTCCGATCGATACGACATCGACCGCTACAGGTCGGATCGGATCGACAAGCTTGGTGATATCGGCCAACACACTCTCGGACGACTCTGCCGGATCGTCGTTCGGGCCGTCGGTCACAAGGACGATGCTGTTCGGTCGCCCCGGGACGAAACCTTCGAGTGCAGCACGGTACGCCTCGGTCATCGACGGGTAGGTCGCGGCTACATTCTCGGGTTTCAGGCTCTGTGCCGCCGCTATGAGCACTTGCCGTCGGCTACCGGCAGGAAGCTGTTCGGACACCGCGCCGGTGGGAACCAATATCCGAAACGGACGATCTTCGTCCAGATCCTTGCTGTCGGACCACAAACCCAGTTCGGTCGAATCGATGACTGCGTCGAACTGCGCGGTGAGTGCAGCTGCGACGTTCTGCAGACGCGATCGACCACCCTCTTCGGTGTCCATCGATGTCGATACATCCATGACAACTGTCGCTCGACGCTTCGTTGCAGGATTCGTCACAGCGTCGAGCAATGCTGTGCGGACGTCGGGTCCGGTTGCGGCGCCCAGAGGGGACGATCCAGGGGGGTCGTATCCCGCGTCGGTGAACATCTTCGAGTTCTCCGCTTGCAAGATGAACTCGACGAACTGGGCGCCGGCACGCCTGAGCGTCTCGTTCATCCAAGGCCCGGACATGATGACCGACGGATAGTCGATCGACACCGTCGAGCCGGGTGGTGCATAACCCGTCAGTTCACTCTGACCGGACGTTCCGAGTTGTTGTTCGGTCACCGGAACCGAATGGATGCCGGCATCGGGTGATAGCCCTCCTGCCAACCTGGACAACGTCATATCCGTCGAATCGGGTACCACCGCCGCAACTCCGCGGTCTGTGGTCGCGAGAGCGGCCAACGCAGACCGCGTCGGCGACTTCAAGGGTAGCTGCAGTGTTGCCATCGGCACATCGGAGGAAGTCGTTGCCGACGATGCGACGGCGGCGAGAACCGCTGTCGTCGCATCGGAGTCCCGTCCGACGGGGAGTTGCATCCGAAGCCCACCCCATCCTGGAAGAGAGAGGCCGAGCAACGACTCCGGATTGCTCTGCAGAGCAGGGAGATCGGCCCAACCGACACCCTTCGCGTCCAGTGCCGCAGTCAACTGTGGAGGACTCGCGAGCACGACAGGGGTGCTCGCAATCGTTTTCGGCGTCCCGTCGACGGTTCCAGCAGGAAGCGCGGTGATCGAGTTGGACGAACGTGGTACCCACAGCGCAGGGATCGGTCCGAGCGCCGAGGCGTCCCAGCTCTGCTCGCCCGCTGCTAATGCGTCGGCGATGGCAGTCGAATCCGCCACCTTCACCGTGACAGAAATGCAGTGATCGCGAACGACGGGCCCGGTAGCCGCGAACCGTGTCGCAAGGTCGGTAACCTGCGAGGCAATATCGGGATCTACCGTGACCGACAATGTCTCGGCACCCTCGACGCAGGTTTCCGCCGCTGCAGCACCCTGATCGGCTATCCGGTCACGCAATTCGAACCACCCGAACACGGCGAGCACCACCACGATGATGGCGCCCACCGTGAACACTGGGCCTTTGCTGATGCTCCGTATCCCACCGGAGTTGCGATGTTCACCCACGCGCGAAGGGTTACGAGACCGTCAGTTGCCCGCGGCCTTGTACTCGCGTCTGCGTCGATGCAGAATCGGCTCGGTGTATCCGCTCGGCTGCTTGGCCCCTTGGAAGATCAGCTCGCTGGCGGCCTGGAACGCGATGTTGGTATCGAAGTCCGGAGCCAGGTTCTTGTACGTAGGGTCGGACGCATTCTGGCGATCGACGATGGGGGCCATGCGTTCGAGGCTCGCACGGACCTGATCCTCGGTAACGATGCCGTGACGCAGCCAGTTCGCGATGAACTGGCTCGAAATCCTCAGCGTCGCTCGATCTTCCATCAAGGCAATGTCGTTGATGTCAGGCACCTTGGAGCAACCGACTCCGTGATCGATCCACCGCACGACGTAGCCGAGAATCGACTGTGCACTGTTGTCGATTTCCTTCTGCTTCTGCTTTTCGCTCCAGTCGGTGGCGGGGGCAAGTGGAATCTCGAGGATCTCGTCGACGGTCGCGCGCTTGGCCTGTGCCAACTCGAGCTGGCGGGCGAAGACATCTACCTTGTGGTAGTGCAACGCATGCAGCGTGGCGGCGGTAGGAGAAGGAACCCAGGCGGTGTTGGCGCCTGCCTTCGGATGGTTGATCTTCTGCTCGAGCATGTCGTGCATGAGATCAGGCATCGCCCACATACCCTTGCCGATCTGCGCCTTACCCTTCATTCCCGCGGCAAGGCCGGTATCGACATTGAAGTCCTCGTACGCTGAGATCCACTTCTGGGCCTTCATCTCGCCCTTGGGAACCATCGCACCGGCCTCCATCGAGGTGTGAATCTCGTCGCCGGTGCGGTCGAGGAAGCCGGTGTTGATGAAGACCACACGCTCCTTCGCTGCCAGGATCGATGCCTTCAAGTTGACCGTGGTGCGACGCTCTTCGTCCATGATGCCCACCTTGAGCGTGTTCTCCGGCAATCCGAGCACCTGCTCGACGCGGCCGAAGAGTTCCGCTGTGAAGGCAACCTCGTCGGGCCCGTGCATCTTCGGCTTGACGATGTACAGCGAACCGGTTCTGCTGTTGGACAGGACGTTGTCTGAGGTCAACGAGTGCATTCCGGTGAGCGAGGTGAACAGCGCATCGAGGATGCCCTCGGGCACTTCATTGCCGTCGGCGTCGAGAATGGCATCCGAGGTCATCAGGTGACCGACGTTGCGGACGAACAACAGTGAGCGTCCGTGCAGGGTGACAGGTGATCCGTCAACTCCGGTGTACGTGCGATCAGGGTTCATAACGCGAGTGAACGTCTTCCCGCCCTTGGAAACGTTTTCGGCGAGATCGCCTCTCATCAATCCGAGCCAGTTGCGGTAGCCGAGAACCTTGTCGTCGGCGTCCACGGCCGCGACCGAGTCCTCGAAGTCCATGATGGTCGTAACTGCCGATTCGAGCAGCACGTCCTTCACGCCCGCCGCGTCGGTGGCACCGATCGGGCTTGTCGAGTCGATCTGAATCTCGAAATGCAAGCCGTTGTGTACGAACAGAATTGCTGTGGGGGCATCCGGCGTCCCGTGGTATCCGAGTAGCTGCGCCGGGTCTTCGAGCCCGGTAGTGGTTCCATCGGCAAGGGTGACTGTCAGCGAAACCGCGTCGACGACATATCCGGTCGATCCGACGTGTGACCCGGACGCCAATGGGGCTGCCTCGTCGAGGAAATCGCGAGCAAAGGCGATGACCTTGTCACCGCGCACCTTGTTGTAGGTGGTGCCCTTCTCTGCGCCGTCCGTTTCGGGGATGGCATCAGTGCCGTACAACGCGTCGTACAACGAGCCCCAACGGGCATTCGATGCGTTGATCGCGAACCGCGCGTTGAGAACGGGAACGACGAGCTGTGGTCCGGCCGTCGATGTGATTTCCGTGTCGACACCGGTGGTGGCGACGTCGAAGTCAGCGGGCTCGTCGACGAGGTAGCCGATTTCCTTCAAGAACGACTTGTACGCCGCACGGTCGTAGTCGATTCCGGCATGCTCACCGTGCCAGGCGTCGACCTTGCCCTGAATCTCTTCACGTACCGCGAGGAGCGCCTTGTTCTTGGGGGAGAGATCGGTGATTACATCTTCGGTACCGGACCAGAACGCCTCCGATTGCACACCTGTACCCGGAAGTGCCTCGTTCTGTACGAAGTCGTACAGCACCTTGGCCACTTGAAGACCACCGACACGAACTCGCTCAGTCATGAATTCCTCACTCTTTCCGGTCGCGCCCAGAAGGGCGGTAAAACGACATCGGAGTCAATGTTACTCGGCAGTAAGTCGGGCACCGTACCCGCCGCTCACCAGTAGATTCTGGCATCGCACCGCCAGCGCCGCACGGAGAGGGGCAGCCCTGGCCGACAGGTCGGTTTGCGCGCGCACATACTCTGCCCGACCGGACGGTGTTTCGATCGCGATAGGCGACAGGCCATAACCGGAGAGGTCGTACGGACTTGCGCGCATATCGATCGACCGAGCATCGAGTGCAAGTTCGAAACAGTCGAGCACAAGGTCCGAGTCGATCAACGGTGAGAGTTTGTAACTCCACTTGTACAAATCCATGCTCGCGTGCACACAACCCGGCTGCTCTCGTTCGGTCCTACTCGTCGGGGACAGGTCGAGAAAATTCTTCGGGGCGGCGGCTGGGGTGAAGAATCTGAATGCGTCGTAGTGCGTGCAGCGAATCTTCATCGACTCGACTACTGCATCGGTGCCGTCGTGGCCGAGTCGAAGCGGCACCGATCCGTGCCGCAGTGCAGGCTGTCCGCCCCGATAGACCATTGCCCACTCATGGAGCCCGAAGCAGCCCAGATTGGGTTGGCGCGTCATGGTTGCCTCGAGGAGGTCCCGGGTGAACACGATGGCCGAACGCCGCTGCTCGATCAGAGAGCGCCGTACCCGATACCCGGAGTCCGGTCCGTCGACGGGTTCGTAGGACGCGAACGCAGCGTAATCCTGAGCGGCTTCACCGGTCAGGATTACTTCGAAACCTGGGTTCCAACGCTTCAGGTGGCCGGGTTTGTAGCTGTAGTAGGTGAACAAGAAGTCGAGTACCGGATGTGTGTTGCCCTGTGCCCGATCGTGCAGATATGTACCGATCAAGCGATTTACCCGAGCCGAGTGGTCCGCGCGTCTGGCGGTCCAGTCCGGCTCCGTCAACGTTACCGACATCTCGGTCGCTGAGATCTGCATCATCGGTCGGTTCTCGTCATCTGTCAGTTCTCGCCACCGGAACGTGCCGGCGAAGACTGGCCCGGCGACGGCCCAGCGATGCGGTGTGTGCCGTCACGGACGGTTCCGACGAACTCCTCGACCAAATCTTCCAGTGCCACGATCCCGATCGTCGCGCCCGAAGCGTCACTCACCGCACCCAAGTGGCTGCTGGCCCGCCGAAGTCGAGTCAAAGCGTCGTCCAGCATCGTCTCCGAGGTGACCACCGGCAGCCTTCGGACCTCGGAACGCGGTATGACCGTCTCTGGACCAGCAGCGTCGTCGAGCATGTAGCTCAGAACGTCTTTCAGATGGAGATACCCGACCATCGATCCATCCTCGGCTTGCACCGGGTATCGCGAGAAGCCGGTGGCGATCACTGCCTCTTCGACGGATCCAAGAGTGGGACCCGAGCCTGGTTCGAGGTCGGAGAGACGCACGCTGCACACCTTGGCGGATGGAATGAGCACCTCCGCCACCGTGCGCCCGGAGATGTCCAGCGCCTGGGTCAGGCGTCGGTGCTCCTCCTCGTCGATAAGACCTTCCGATCGTGACTCGCCGATCATCTGTGAGAGCTCGACGGCGGACACAGACGAATCCAACTCGTCTTTGGGCTCGATGCGCAGTGCACGCAACGTGAGGTTGGCACACATGTTGTAAAACGAGATGAGCGGTTTGGCGAGCTTGATGAACATCAGATGGATCGGAACGAGCAACATTGCTGTCTTCTCCGGGCCTGCGATCGCGATGTTCTTCGGGACCATTTCGCCGATGAGGATGTGCAACACCACGACCAGCGCCAATGCAATGGCGAAGGCGATCGGGTGCAGCAGGCCTTCCGGAATTCCGACGAGTTCGAGTGGCTTCTCGATCAGGTGTGCCACCGCCGGCTCGCCGACGCGGCCGAGGAGGATGGAACAGATCGTGATTCCCAGCTGTGCCGCAGCAAGCATGAGGGACAAATTCTGACTGGCCTCGATTACCGATTTTGCCTTCTTCTTTCCCTGCGCCAGCAAGGACTCCAGTCGGTCACGGCGGGCCGAAATCAGTGAGAACTCGGCTCCCACGAAAAACGCATTGCCGCCGAGGAGGAGGACGGCGAGAAGTACGGAGAGGTAATCACCCACGAGCCCTCTCCTCCGATCGAATCTGCTCTATCACGTCGGGGCCGACCGGTTGCAACATCACTCGATCGATTCGTCTGCCATCCATCCTGGTGACTCGGCCTGCCCATCCACCGTGCGTATCGGCAGGGTCATCCTCAGGTGGATCGGGCATGATCACGCGGTCACCTTCGACAGGAATACGTCCCAGTTCGGTCAATACGAGCCCACCGATGGTGTCGTACTCGCCTTCCGGCGCCCGGTACCCGGTCGCGGCTGCCACTTCGTCGATTCGGAGCAGTCCCGAGCACAGCCAACTGTCCCCGAACCGCTGGACGTCGATCTCGGGCTCGTCATGTTCGTCTCTGACGTCGCCGATAATTTCCTCGATCAGGTCTTCCATGGTCACCATGCCCGCTGTGCCACCGTATTCATCGACTACAAGGGCAACTTGCATGCCGTCGGAACGCACGCGTTCCATCACAGAATCACCGTTGAGACTCGACGGCACGACCGGCACGTCCTGCGCGAGAGAGTCCAGGCGAGTCCCGGCACGTTTGCCTATCGGCACGGTGAAAGCATGTTTGATGTGAACGACACCGACAGTGTCATCGAGGTCTCCGTCGACTACTGGAAAACGCGAAAAGCCAGTTCTAGCCGCCGTTTCGATAAGGTCGGACACCGAGTCCGACACCGACAGCGACTCGACTTTGACCCGTGGTGTCATCAATTCCTCCGCGGATCGCTCGCCGAACTTCAGTGATCGGCCGACAAGTCTGGCCGTGCCCTCATCCAGGGATCCTTGCCGCGCAGACGTGCGCACGAGCGACCCAAGCTCACTTGCTGATCTCGCCGAGCGTAGTTCTTCTGCAGGTTCGAGTCCGAGTCTGCGGACCAACCAATTGGCAGCGCCGTTGAGTCCGTTGATCGCCCAGCGAAATACCATCGAGAACCCAGACATTGCGCCTGCTGTCGCCCTCGCGGTTCCCATCGGCATCGCGATTGCGATGTTCTTCGGGACCAGTTCACCGAAGATCATCGAAAACGACGTCGCGATGATCAGCGCCGCGGCCAAGGACACAGCGGATGCAACGGAAGTGGATGCGCCGAGCGCAGTCAAAACCGGGACGAAGAAGCCGGCGAGGACAGGCTCGGCGAGATAGCCGGTAATGAGTGTGGTGATGGTGATGCCGAGCTGGGCCCCGGAGAGCTGGAACGACAGCGTTCGGTGTGCACGTTGGACCTGGCGTGAGCGCGCATCTCCGACGGTGCTCACCGACGAGTCGACTGTGCTCTTCTCGAGCGCTGTCAGAGAGAATTCGGCTGCCACGAACAACGCGGTACCTGCGGTAAGCGCCACGAACCCGATGAGGCCGGCGAGGCTGATGACTATGTCCATCCGCTACCGCCGCCGAAGTTCCGAGAGGAGCATCGCACCCTGGCCGGAAGCAAGTGCGCCGCGGCCGAATGTCACCCCGCCGCGGTGTGGAGTTAGCTTGAACGATGGTGGATCGCCGGGTTTGTCTCCCGGCTCGATAGAGGAGCCCTCCGAAGTGGAGCCCTCGTCACCGGACTCGGTCGGAGCAGTCTCGGTGCTGGTGATGACGGGTGCCTCAGGCACCTGGTTCCCTTCTGTTGTTCCGCTACGAATCTATCGGCGGAAGTGAGTTGTAAGCGTGAGCCACCATTCTACCGGCAGTCGGGCACGAGGTCGGATCTCGGGCCGAACCGACCGCCGTTACAGGTCACCAACCGGATGGAAGCGGGCGACCTTCGGCGAAGCCGGCCGCCGACTGCACACCGAGCACGGCGCGCTCATGAAGTTTTGGAAGGGTGCGGGCACCTGCATAGGTACAGGTGCTTCGAACTCCGGAACAGATGTAATCGATGAGATCCTCGACGCCGGGGCGATCCGGGTCCAATCGCATCCGCGAACTGGAGATTCCCTCTTCGAACAGCGCCTTCCTTGCTCGATCGAACGCACTGTCAGCCGCCGTGCGTGCCGCGACGGCGCGCTTGGACGCCATTCCGAAGCTCTCCTTGTACGCGTTGCCCGCTGAATCGAACCGAAGATCGCCAGGCGACTCGTAAGTACCGGCGAACCATGACCCGATCATCACGTTCGCCGCGCCCGCTGCCAACGCAAGCGCGACATCTCGCGGATGGCGGACCCCGCCGTCTGCCCAGACCGAGGCACCCACTTCGGCGGCAGCCGCCGAACACTCGGCAACGGCCGAGAACTGTGGTCTGCCGACTCCGGTCATCATCCGTGTCGTGCACATCGCCCCGGGCCCGACGCCGACCTTGACGATGTTCGCGCCGGCAGCCACGAGATCTCGAGTCGCTGTAGCGGAAACGACATTGCCTGCCGCGAGTGGAACACCGAGATCGAGGGACCGGACCGAAGCCAAAGCGTCGAGCATTTTCTTCTGGTGGCCGTGAGCAGTGTCGATCACGAGTAGGTCAGCACCGGCCTCGACGAGCGCCTGCGCCTTCGCCGCGACATCGCCGTTGATTCCGACAGCGGCCGCGACGCGCAGACGCCCCGAACCGTCCACAGCGGGCGCGTAAATGCCGGTACGGATTGCCCCGGTGCGCGTCAACACACCGGCGAGTGTCCCATTCGGTCCGATCAGAACGGCAAGTCCCTCATGAGCGGCGTCCAACGCATCGAAGATCGCTCGAGGGGACGCGTCGGACGGCACCGTGACGAAGTTGGTCGCGGCAACCGATTGCAGTCTGGCGAACCGGTCGACATCCGTACAGATCGACTCGGTGACGACGCCGATGGGTCGGCCGCCTTCCACGACGACTACCGCGCCGTGGGCCCTCTTGTGCATCAAAGCGAGTGCGTCCGACACCGACGCGTCCGGCCCGAGTACGACCGGAGTGTCTGCGATCAGATCCCGGCTCTTGACGAACGCGACGGTCTCGGCCACGGCTGCGGTCGGTAGATCCTGAGGAAGAACGGCAATGCCACCCCTGCGAGCAACAGTTTCGGCCATTCTGCGGCCCGAGACGGCGGTCATGTTCGAGACGACGATAGGGATGGTCGTGCCCGATCCGTCGACCGTGGAGAGATCGACATCGAACCTGGAAGTGACATCGGTTCGGTTCGGGACGAGGAAAACATCGTCGTACGTCAGGTCGTGGGGCGGATGTTGGCCATCGAGGAACTGCACGTTGGGTCAGCGTACCCGTCATTGCGCAACAGGGTGTCCGGTGACCTTTGCTTGCGCTCGCGAGAGGGCAACTGTTGCAACGACCATCACTGTCACGCAGAAGGCAATGACCGCCAAGGAGAACGCGTCGTCGCGAACACGTTCGTCCAGGACGGTGATTCCGAGAAACGCGGCACCGAACGGTTCTCCGATGGTGATAGCCGGAAGTGAAGCAGACAACGGGCCGGACTGAAACGCGCGCTGCTGGAGGTAGAAGCCGAGGACTCCGCACCCGACGAGTGCGTAGGTCTGCCAGGCAGTAACCGCTTCGGCAAGATCGGTTCCCAGAAGATCGGTGACGTACTTCGTCAACGCCACGGCCATCCCGAAGAGCACTCCACCGGCGGCACCGAGCAACAGAGCCCGCCAACCCGGGTTGGTCGACAACAATCCAGCAAGTGTCGCGGCCAACACGACGCCCGAGGCAATGGCCAACGGAATCATCCACTCGGAGAACGGCGCATCGGAGTTTCCCTCCGTCGGGTCACCGACGACGATGAACACGGTGAGCGCTAGCGCCAACGCCACCGCCCAGACCCAGTTCGAACGCGTCATCCGGTAGCCGGCGAATTTTGCAGACAGAGGCAGTGCGAACAGCAGCATCGAGACGATCAAGGGTTGCACTATAAGAACCGAGCCGACCCACAGTGCGGCAACCTGAAATCCGTAACCCCCGATGTCGCCGCAGAGACCGGCCCACCACCGTGGGCTTCGGATGAGTGTGGTGATCAGCGATCGGCCCTCGGGCACAGCTGCGGCGGCACTTTGTTGGGCGACCGATGCGCAAGCGAACAGGAATGCTGCAATCAGTGCCAGCACTATCGACAGTATCGAAAGTCCGTTCATCGTCGGCCCGATCGACCTGGCTTGTCCCGGGTACGCCGAGGCACCGGGCGATTGCGGCGCCCGACCTCGCGTGTGCGTCCGCTCTGGTCGACTGTCGGTGTCACTTCGACGATCGGTGACCCCGGTGGTGCCTGCGCACCCGTGGATTCGGACAGCGCTGGACTCGACGCCGTCACTTCGGTGAACTCGGCTACGATTCCAGCCTCGGCGGCGAGTGTCTCGACGTGCGATTGCTGGCTATCGGTGACCAGCGTGACGACGGTGCCGATCTCGCCTGCGCGCGCTGTACGCCCGGCGCGATGCGTGTAGTCCTTCGCATCAGCCGGCGGGTCCACGTGCACGACCAAGGTGATTCCGTCGACGTGCAGGCCGCGGGCCGCGACGTCGGTGGCGACCAGGACAGGAACCGAACCGTCCGCAAATGCAGCGAGAGTTCTGGTTCGATTGGCCTGAGATTTGTCACCGTGCAACGCAAGTGCAGGCACGCCCACTTCGCGCAGGGCTGCGGTGAATCGATCCACCGCATGCTTGGTGCGCAGAAAGATCATGGTTCGTCCTGTTCGCGCCGCGATCCGCAATGCGATCGAATTCTTGTCGGTGTCGGCCACTCGGAAGAAGAGGTGTTTCATTGTCGCCTGGGCGAGTGGGGGTGGCTCGGCGGAGTGAATGGCGGGGGAGTCGAAGTACCGCTGCACCAGGTCGTCGACATCTCCATCGAGGGTCGCTGAGAACAGCATGCGCTGTCCACCTTTAGGGGTGCGGTCCACAAGCTTTCGCACCTGCGGCAGAAAGCCGAGATCGGCCATCCGATCAGCTTCGTCCACCACTGTGATGGCGATGTCGGCGAGCGAGAGCGCGGCGTGCTGGAGTAGATCCTCGAGACGTCCTGGGGTAGCCACAACGACGTCGACGCCGCGCATGAGGCGTTCGGACTGGCGCTTCATCGGTACCCCGCCGACGATTCCCATCACTCGGACGCCCAACGCGAGCGCCGGTTCCTCCAGCGCCCTTTCGATTTGCAAGGCCAACTCGCGTGTCGGAACCAATACCAACCCGCGGGGACACTTCGGGCGGCTACTCGCACCCGACAGTCGCTGAAGCATCGGCAATCCGAATGCAAGGGTCTTCCCTGATCCGGTCGGCGCGCGACCGAGAATGTCCTGTCCGGCAAGGGCATCGGGGATCGCTGCCGTCTGAATGTCGAACGGAACATCGATACCGATCCGACGCAGAGCATGGACAAGGACAGGTCGGAGCCCCAAATCGGCGAACGACGTTTCGGAACGGGGCATAGCGGAACAGTACCGCCCGGGAACTTTCTGTCGGTGCCATAGGCAATCATTCTCGATACGAACATACGTTCGACTCAATTGATCCGGCCAGCTCATTCGCTGCTGGATCCCGACAAGCTTGGGGGAGCTATGTGTGCAATGTGTGACGGGCAGTCGATGGAGGACTATGTGCGAAACGTGCACGGCCTTGTGGACCGCCACGGCTGGGCTTTGCAGTACGTCAATTCGGAGGTGAATTCGAGCTTCGATCCGGACGATGCCGGAGTGATCGAACCGGCTTTCTGCTACACAGTCGGTTTGACGGCCCTCGGACACCCCGAGTTGATCGTGACGGGGAGATCACCCGGGGAATCTGCCACCGCATTGAACACGCTGGCCAGGCGAGTGATACTCGGCGGTCGGGCGTTCGATCCCGGCATGGAGTGCACGGCAGCTGGTTTCGACTTCTACTTCGTCGACGTGACGTACTGCGACGAGTGGCTACTCATGGCTTCCGAGGTGTACCCATCGGATCGGATCCGCGCGGTCCAGGCCGTGTGGCGCGACTCCCAGGGGGACTTGCCATGGGAAGGGGATGTGTCGTCGACGATCGTGCAACCCATCCTCGGAACACCGGTGGGCTGGGGTCTGTACGACTGAATCCGACTTGCGGATCAAGGAGGGCGACGGTGCGATGGCAGCCATCGACATGTGGTTGCCATCGCACCATACGGCCGTGTTCGGTTCAGCTCAGGCTTGAACTTCGCTTCGGTCACCGCTCCAGAGCGTGTGGAACTTGCCCTCGGAATCGATGCGCTCGTAGGTGTGTGCGCCGAAGAAATCTCGCTGGCCCTGCGTCAATGCGGCGGGGAGCCGCTCTGCGCGAAGTGCGTCGTAGTAGGCCAGAGAAGAGGCGAACGCAGGCACCGGAATGCCGAGTGACGCCGCGGTGATGACGACGCGGCGCCAGCTGTCGATTGCGTCTTCGATTGCGTCACGGAAGTACGGCGCGAGAATCAGGCTCGGAAGCGAGGAATTGTCTTCGTAAGCATCTTTGATTCGATTGAGGAAGCGTGCACGGATGATGCAGCCCCCGCGCCAGATCGTGGCGAGATCACCCGGGTGGAGGTTCCAGTCGTACTCGGTGCTGCCTGCCGCGATCTGATCGAAACCTTGCGCGTACGCAACGATCTTGGATGCGTACAACGCCCGACTGATGTCGTGCGTGAACTGCTCGGCATCAGTCGGCTTGTCTGCGAGTACGCCCGACGCCAACCCGACAGCTGCCTCGCGCTGCGCGCGCGAGCCGGAGAGTGCGCGTGCGAACACGGCTTCGGCGATGCCGGTGACCGGCACACCGAGGTCGAGAGCGGCCTTGACCGTCCACCGGCCGGTGCCCTTCTGCTCGGCAGCGTCGACGATGACGTCGACCAACGGCTGGCCTGTTTTGGCGTCGACCTGTCGAAGGACCTCCGCTGTGATCTCGACGAGGTAGCTTTCGAGGTCACCGTTGTTCCACTCGGTGAATACGTCCGCAACCTGGGCGGGTGAGTAGTCCAGCGCGTCACGGAACAGGTTGTACGCCTCGCCGATCAACTGCATGTCGGCGTACTCGATGCCGTTGTGCACCATCTTGACGAAGTGGCCGGAACCGTCCGGGCCGATGTGCGTGCAGCACGGTGTTCCGTCCACCTGTGCCGCAATGGATTCGAGGAGCGGGCCGAGTGCCTTGTAGGACTCGACTGGACCACCGGGCATGATCGACGGACCGTTGAGTGCGCCTTCTTCGCCACCGGAAATTCCTGCGCCGACGAACAGCAGTCCACGCTCCTTCAGTGAAGCTTCGCGTCGGATCGTGTCTGTGTAGAGTGCGTTTCCGCCGTCGATGATGATGTCGCCCTGTTCCATCGCGCCGGCGAGTTCTTCGATCACAGCGTCGGTCGGCTCGCCGGCTTTGACCATGATCAAGACTCGGCGAGGCTTCTGCAGTGCGGCGACGAATTCTTCGATCGTCTCAGTGCGAATGAACTTGCCTTCGCTACCGTGCGCTTCGATGAGTGCATCCGTTTTGGAAATGCTGCGATTGTGAAGCGCAACCGTATGTCCGTGATGCGCGAAGTTCCTGGCGATGTTCGAGCCCATCACTGCAAGGCCGGTGACGCCGATCTGGGCGAGTTCTGACGAGTCCACTGCTGAGGTCATGAGTACAGCTTTCCTTGCCGAGCGCACAAACGAAAGCCGGGCACGCGCTTCGCGTCGATCGAGTCAGCAAAATTTGTTGCCGGACAGGGCTCAGGCGGACGCAGCAACCAAAAAAGGGAGGGCACTGCTTCTTGCGAAGCAGTGCCCTCCTTTTTCTAACGAACTGAACCGTCTAACGAACTGAACCGATCAGCCATCAGTGATCGCGCGCGGGCCCATCGAAGCCGTCGTACGAGCGGCGATCGGTGCGGCTACGAAATCCGCTTGTCTTCGACTCTTCGCGGACGAATGTCGACTGCGTGCGGGGACGGTCGCCCTGGTAGCCACCCGAAGTCGACCGGTCGCCCTGGTAGCCGCCGGTACGCGGACGGTCACCCTGGTAACCGCCGGTACGCGGACGGTCGCCCTGGTAGCCACCGGTACGGGGACGGTCACCTTGGTAGCCACCCGAGCGAGGGCGGCTGTCGCGTCGGTCCCTCGGCGCACTGCTTTCTGCGCGCAAGGGGTCGCCCGTGGGCTTCTTCGCTCCGGTAATGCTGTTGAGCTCGGCCGAGCCTGGTGTGACGTTGACCGAAGTCGCCTTGACTCCAGCCATTCCGGTCAGACGCTGAACCTGTCGACGCTGGTTCGGCAGGACGATCGCAACGACTGTGCCCTTTTCGCCTGCACGGGCGGTACGGCCCGCGCGGTGCAGGTAGTCCTTGTGGTCTGCGGGCGGATCGACGTGTACGACCAGATCGATTCCGTCGACGTGAATTCCACGGGCTGCGACGTCCGTTGCGACCAGAACAGGCGTGCGCCCGGCCTTGAATCGCTCGAGGACGCGGGTGCGCTGGTTCTGTGCCTTGCCGCCGTGTAGCGACTCTGCAGCGATGCCGAGAGCGCGAAGGCGGTCGGTGATGCCGTCGCATCCGAGTTTGGTCCGAGCGAACATGATCGTCCTGCCCTCGCGCGCACCGATCTCGGAGAGAACGACATCCTTCTGGCCGCGATCGACCATCAGCATGTAGTGATCCATCGTGTTGACACTGGCCTTGCCGTCCTGCGTCGAGTGCTCGACGTGATCGGGAAGGAACTGGCGAACGAGTGATTGGACTTCACGATCGAGGGTGGCGGAGAACAACATTCGCTGTCCGTCGGCCGGTGTGTCTGCCAGAACGGCGCGCACCTCGGGAAGGAAACCCATGTCGGCCATCTGGTCGGCTTCGTCGAGGGCAGTGATCTCGATGGAGTCGAGAATGCAGGTGCTCTGGCGTAGGTGATCGGCAAGACGCCCTGGTGTTGCGACGAGAACGTCGACTCCTCGGCGAAGCTGCTCGACCTGCTTGTTGAACGGCGTGCCGCCAACCGCAGCGAGCAAACGAAGCCCCTGCGCATTTGCGTAGGGGAGCAGGGAGTCCACGACCTGGAATGCAAGCTCACGGGTCGGAACCAGAACCAGCGCGCGAGGACGCTTGGCTGCGGGCCTGTCCGTGTGCTGTGCGAGGCGAGCGAGGATGGGAAGACCGAACGCCAGGGTCTTACCCGAACCTGTCTGTGCACGTCCGAGGACATTCTTCCCGGCAATCGCGTCGGGGAGAGCTTTGGCCTGAATCGGCGAAGGCACGGTGATGGAGTTGCGGGCCAATGCGGCCACTACCGCCTCGGGAAGTCCGAGCTCGGCGAAGGTAACGACCGTGGTCGGTACTTCTTCCGCGGTGGGTGTAGTTGGTGTACTAGTCGAAACGGCGTGAGTCACGCAGTAGAACCTCTCCGGATTACGGGCACGCCACGAAGCCACAGCTGAGAAAACACCCGCAGGAGAAGGGCAAATAAAACAGCTAGATCACATAGAGACGAGCCAGGGCACTGTCACCTGGCCATCCTTGCGCAGTTGAACTTCGCGCAGAGTGGGGCTGTTTGTGCCTTATCGAATTACTAGGCCGCGATGGCGACCTAGGACTACTGTACGCGACCGGACTTCCATTCATCGACTCGAAATATGTGAGCTGTCCTACTTCCGCGACCGAATGACACGGCTAACGTGCGCCGAAGAGTCGACCGAGTTCGTCGAGCCACGGCATCGCGACGAAAATTGTCGGCAGAATCAAAATAATTGCGGCTGCAAGGTAGGCCGCAACACTGGTGCGGATATCGGTGCGAGGACCACCTAGACGCCGCACCCTGATCAGGGTGCTCGGGCCGCCTGCCGCGAGTGCACCACGCGGAGCGGTCGATCCGGCACACGTCACCAGTGCCCGAGCCAGCGGTGTCGGCCCGGTGACCTTGACGGCGGAGTCGTCGGCGAGCAGTTCGACAAGTAACTGCACGCTTCCGAGTGCGGATCGACTTCGGACGATACGAGGAAAGGCCTCGTTGACTGCTGTGAACGCCTCGAGGACCAGATCGTGACGAGAACGTAGATGTGACCGTTCGTGACTGAGGATTGCCTTGATCTCGGACCTGTTGAGGTTGGTCAACACGCCCTCGCTGAGCACCACGCGTTGACGAAGGCCGGGGAGGCAATATGCGATCGGTTCCACGGCATCGAGAACACGTACATCCGCGTCACGTACGCCCGGAAACGGCCGATCGGAGTCACTGCTGCGATCGAGCAGGTCGACTAAAATGCGATGTCGAGCACGCCGACGCCGTGTTCGGACGAATACTTGGACGAAGGAGAACACCAGCTTGGCACCGATGCTCAAGGTGATTGCCAGCACGGCCACGTACAGGATCCACAACGGCAGGCCTAGTGCTTCGATTTCATCCGTCGGAGCTGTGGTTGGACGGCCGTCCGGACCGGGGACCAACAGTAGGCCACCGATGGCCAGCCCTGAGCTGAAGGCCGAGAGCACCGCAGCGATGGCAATTGCTTGCCAGAGGACGAGAGCTGCACGCGGCGCGCGGTAGGGCCATGTTGCACGACTGAACACAGCAGGAACGGGACCTGCAAGAAGCAGTGCGAGAACCGCGAAGACCAGCGCAGTGGTGGAGTTCATGTCCTCACTAACCGATGGCAGGGGTCATTCGGATTGCGGTACTCCGACGTGTGAAGTCGAATGTACATCCGATTGTGCCAGTTCCAGAGCCGCCAGCGCTTCTCGGAGGGCCGCTGCTTCGTCTGCCCCCACTTGGCCGACGAAGTGAACCAATGCTGCAGCTCGTCCACCGGACTTGGGCGCTTGCGCGAGAGCGTCCACCATGAGGCTTGCAACCAACTCGTCGCGGCTGTGAAGTGGGGCATAGCGGTGGGCTCGATCATCGCGCTGCTGGACTACCAGCTGCTTTTTGGCAAGCCGCTGAAGCACGGTCATCACCGTTGTGTACGCCAGTTCACGATGTGCGGCGAGCGCTTCGTGCACCTGTCGAACAGTCTGTGGTTCCGTGGAAGCCCACAGATGATCCATCACTGCACGTTCGAGTTCGCCTAGACCTGCCATTCTGCCAAGTCTACGGGTAGTCCGACACAAATGCGTACTACTTCATGTAGTAACCATGTGATCTCAATTGCAGCGTGGTCGAATTTGTTGCGTAGCGAATTCATCGACAGTCCCAAATTTCGTACCCCGACATGCCTATTCTGCAGTGGTGTCAGAACTTCATCGAAGTCCAGTCTTCGACGTGCTGGAGGGGGCGGAGTGCACTCGATCGTGTCTCTTTCGCTGATCAGCGGCACCACACCGATCCTGGTGTCGATCCTCGGCCTCCTCGGTGCCTTGTGGTTACTGGTGTCGAGGCGCAGGTGGTACCTCCTGCGCGCAGTACCGATCGCACTCGCGGTGGCCTCGGCCTTCGGGTTTTCTCTCTTTTACGTCGTGGAGAAGGTGTGGCGGCCGTTTCCGGATCCGATCGAGGTCGAGATCTACGTATGGATCGCAGTCGGAACTGCTGCCTTGCTGCTGGTGGTGCCCAGAACCATGGTGGCGTCGGGATTGCAGGGTAGAGCGGTATCGGTTCTTGCAGCACTACTAGTCGTTCTCGCGGCTTCCACTCAGGTAAACCTGGTGTTCTCGGCGTACCCCACAGTTGGGACGGTGTTCGGGGTGGACTCGACGGATCGAATATCCCTCGCAGATCTACCCGGACCAGAACCCGGCGTTATCACCGGCGATCCACTGGACAAGTCTTGGCATCCTCCAGCAGGCATGCCATCCGTCGGCAAACTGACCTCGGTGTCCATTCCGGCAACTGCTTCGGGATTCAGCGCGCGAGATGCACAGGTGTACCTGCCGCCGGCCTACTTTGTCGATCCGCGCCCACTGCTGCCGGTTCTGGTGCTCCTCGCCGGCCAACCGGGGGAGCCCGAAGATTGGCTGAACGGGGGCAAGTTGACCGAAACGATGGACGCATTTGCGCGCGACCACGACGGTCTTGCGCCGGTGGTCGTGGTCGCGGACGCCACTGGCTCAGCGCTTGCCAATCCGCTCTGCGTGGATTCGCCCCTGGGCAATGTAGCGACGTACCTGTCCAAGGACGTGCCGAGTTGGTTCACATCCGCGCTCCAAGTCGATCCGAACCCGCGAAGTTGGACGATCGGGGGATTGTCGTACGGCGGGACGTGTTCACTGCAGATGGCAACAAATTTTCCTGATATTTATCCGACATTTCTCGATCTGTCGGGTCAGCTCGAGCCGACGCTCGGCGATCGAAACCGAACTGTGAACGACGCGTTCGGGGGGAACGACGCAGCATTCGTGGCAGTCAATCCGATGGATCTGATGAAGACGAGACGGTTTCCCGATTCTGGAGGCGCCTTCGTCGTCGGAGCTGATGACAACGACTACAAGCCAGGACAGAAGGCGGTATACGAGGCCGCTCAGGCAGCAGGGATGGACGTCCGTTACGCCGAAGTTCCGGGCGGTCACAGTTTTGCCGTCTGGTCCGAAGGTCTGAAAGAGCAATTGCCGTGGCTGATGCAGAGAGTGGGACTGATCTCGTGAGCAAAATTTCCGAAGGCAACCAACAGGTCCCATCGGCAGATGCGTCAGCGCCGGACACGACTCCCTCGACCCCGACTTGGTTCGATCGACGAAGACTTCGTGCAGCGACGGCGTGGCACAAAGCGGTACGACAACTCGTACGACTGCGGTCTCTGATTGTATTCGGTGCCAAGGGAGCGCCCGTCAGCTTCGGATTGCTGACCGCCGTCTTGATATTCGGCATTCTCGGGGCGAGCCTCGGGCGCAACACGATTCATCGTGACTTCGCCGTCGGGATCATGCCGTTCGAGGAGTTCCGGGTATGGACAGCATTGACTTCCGGGCTTGTCGCGCCCGGTGTCCTTGGATACGTGGTGGCGATTGTTGCGATCCTGGTGGCCGCCGCTCCGATCGAACGAAGGATAGGTTCGGTCAAGTTTGCAATAGCTGCATTTCTCACGCAGGTACTCGGTGCCTTGCTAGGCCTCGGAGTCGCAGCCCTGGCCAAGATGTTCGACGCGGATTGGGGTTTTCGGCTGCATGTCGGAACCGCTATCGGGCCTACGACGTGGATCGTGGGTGTCGTCATGGTGGCAAGCGCTCGCATGGACACTTTGTGGCGACGTCGTATCCGCGTGGGATTGCTTGCTTTGTTGGTAACGCTGGCGCTGTTCAGCGGGCATTTGCAGGATGTCGTTCGCCTCGCGTCCGCTGTGGTCGGATTGCTGCTCGGTCCCGTGATCGTGGGCAGGTCTGCGCGGGGTCCGCGGCTCGCCGGCACGCAGCGCGAAGGTCGTGTGCTCGTTGCGCTCATCGTGGCTGCAAGTGCGCTCGGTCCGGTCATCGCTGCCTTGAGTCCAGACGCCGTCGGCCCGTTCGCGGTGCTCCGCGACGTCGTCCGTGGGGTTCCTTACACCGCAGCCGAGGTACGCGAAATCTGTGCCGATTCACCGACCGATCCGGAATGTCGTACCGGCCTTCTGGAGTTGCGGTTGGGTGGAGTGGGCCCGACGATACTCTCTCTCATGCCGTCGATCTTCTTGCTGTTTCTGGCAGACGGCCTGCGGAGAGGCCGTAAATTCGCCTGGATTGCAACAGTTTTCGCCCAGACGATACTGCTGGTTCTGTCGGTGGCCAACTTTGCGATCAGATTTGTCGAATCGGGTGACGACGAGTCCGTCTTCTACGGTCTCGAGTCGCCGACGGCGTATCGCACAGTTGTTCCGTTCCTTCTGCCACTTGCGGTTCTCGTTCTTCTGCTGTTGACGCGCAAGTTCTTCGATATATCGGCGCCGAAGGGGGCGTACCGCACATGGGGCTTTGCCGTCGTCGGATCAGCAGTAGGTCTGGCCGCTCTCTACGTTCTGGGTGGCCTCGCGGCGCGCGGGGGATTCGACAACGAACCTTCGATCCTCGGATTGCTCGCGGACTTCCCGCAGAGGTTGGTCCCACCGGTGTATCTCCAGTGGCTGGAGCCACGGTTCTTGCCGGAAAGCATTCCGACCACGTTGCTGTTCGAATGGACCGGGGTCGTGTTCTGGGCGGCCCTGTGCGTGGTTGTCCTCAATACCTTTCTCACCCCTGCATACGGCGTCGATACCGATGCCACCGAGCGGGCCAAGGAATTGCTGACAACCAGCAGCGGCAGTGCACTGTCATGGATGACGACCTGGCGTGGCAACAAATACTGGTTCTCATCCGATGGGCGGAGCTATGTTGCGTATCGCGTCATTTCCGGCGTAGCCCTGACTACGGGTGATCCAGTAGGACCACGAGAAAGACTGCGAGACAACGTCGTCGACTTCGCCGAGTTCGCTTCGAAGAACGGATGGATTCCGTGCTTCTACTCTGTGACACCTCAGGTGCGGGAGATCACCGACAACATCGGGTGGGGTGGCATTCAGGTCGGCGAGGAGACAATCCTCGACCTCGAGAATCTTGCATTCACCGGTAAGCGATTTCAAGACGTCCGGACGGCCTTGAATCGTGCAAAGAAGGCGGGTGTGGTGGCGGAGTGGATCAGCTTCCCCGAAGCTCCGCTTGCCATCACCGACCAGATCACAGCAATTTCGGAGGAATGGGTCGCCGATAAAGGGATGCCCGAAATGGGCTTCACTCTGGGAGGCCTGGAAGAAGTCGACGATCCACATGTCCGATGCCTGATCGCTGTGGACGAGCATCGGACCGTTCACGGAATCACCTCGTGGATGCCGGTATACGAGAACGGCGAGATCGTCGGCTGGACTCTCGATTTCATGCGTCGCCGTGCCGAAGGTTTTCGACCGGCAATGGAATTCCTCATTGCATCGGCCGCTCTGCTCCTCGAGCAAGAAGGCGTGAGGTTTTTGAGCCTGTCCGGTGCGCCCCTGGCCAAGATCGACGACGGCCGAGGTGCGGAAACTTCGCCGGATGCGTCGACCTTTTCGACTCTGCTCGATCGCTTGCTCGATGTGCTGGGCAGGACCCTGGAACCCGTGTACGGATTCAGGTCTTTGCTCGCATTCAAATCCAAATTTCAGCCCGAGTACGAACCCATGCATATGACCTTCGCCGATCCAGCGGCATTACCGAGCATCGGGAATGCAGTCGGGCGGGCGTATCTACCCGAAGTATCGCTGGGGCAGGGCTATCGACTTGTTCGAACGATGATCGAGCGCTAGCTCTCCGAGGAGAACGAGGTCGTGGCGACCGTTTGCCGCTGTGGGCCGCCTGCGGCGCCGTAGACGTGTCGAGTGCCGACGGGAACGATCAGGGGCCGATCAGACACCGGGTCCTCGATTACTCTCGCTTCGAGGCCGAACACGTCGAATAGCAGCTTCTCCGAGATCACGTCCTGAGGGCGACCTGCTTCGACAATTTTGCCTTGTGACATGACAATGATCTGGTCGCTGTAGCGAATGGCCAAGTTGAGGTCGTGCAGCACCATGATCACAGTGCGGCCCAGGTCTTCGTGGAGTCGGTCGATCAAGTCGAGAACCTCCAGCGAGTGCGCCAGGTCGAGGTACGTGGTCGGTTCGTCGAGCAGCAAAATGTCCGTGCCCTGTGCGAGTGCCATGGAAATCCAAGCCCGCTGGCGCTGACCACCGGACAATTCGTCGACAGGACGGTCGGCCAGATCACCTACTCCGGTCAGCTCGAGGGCGTTCGCGACCTCCGACTCGTCGTCCGAGCTCCACTGTCGAATCCAGGACTGATGGGGGTGGCGACCCCTCGAGACGAGGTCGGCGACAGTCAAGCCTTCCGGTGCAACAGGTGCCTGAGGCAGCATCCCGAGGATCCGTGCGACGTCCTTCGTGCGCATCGACGAGATCGCTTTTCCGTCGAGAACAACCCTGCCCGACTTGGGTTTGAGCAGCCGGCCGAGCGCGCGCAACAAAGTCGATTTGCCGCACCCGTTGGGACCGATCACCGTGGTGATCACACCGGTCCGCACCTCTAGGCCGAGATTCTCGACGACGATGCGGTCTCCATATCCGAGGGTGAGATCCTCCGCGACGAGACGTGGCAAATCGGTGGCGGTCATGCGGAGGCCTTTCGATTACTTCGGACTAGAAGGTACAGAAGGAACGGTCCGCCGAGTGCGGAGGTCACGATGCCAACGGGAAGCTCTACCGGCAAGATCGTTCGCGCTATGAGATCGCTGCCGACGACGAGTAACCCACCCAGGATCGCCGACGCGATGATCGGCGGACCGGGTGTTCTCAGTAGCCGCAGTGCGATCTGGGGGGCTGCCAACGCCACGAATCCGATGGGGCCGGCAGCGGCCGTCGCGATGGCCGCGAGCGCTACCGCAGCGAGAAGCATTGTCGCCTGACGAAATTGCAGTCGCACACCGAGGGATCGGGCATTGTCGTCGCCGAGGCGGAGTGCGCCGAGGGTGAAAGTCGACACGACGGTCAGGCCGCCGACAACGAGCACCGCGCTCATGACCGGCCACACCGAGCTCCAGTCTGCACCGTTCAGTGAGCCGTTGAGCCACAGCTGAGCTCGCGACACGTCGTTGATGTCGGCAGTGATGAGAAGCCATCCGATCGACGCTGTCAACATGGCATTGATCGCGATTCCGACGAGTATCAACCGAAATCCCTGGACGCCACGCTTCCATGCCAGTGCATAGATGACCACCGCGGTGGCGATCCCACCGATGAGCGCAGCCAGCGGCAACCCGAGGGTCGCGAGTATGCCGGCGAAGGTGCTACCGCCACCGAGGACGATGAGCGCGACTGCTGCCGCGCTGGCACCGGCGGTGATACCGAGAATATCTGGACTTGCCAGTGAGTTTCGCGAAATGGATTGCGTCACAGCACCGGACATACCGAGTGCCATCCCGACGAGCACCCCGGTAAGCGAGCGCGGCAATCGCAAGTCCATCACGATGAATCGTTCGATTCGGGTGCCGCCACCGAGCAGAACATCGATGACGTGACCTATCGACAGGGGGAAGTCTCCCCGTCCGACGTTGAGGCATACCACCAGTAACAGTGCCGCCAACAGCACGAGATTGACGAGCACCATGAAGGGGCGCCGTACCAGCGAGAAGCGACCGATCCGGAATCCAGGCCTGGACGGAACTGTCAGCGTCGTTGCCTCCGCCGGCGGGGTATTCGATTCCACTGCGGTCACAGGCTCGCCAACTTTCGTCGACGTACCAGTGCAATGAAGAACGGGGCTCCGAACAGTGCGAGCACGATGCCCACCTGTAGTTCGCCGGGGCGCACTACGACGCGTCCGATGACATCTGCCATCAGAAGCATCACGCCGCCCATCAAACCTGCATAGGGCACCAGCCATCGATAGTCCGGTCCGGTGACGACGCGGGCAACGTGTGGCACAACCAGTCCGATGAACGCGATCGGTCCGCACGCTGCCGTCGCTGCACCCGTCAGCAGCGTGATAGCGATGATGCCGACAGTTCTGCTGAGTGCGATGTTGACACCCAACGAGCGTGCGACGTCCTCGCCGAGGCTCATAACGTTGAGACCAGGAGTACTGACGAGAGCGATGACCACGCCGAGCGCGAGGAACGGGAGAACCTGCCAAAGGACGTCGAGCCCTCGGCCGGCAACCGAGCCCACCGACCAGAACCGGTAACCGTCCAAGGTGGTTTGGTCTATCAGCACCACTGCATTGGTCATGGCTGCCAGGAAGAACGCGACCGCAGCACCCGCTAGCGCAAGATTGAGTGGACTCGCCTTCCCATTCCCGATCGAGGACAACCCGAATACCACGATGCTTGCCAATGCCGAACCGGCGAAGGCGAACCAGAGATACTGGCTGGGGGAGTTGAATCCGAACAGGTAGATGGCGAGCACGACGAAGAAGGCTGCGCCGGCATTCAGACCCAGCAACCCGGCGTCGGCCAGAGGGTTTCTGGTGTGGCCTTGAATCAAGGCTCCGGCGATCCCGAGCGCGATTCCGACGACAAGCGCAAGGAGGGTGCGCGGGAGGCGCAGAGTACGAACGATGATGTCGGTATCGGTGCCAGTCGAATGCACCAGTGCATTGCCGATCTCCTCGAATGTCAGCGGCCTCGCTCCGATGGCGATGCTCGCTAGAATCGCCGCTGCGAGCGCGACGGTCAGAACGAGAAGTCCGAACAGCCTACGTCTACGGATGGCCTGCACCGAGGTGTCGCGCGGGACGGGTGTGAACTTTTCGGCGTAAGCGGTCTTGTCGCGTACCACCTCGGTGCTCGAGCGGCCGAAGGCGAACTGCCTGCAGAGTCCCCGACGGACACCGATCGGTCCTCCGGTCGCGGAGTCGCGAACTACGAGTCCGGTCCATCGCCTGCCAGTGCTCTGACCGTCGCGCCCGGTGCGAAAACCCTGATTCCACAGCAGCAGCCCGATTGCAACGATCACCGAGATGGCTCCGAAGACGAACCTGTCCGCCTCACCACCACCATTGTCGTCGCGGAGAGAATCGACGATCGACCACCCGATGCCCACAGGTAGCAACACGATCGCAAGGTCGACGAACGCTGCCACGACGCGGAGAAACCACGGGGCAGGGCCGCGTGGGATCTGCTCTCTCGAAAAGTCCCGGTCCGAACGTGGACGGGGACTTTTCGATCCGAGTGATGGGGCCGTCGTCACAGTTGTTGTGACTCCTCACTGTGTTTGAAGGTACTGCTGCTTAGGTTACGGAACCCTTTGTTAGTCCGTGCGTCCGGGAAGGCTAGCCAATCCGGTGCAGGCGAAAACGGTGAAGACGCGGCGTCGACCGACCGTATTGGTTAGGCTAACCTACAATACAAGCGGTTAAGGATTGTATCTTTCGAACAAGGGAGTGTTCTGGTGTCAGTTGGGACAACCACGTCCGATGCCTGGGCCGATGTGCATCGTTCGGTGACGTGCATCGACGAGGGCGGTCCACTGAGTGCGGCGTGCGTCGACCTTCGTGCGTTGAACTCGGACTACCCCCGCATGTATGCGGTTGCAATCATGGCGAACGAGGCCAAGCGTCGCTGGTGGCAGTTGGGAGTAGGCCTCGAACGGGGTCGAGTAGAGCAGATGATCACTCGCTCCCTCGAGGACGTGAAGACTCCAGAGGTGGCAGCGATTCAGGTCGCGGCCGCATTGATTCATGCAATCGTGGGTCGCGTCGCCGCCTTGCTGGTCCTTCAGGGGCGGGCGTGGGATCCGGGTATCGACAATCTGTGGATCCACATGGACAGCGACGGTGGTATCGACTGGGCAGGGCTCTCTTCACCCGTGCTGAGAGTCTTGCCCGGCGACAGCCTCGATGGGACTTCGGGGACGGTCACTCTCCCCTGCGAGGAAGCGCTGCTGATCTGGACGGCACACCGATGCATCACTTCCCTCGATGTCGTTGCTCGGGCGATCGGTGATTGTGCGCCCCTTGATCCGCGGGTCTTCTGGTCATCGGTAGGCGATGCAGTGCTCGGAGCATCGACGCACGTGCCCTTGTTGTCGAGATCGCTCGGAGTATCGAGTGCTCGTCGCGGTCAGGATCTTCTCGACGCGTTCGTCGCTGCCGGTTTCCCGGTTCGTTCTCGCCCCGCGTCGATTGGACGACTTCGCTTGCGCGCCTCGTGATTACCCCTTGCCGATCCAATAAGGATAGCCTAGGCTGACATTGAACTAACGGACCGCGCCGGAGTCCTGAGGGCTGCAGTGACTCCCGGTCCTCGCCGCGGCGGGCTCGGCATCCATCCGGATGTGGGGCCCGCCGATTTTTCTCGCCTAGGTCTCGTGTAGTCCTGGGGAGATCACACGCCGCTCACCACGCGCGGCCACGACACCCTAGGAGGGCCTGATGAGCCAGACCGAACCGCAGGCAACAACTCCCTCTGACACGAATGTCGATCCTGCCGACATCACCGAGATGGTCGCACCGGGCTTCGACGGCACACTAGGACTCGAGTATCTGGAAGTCTCCGGCGATCGAGTTTGTGCGTCCTGGGATGTGACGCCCAAGCTCCACCAGCCAGCAGGAATCATGCACGGTGGGGTTCTCTGTGCCGTGGTCGAGTCGCTTGCGAGCATCGGTGGAAGCGTGTGGATCGGCGACCGCGGACACGTCGTGGGCGTCAACAACAATACGGACTTTCTCCGCGCAACGCGTTCGGGTCGACTCACCGGCGTCGCCACCCCGGTCCACCGGGGCCGCACTCAGCAGATATGGCAGGTGGACATATCCGACGAGGCAGGAAAGCTTGTTGCGCAAGGCAAAGTTCGACTCGCCAATATCGTCGACACGGCAATTTTGGGAAACGTCGCGACATGAGACGACGAGGAGGTTGTAGGCGCGGTGCGATCGCTACTTTGTGCACCGTGTTGCCGCGTCGATGAATCTTCTCGGACTCGACGCACTACCTTTGCGGTCATGAGTGAATCGGCCGGCAGCGGTATGTCGTCTCCGGGGGCCGGAGCGTTCGATCCCGAACATGTCGCCCAGGCGCGTGCGGCAATCGCCGCTGTCGACGACATCGGGGTGTGGGTCCAACGCTTCGACCTGTTGGGCGATCCGACTCGGCTGCGCATTCTGCTGTGCATGCACCGGGCGCCCGGCATCTGCGTCACCGATCTGGCGTCGGCGCTGGAGATGACGCCGACCGCCGTCTCGCACGCCCTACGCCTTCTTCGCAACGAGGGATGGGTTGCCGTTCAGCGAGACGGCAAGAAGATGACCTACCGACTCGACGACGACGTCGTGCACGGCATGTTGCACGAACTCGGCGCCACCCATGCACGACATGTGCACGAATGACGCCGAGTGATCACCTTCGGTGAAGCGGTCAGCCTGCGGCTTTCTGCTCCTGCTTTTCAACCCTCTTCGACGAGCGTTTCGATTCCATCGAGTTCAATTGTTCGATGGCCAATCGTGCAAACACCTGCTGCTCGGTAGACGCCATCTGCGCACGTCCCTTCCCGAGGAAGGTGACGAACCAAGAAATGACCGTGGTGATGCGGCTGCGGTAACCGACTAGGTAGTACAGGTGCAACGCAAGCCACATGACCCAAGCGATGAAGCCGCCGAACTCGAACTTTCCGACCTTGGCGACGGCGTTGAAACGCGACACCGTGGCCATGGACCCCTTGTCGAAGTATTTGAACGGCTTGCGCTCTGCAGGATCAGCACCGGTCAGGGACGCCTTGATCTGCTTTGCGGCGTAGTTGGCCCCCTGGATTGCGCCCTGTGCCATACCAGGAACATCTTCGACGGACATCAGGTCGCCGACCACGAAAACATTGGGGTGGCCTTTGACTGTCAGATCGGGTTCGACGATGACCCTGCCCGCACGATCGGTCTCGGACCCGGACTGATCAGTGAGTTGCTTCCCGAGCGGACTGCCCTGCACTCCGGCGGACCAGACCTTGCACTGTGCGTCGATGCGACGGGTCGTACCGTCCTTCTCCTTGACGGTCAGGCCGTCGATGTCCACATCGGTGACCATAGCGTTCAGCTGAATCTCGACGCCGAGCTTCTCGAGACGTGCTGCGGCTTTGAGGCCGAGCTTTTCGCCCATGGGTGGCAGCACGGCTGGGGCCGCGTCGAGCAGAATGACACGCGCGTCACGGGGGTCGATGTTTCGGAATGCACCGTCGAGCGTGCGGTCTGCCAATTCTGCTATCTGACCGGCGAGTTCGACTCCGGTAGGTCCTGCGCCGACAACCACGAAGGTCATCAGACGGTCCTTCTCTTGCTGATCGTCCGACAATTCGGCCTGCTCGAACGCGCCGAGAATACGACCACGAAGCTCGAGAGCGTCGTCGATCGTCTTCATGCCAGGTGCGAACTCGGCGAAGTGGTCGTTGCCGAAGTACGACTGCTGCGCTCCGGCCGCGACGATGAGGCTGTCGAAGTGGGTGACGGTGACCCGTTCGAGAAGCTTGGAGGTGACGGTCTTGGCCGTCAGATCGATGGCTAGAACGTCACCGAGGAGAACTTCTGCATTCTTTTGCTTACGCAGGATGACCCTTGTCGTGGGAGCAATTTCGCCCACGGACAGGATGCCGGTGGCCACCTGGTAGAGAAGAGGCTGAAATAGGTGGTGGGTGGTCTTAGCGACCAGAGTGACGTCGACGTCGGCCTTCTTGAGTGCCTTGACGCCGAACAAGCCACCGAATCCGGAACCGATGACAACGACGTGATGACGCTTCGATTCGACCGGTTGGATGCTCATTAACCTGCTCCTAGAGATTTGAGATGTACCACAACGGTAACGGTCCGGGTTTGGGGTGTCTCGGCAAGGTTCCCATGTCGGAGGCCGAATCGGGTGCTGACATTACGATTAGTGCCACTGACCAGGGCAAGTGATCAGTGGTCGACTGCGAAACCCGACACGCTTTCTTCTGTATCGCTTCAGAAGCACGTCATCGGATCACCGGGCGCGAGCGCGCTGTGCCAGTTCCACTGTTGCTGCGCGTAGGTCGGCAAGGGCTGTAATCGGTTCGGCATATGCAACGCGAGTGGTCGCCTTCCCACGCGGAGTGAGCACGGCGAGGTCGAGTCCGTACCGGTCGGCCGACATGACCGTACTTTCCGTCGCATCCGGGTAGCCACCGATAGCGCGCGCCATTGCCAGTAACGATTCGCCGTGATCCTCGTTCAAGTGCGTGAGCGCACCGGCGGCCTGTACTGCGACCGGGTCTGCCGTCGCAGATGCGTAGTCCTCACCGAGTGCAGAATCCATCCGGCCGTATCCGCCCACCCAGCGGACTCGATTCACACGCAGAATCCACACCGAGAAGTCGCTGTAGTCGATGTAGTACTTGGCGGCGGGGACAGCCGATAGATGCGCCTGCCGCGCAGCGGCTATCTCGTCTCCGGATGGTCGCTCCACCACGCCGGCCAGAGTGATTCTCGACGTCGCGAGCGGATCGGTGACCGATGCCGGGGAGACCACCGACAAACTCGCCCTAGGGTCGTGATCGAGGTTCCGTCCGTGCTCGGCCATGTTCGAAACACACAGAACCGGTGAGCCGCCCACTAGGCCATAAGTGATGTAGGACGCCCACGGGTCACCCTCGGCAGTCAGACTGGCGAGGGTGCCTGTGTTGGTCGATGCTGCGACGGTTCGAGCTTCTTCGGCTGCAGACATCCGTCGGGCCGGTCCGAACTCGCCCAACGGGGGAGGGACGGAATGAGCGTCGCCGGGATCGCCATGATCGAGTGCCATCATCGCAGTCTACGTAGCGTGCTCGGTCACTGTGAACGTTCGTGTGGCCCAGGCGACTCGGAAAATTCGTTTCGTCGCGCGAATCGCGGGCATACTCGTCCGGTGATCAAGGTAATGCGCACGAACCGAACGGTCCGGGCTGTGGTGGCTGCGATGGGGTTGTTCGTTGTGGTAGCTGCGATATGGGCGGGTGTCGGATATGTATATGCAGATGACCACAAGACCATGTCCGCGACCACGGTGGGGCTTTGTGTCCTCGCTCTCGGGTGGTTGGTGATTCTGGGGGCCTTCGGCATCAAGTTCGGTCGGCTACGTGCTCGACGACGTAAGAGCGAACACGACGGCTGAGGCATGAGTAGTTCGGGCAGCTATCGAGAAGTCGTGAGTACGACCAACTTTTGCGTCGCACGCGTCATTGCGACATAGCGGTCTACCGCTCTCTCGGTGTCCGTACCGAATGCGTCGGGGTCGATCAAAATGACGAAATCGAATTCGAGGCCTTTGGACATTTCTGGAGTCAGCACGCGAACGCGTGAATCGCCCGGAGTTCGATACTTGCGGTGGCATCGACGCTGATGATGCAGACGATCCCTTCGGTGTGCTGGGCCAGTCATGACTCGATAATCGAAGTCGACTCTGACGTGCGTCCGTGCACGACGGGGATGCCGCTCCGACGAATGGAGGTCGGCACGTTGGCGTCCGGCAGAACGGTTCGAATGATCGGTTCAGCTTCCGTCATGATTTCCTCGGGTGTTCGGTAGTTGACGGTCAGCGACGCCACCTCGACGTGTTCGAACCCGACTCGTCCCAGCCGCTCCTGCCACGACTCCGTGAACCCTCGGCGAGCTTGGGCGCGATCTCCGACGATGGTGAAGCTCCGGGATGGGCAGCGTGACAACAACATCTGCCACTCCGCGTCGGTCAGTTCTTGAGCTTCGTCGACCACTATGTGCGCGAACGGACCTTGTCGGAAGCAACTCCCACACTTGTTCTCGGGCCTCGTTGTGCGGAATTCCAGATTCGGATGCACCGAACGCTTCGACCCAGTCCTGGGGACCGAGCCAAAGGTCGTCCCAGTCGGTCTCGACGGTCATTCCCGTGGTCGGCGGCTGCTCGTGGAATTCGACGGCCGACTCGATGGCCGTCACGAAATGTCTCGACGCTTTGAGGCGGCCGACCGAAGCGTCTTTCTCGATTGCGGCGGACCCACCTTCCGACACGAGATCCTGCAGGATGCAAATGTGGACGCCTTCCTCACCGAGGCTCGGTAGGACGTCGGCGACGTAGGCCAGGTAGGCCTCGTGCGGCCCGATGAACAGCACACCACCTCGATGACGGCCGACCAGCACATCGCGCATCCGGTGCGACCTGTCACTGCCTAGACTCGCTATGAATGCCGAGTGATCGTCGAGGGCAGCGAATCGGCGCACCCCATTCTCGCCTTCGAGTTCGTCAGCAGCGAAAATTTCGTCCCAATAATCGCTCACACGGCCGCGAGTCCAGCGATACCGACTCCGGCGCGCCAGCCCCATCGGGTTGGCCTGTGTTGCGCCGAAGTACGGCTCGGCTGAAGGGGAGCGCCAGTCGACGAGGAGTTGATTTCCCTCCGTGTCCAGGAGTCCTAGCCTGCCGATGTAGGAAGACTCGTGCGTTTCGGCATCGACGACGTGGCCGAGACGCAGGTCCAAGCCGAATCGGCGTAGAGACCGAAGGCGAGCAGTGAGTCGGTGAATCTCAAAATCTCGTTCCATCAGTTCTCGGCCCCATCCGGCCGGTCTCCTTGCAGACGGAATCGAGTCGGTCGGTCAGGTCGGCGATAGATTTCGCGAGGCGGCTCGGTGAAGGTCTAGAATGGCCTTGCTGCCGGCTCCTGTTCATCAAAAGAGTCAGTCTGTCAGCCCTCGACGTCGATGATTTCGATCGCGAAAACCAAGGTGTCGCCTTGCTCGATGCCAGCGGACGGCTGACCACTGGGGTACCCGTCGGCGGATGTCATCGCGACGGCTACCTTCGACCCGACAGTCTGCCCGGCGATCGCCTTCTGAAAGCCTGTTACGACTCGTGCAAGCGGGAACTCGACCGGTGCGCCACGTTCGTAACTGCTGTCGAAGACCGAACCATCGCGGCCGTTTACTCCCATGTAGCAGACCGAGACCGTCGCGTCGTCTGCCACAACCGGTCCGCCACCGGTCTGCAGGGTGTGCACCTGGGTTTCGGTCACAGCGAACGGTGTGGTGACCTCGACAAGGGGAGCCGTCGTATCGGTTGATCCGGCGACTGCCACGCTGCCGGTGGATCCGGGAAGCGTCCATTCAGGTGTGGTGCCGGCCTCGGGTGCTTGGGACGGGCAGGTGGTGGATGCGGGTGTAGATTCGTTGACCGATGAGGTAGTCGAATCGGAGCCGCATGCTGCGAGCACCACAGCGAGCGCCGCGGCGCAGGCCGTGAGTACGCCGGATTTGGTTGCGCGAGAATAATTCACGTCGACCACGCTACAGACTTCGTTTGCGCGCGAGAGCTGCTCCCCGCCGTCACCTGCGAATCTCGAGCGCGTCGAGAACCCTCGGGACAAGCGGTCGACGTTGATCATGTTGACACCTAAAGGAATACGGGCCACGAGAGCTGCGGAACAGTGCGCTCTCGCCGTTTACCGGCAATGGGAAGCCACTGTTGGCGTCGAACAAATAACGCAGATGGGGGAGTCGCTCGCAGCCCTGGCTGTACCGGGACGGCTCCGGACGCTGTGGCGAGCGGAAGAGCTGACCGGTGCTATTCGGTATTCCGCGTATCGTCCTCCCACTGCTCGTTGGGGAGAATGCCGTGCAGGACGATGTCGGCCAATGCGTCGGCGACCGGCCCCGGATCGTCTATATCGCGGACCGACATCGCGAAGATCGCGGCACCCGCGAGGATGTCGAGGAGAGTGTCCACGTCGACACCTGCACGAATTTCGCCCTGTTCGCGGCCCACGGCCATTCGGCGCTCCAGCTCTGCTCGCACTCCTGCGAGCTGGCGTACGACCAGTACTTCACGTAACGCTACGTCGGTACGCACCTCGCTCATCAGCCCTGGGACTGCTGCTCGGGTGGCAGGGGAGGCGAACAGTGCGACCGCGCCCTGCACCAGTGCGTGGACCTGGTCGGCCATTGTGCCGGTGACGCCGAGAGTCGAGTCGATGTCGGCCCCCAGATCGGTGTCCAGAACCGGGTAGACGGCCTCGTTGACGATGTGGGCCTTCGACGGCCAACGACGATAGATGGCGGGGCGTCCGACGCCCGCGAGGGCGGCGATCGCGTCGATCGTCGTGCCGGTATAGCCCTTCTCAGTCAGCAATTGGCGGGTGGCATCCAGCACGGCTGCGTCGATCGTCGGGTTCCGCTGCGGGCCGAGCCGATGCTGGGCCTCGGGTTCCTTCGGCATTTTTTCTGCGGGCCCCTTGTAGTTTCGGTGTGACGTCCGTTACATTCTGTCACGACTTCAGTCGATACGAAGTGTAACGACTAGCGCGTGCCATCGGTGTCTCCCAAACCACTAGGAGTGGTTATGACTTCTGAATCCACGGGAGCAGATCCCGACTTTGCCGAACTCGCCAGACCAGTTGAGTCCCGCAGCGATCCTGCTGTCTTGCGGGCGCGACTCGAGCGCTGGCTGGCCACAGTTCTCGACGCCGAATCCGAACCGGAGGTGACCTCGACCGAAATTCCGGCCGGCACAGGAATGTCCAACGAGACGGTGCTGTTCGATGCTGTGTGGACCGAGGACGGGTGCCGCTCGGAGCACCAGCTGGTTGCGAGGATCGCGCCTGCCGTCGTCGGGGTGCCGATTTTCCCGAGCTACAACTTGGGCCAGCAGTTCCATGTCATGCGAGCGGTTGCGGAACACACGTCGGTGCCGATTCCCCGTGTCTACTGGTCGGAGTCTTCGACTGAGGTACTCGGTGGCGAATTCTTCGTCATGGAGCGGATCAAGGGCGACGTCCCTCCCGACGTGATGCCGTACAACTTCGGATCCTGGCTGTCCGAGGGCACGGAGGAAGAACGTTCCCGACTCCAACTTTCCTCTATCCAGGTTCTCGTCGACCTGCATGCCATCGCCGAGCCCCACCGCGTCTGCCCGAGTTTGAGATGTACCGACGACGACGAAGAGCCCACCGGAGAGACGGCGTTGCGTGCGCATGTGGCGGGTCAACGGCGCTACTACGAGTGGGCCACCGCTGACGGACCACGGTCTCCGCTGATCGAACGCGGACTCGACTGGATCGAGGCGAACCTGCCCACCGACGACCGACCGGCGGTGCTGTGTTGGGGCGACTCCCGGATAGGGAACGTCATGTATCAGGACTTCCGGCCTGCAGCGGTACTCGATTGGGAGATGGCCACGCTCGGTCCGCGCGAGTTGGATCTCGGCTGGATGATCTACTTGCACAGGTTCTTCGAGGATCTCGCCACAATGGCGGGGCTCCCCGGGCTACCCAACCTTCTCCGCCGCGAGGATGTCGCCGACACGTATCGGGAGCTGACCGGGCACCGACCGGCCGATCTGGACTTCTACACGCTGTACGCGGCTGTTCGTCACGCCGTCATCATGTTCCGAGTGCAGAGCCGTGCCGTCGCTTTCGGCCAAGCTCAGCTACCGGAGAACCCAGATGACATGATCATGCACCGAGCGAGTCTCGAAGCCATGCTGGACGGCACCTACTGGGCCGGCGTTACGGCAGGAGCCGCGCTATGACTCTATCTCCGCTCGACGACTACCCAGTCCACCAGATCGCCGAGCCCATCAGACATGTCGGCACATCGGACCGCAACTTTTACGACCGGTACTACTTCAATTGTCACGCCGGGGTCGACGGAGCCGATCCACTGTTCCTCATCATCGGACTGGGCCAGTATCCCAATCTCGGTGTGTGCGACGCGTTTGCGGTGCTGCGACGCGGAGATGATCACCTCGGCTTTCGAGCTTCCCGAGCACTGGGGGAGGACCGCATGGATCTGTCCGTCGGACCGTTGCGGATCGAGATCATCGAAGGATTGCACCGTCTGCGGGTCGTTCTCGAACCGAGCCTGGAGGCCCCCGACCTCAGTTTCGATCTCGAATTCGAGTCCGACGTGCCGGCGAACCTCGAGGCGAGGCACTTCCACCGGCAACTCGAGCGGGTCACCTTCGACACCCAGCGGTTCGTCCAAACCGGGACGTGGGCTGGGACACTGACGCTCGACGGCGAGGCCATCCCCGTCACGCCGGACACGTGGCGTGGCAACCGTGACCGTTCCTGGGGCGTACGGCCAGTGGGCGAGGCGGAACCACCTGGACGCAAGGCCGATCCGGCGATCGCCGCCGAGCAGAACTTCTTTTGGATCTACTCGATCATGCAGTTCGGAGACTTCACCATTGTCACGGTCATTCAGGAGGACAGGCACGGGCGGCGCATCGTCGAGGACTCGACTCGGGTCTTCGCCGATCGAACTCGTGAACGGGAGTGGCTGGGCCGACCGGATCACGAGTTGACCTTCGTTCCGGGTACCCGCGAGGTCGAGACCGGGACTCTGTACTTCCGTAGACCGGGTTCGCCGGGCAAAGCGGACCACGTCCTCACCGTGACCTGCGAACCAGTGCTTCCGCACTACCTGGGGGTCGGTACCGGGTACGGCCTCGAGCAGGATTGGCGTCACGGTATGTGGCAGGGCGAGTTGGTGGTCCAGGGGTTTCGCGAGAAGGTCTCCGAGATCGAGCCCTGGAAGAAGATGTTCAGCCCTGTCGACAATCTCGCGCGATTCACCATCATCGAGGACGGCGTCTCCCGCACTGGCGAAGGACTCTTCGAGGTAGCGGTCATCGGACCCCACGAGCAATACGGGTTTACCGGGGTCGGTGACGTAGCCCCCTGATCACCCGGGCGTCGGCCGAGTACTGAGCCTTCGTCGACGTCCCGGTCAGTGCTTCACGCGATACCGCACGTGTGTCGTGAACGGAGAGTGAATGGCTTCGAGTGGTTCGAGGCTCAAGTTTGTCAGGCCTTCGAACGATGATTCACCGCTTCCGAGCAAGACTGGAGTGATGTCGAGGACGAGTTCGTCGATCACGCCGGCGGCGAGGGCCTGACGAACGGTCGACGCGCCACCGGCGATGGAGATGTCGTTTTCGCCTGCCACGGCCTGGGCCTGGGCGTACGCGGAATCGAAACCATCGGTCACAAAGTGAAAAGTAGTACCGCCCGCCATCTCGATTGGTTCGTGTTGGTAGTGGGTGAGTACGAACACCGGTGCGTGGTACGGGGGATTGTCACCCCACCACCCGCTCCAGTCCTCATCCCATTCGCCCCGGACGGGGCCAAACATGTTACGGCCCATGATGAATGCTCCACGGGGCCGCAGTAGTTCAGCGGAGAGCGCGGCATCGGCCTCGTTCGTGGCCTCACCGATATGCCATGTGTGCAGTGGGAGGCCTCCGACGCCCAACGGGTTGTCCTTGTCCTGGTCGGGGCCGGCGACGAAGCCGTCAAGGGAGATCGACACGTGTGCGGTAGTTCGAGTCATGTCGTTCAGACTGCCACCGCGATCGAAACTCATCGCCCCATTTCACATGCACTCTGCTTCTGGTGAACCGAGGCTATGGATTTGCCAGAAAACCCGTTGCTGGATTCCGATCGGCCCTGCTAAGTTGCCGGAGACCGTGCACGAGAACAAGGAGGTGGTACCTGTGAACGCTGTATCGACATGGGTGCTCCTTCCTCTCATCGCGGTCGGACGAAAAGATCGTCTGGGAGCGCCGTTCACGAGCACTCCCGAAAGGTTCGACCATGAAGTTCACTTCTACACGGCTTGACGACGGCGTTGTCGAGCACTCTTTCACCCTCGACGGGATCCCAGGCATTCTCTGGACGCCCGAGTCCGCACCCGGGCCGGTACCGCTGGTTTTGCTCGGCCACCCTGGGAGCTTGCACGCGATGCATTCCCGGTTGGCAGGGCGGGCCCGGGCTTCAGTTCTGGAGCACGGTTTTGCCGCGGCCACCATCGAGCTTCCTGGCGGCGGTGAGCGGCCCCGTTCCGCCGCCGCGGAGCAGGCCCGCAGCGATCTGCGGCGGGCGCTAACGGCCGGTGAGCCGGTCGACGAGATAGTCGATCGGCTCGTACTTCCGCTGGTGGACAAGGCAGTCCCGGAATGGCAGGCCGCCTTGGATGCTCTCCTTGCGCTACCTGAAGTTCGCGGACCGGTCGGGTTCTCGGGAGGACCGATAGCCATCGGTATCCGGTTGGCGGTAATCGAGCCGCGAATCACGGCCGCCGTGTTGTTCACGGGTAGCTTCGTGCCCGCTGCCATGTTCGACGAGGCCCGTCAGGTCACCATTCCGCTACAGGTTCTCCTGCAGTGGGACGACGAAGGGAACGACCGGCAGTCCGCTTTGGATCTGTTCGACGCCCTCGGCTCCAAGGAGAAGGCGTTACACGCCAACATGGGCGGGCACGCTGGCGTACCGCAATCCGAGGTCACCGGTGGGGCGCAGTTCTTCGCCCGACACTCGAGTTGATCGGCCGTTTCCGGCACCTGTCGCCACGCCCCTGACCAGGTGCCGGGGATGGGTTTTCCTCGCTTGCCATGACCTCATGCTTGGCGACCAGTAGGCCGGGGATGCACACTTGTCGAACCAACGAAAGGGCAACTCATCATGAACACAGTGCAGCCGTACAAGCGATGAACCCGATGACGCCCCTCGCTGATCTGCCCCCCGCTGATCGACACCGAGCGATAGCCGCCGTCTTCACTGAAAATGTTGCACTGGTGCATGATTGGGAGTTGCCCACTCCGGTCGAGGGCTGGGTTGTCTGCGACATCGTTGCGCACCTGGTCAACTGGTTCACTGACTTCCTCAGTGCCGGCGGTCAGAAGTTACCACCTGGACCGGCCATACAATTCGATCCTGCAGCCGCTTGGCAGGCGCACGTCGAGGGTGTGCAGGCCCTGCTCGACGAAGCCACAGACGAGAGCGAGTTCAGCCACCCGATGGTGGGCACCCACCGACTCGCCGACGCGATCGACCAGTTCTACACCTCGGATGTCTTCATGCACACCTGGGACCTAGCAACCGCCATCGGTCGAGCGCCGAACCTGGACTCTGCATTCGCCGCACGGTTGCTCGACGGTATGGCCGGAATAGAAGACCTGCTGCGGTCCTCGGGGCAATACGGTCCGGCCGTCGCCGTGGCTGCCGACGCAGACCCGGTGACGCGACTGGCTGGCTTCATCGGGCGAGATCCGAACTGGCCTGAAAATTCGTTGCCGGTTAGCTGAGCACCTGTGGAGCATTCTCGATGGTCCGTTCATGGACGATATTCCCCCTGGATGGTGGACCCCGATAGCGAGAAATACGGGTTTCGCTGAGAGGATGTCCCCATGTGTGAAGTGGTCGACGGGCGTTGGACGTGAAGTCCCAAAACCGCCAGGATTGGGCCCCCCTCCTGCAAACGCTGGCCGCACGCAGTGAAGCTGCACGGTCTATGGGCGGGCCTGAGAAACTCGCCCGCCACCGGGCCGCCGGTCGAGTCGACGCCCGCACCAGAATCGATGAACTGCTCGATTCGGGTAGCTTCATCGAAATCGGCACCCTTGCCGGCGACGGTTCCACTCCCGCGGATGCTTTCGTCGCAGGGTCCGGACTCATCGATGGCCGGCCTCTTCTGGTCGGGTCCGAAGACTTCTCGGTCAGCGGTGGTTCCATCGGCACCGCCGCAGCCACGAAGCGCGCACGGATCGCCATGCTTGCACAGCAGGAGCGTCTTCCTTTGGTCGTGATGCTCGAGGGTGCGGGGCACCGAGCCGTCAACGGCCTCCTCCCACACCGACCGGCACCCAATGATCTGCAGGCGATGAGCGAATTGGCGGGTCTGGTTCCCACTGTGGCGGTGGTTACCGGCCCGTCCGCCGGACATGGGGCGCTGACCGCGCCCCTGTCGGACTTCGTGGTGATGGTCGACGCGGATGCCGCGCTGTTCACCGCGGGTCCTCCACTGGTCCGGGCGTCGACAGGCGAGCAGGTCACCAAGAGCGAACTAGGTGGGCCCGCAGTTCACGCGGTGGAGAGTGGGGTCGTCCACAACGTCGTTGCCGACGTCGAGGAGGCACTCGCGCTGGTGCGACGCTATTTGTCGTATTTCCCGAGCAGCGCTTGGAATCGCCCGCCCGCGATGACAGCGGTATCGGGGCACGATCTCGACGAGCGCGATCTCGATGACTTGTTGGACATCATCCCGCCGAATCCGAGGAAAAGCTACGACATGCGGGAAGTGCTGGAGCAGCTGGTAGACGCCGGATCACTGTTGGAGATCCAGTCCGAGCATGGTGGTTCGATCATTACCGCTCTTGCCCGCATCGGCGGACATGTGGTGGCGATCGTCGCCAACCAGCCACTGGTACTTGCCGGTGCGATCGACAGGGCGGCCGCAGAGAAAGCGGCTCGCTTCATTTCGATGACCAGCGCATTCCACCTTCCACTGGTGCAGCTGGCGGATAATCCGGGGGTTTTGGCCGGAAGCGTGTCGGAGCGTGCCGGAATCCTCCGGGCCTCGGCCCGGATGTTCGCCGCTCAGCATCGTGCGCAGGTTCCAAAGCTGCATGTGACCGTGCGTAAGGCCTTCGGTTTCGGCAGTTCGGTGATGGGGCAGAACGCGTTCGGCGGGCAAACTGTTTCGTTGGCGTTTCCTGGTGCCATGCTCGGTGGGATTCCGGCCGGTGTCGGCGGCGATACTGCCAAGGAAGATGAGCAGACACGAGCGGCACTGATCGAGAACGAGAACTCGGGCCCCTGGCGTTTGGCCGGCACGGTCACCTACGACGAGGTTATCGACCCGCGCCAGTTGCGGAACGCATTGCTGGGAGGCCTGCGGATGGCCCGAGGTCGTGACAACGCCCCGGTCGAACCGATTCGGCACGTTGGCTATCTTCCCTGAGCGGAGCGGAGGACATGACACGAGCTGAATTTCTTGCCTGCTGCGTGTGAGGGTCGGTCGGCGATGGTTGCTGTTGATATACATACACGAGGTGCAAGTAAATTTTCTCTACCGGAACACGGATCCAGTCGATGGACCGAGCGTTATCAGACAATCGGTCGTTGGATCGAGCGTGAACATCTCAAAAGAGGACCAATGATGACTACAGAGTTGACCATCCAAGAGCGACGAACACAGGCACTTGCGGCGGTCACCGCCCCGGGGAGGCAATTCGAGCTTGTCTACGAGGACGTTCGCGGGCATCGAATGCAGGTGTTCAAAAACCGGGCGCGATCGCTGAGCGAGATTCTCACTGCGTCGGCAGCCCGCGCTGATCGCGAGTACCTGGTATGCGGCGACCTTCGATTGACCTTTTCCGAGCACCACGACCGGGTGGCCTCGCTGAGTCAGGTGCTACAGGAGAAGTACGGTGTCGGCAAAGGCGACAGAGTGGCGCTCTTGGCGGCCAACAGCGCGGAATGGGTCCTCTCGTTCTGGGCTGTGACCGCACTGGGAGCGATAGCCGTCGGGATGAACTCGATGTGGTCGGCGCGCGAAACCGCAGATGCCATCGAACTCTGCACACCCATGCTCGTCGTAGCCGATGAAAAACGTCGAGCAATGCTCGACGATCCGAAAATTCCCGTGCTGACGACCGAAGAGGACATTCCTCGACTCAGCCTCGAATACTCGGGCGCCGAACTGCCGCCTGCTGTGATCGAAGAGGACGACCCGGCCATCATCATCTTCACCAGCGGCACCACCGGAAGAGCGAAGGGAGCTACGCACTCGCATCGAAACGTGATTGCTGCAGTCGACTACTTCGCCGTCAATGACGCGGCAGCTACCGAGATGGGAATTTCACGTCCGGAACAACGCCGCGTACTTCTCGCCGCGCCGCTGTTCCACATGATGTCGCTGCACAACTTGGTGGTTCCACGTTTGGTCTTCGGGGACGCGGTGGTGATCTATGTTGGAAGGTTCGACATAGACAAGGCGCTCCAGCTGGTCGAAAAGGAACAAGTGACCCAGTGGGGGATGGTGCCGACCATGGCCAACCGCCTCGTTCAGCTCGATGACATCTCGGGTTATGACTTGTCCTCCCTCACCACAATTTCTCTGGGGTCGGCACCGTCCTCACCGTCACTGAAAACTGCGCTTCGCAAAGTTCTTCCTGACGCAGCGAAATCGCTGGGTACCACGTACGGGCTCACCGAATCCAGTTCAGCGGCGACAATCGCGACCGCCGCCGACATAGCGCTCTACGAAGACTCTGTAGGCACCCCGGTTATGACCATGCAGGTGCAGATCCAGGAGATCAGCGGAATCCAGGTGACGGACGGCGTCGAAGGCGAAATTTGCTTGAGAGGGCCATTGGTGATGCTCGGCTACTGGAACAACGCCGTCGCGACCGATGCTGCTATCGATGCTGACGGATGGCTGCACACGGGGGACATCGGCGTGATGCTCGACGGGCATCTTCGTCTGCGCAGTCGCCGATCCGACCTCATCATCAGAGGCGGCGAGAACATCTATCCAGCTGAGGTCGAAGCCGCACTCACGGAGCATCCCGCGGTGCAGGAATGTGCAGTGTTAGGCGCGCCGCACGAAGACCTTGGTCAAGAGGTGGTCGCCGTAGTAGTGACCGCGAGCGACACGACGGAAGCAGACCTGAAGGCGTTCATGTCCGAACGCATTGCGCGCTACAAGGTCCCGACTCGCTGGGTTCTCACTCAGATCGAGTTGCCGCGCAACGCCACAGGCAAAATTGTGCGGCGCGGGCTGGATTCGCTTGCGCCATAGGGATTATCGACTCGACAGTTCGGTCTTCACTGCAGTCGCTTGATGGCCAGCGTGGTAGCCATCAAGCGACCGCACGCTTCGACGTCAAGCTTGTTTGCTGTAGCCGTCGGTCTCCGGTCGAGTTCTTGGCACGGCCGTAGTGGTCGCTCGCTACGAGCCGGGTTGGCGCGCGACCCGTCCTGGATCTGAGGGCTGGTGTCAACGAAATGTAGTTCCAATGAGAGCCGCTTCATTCGCAGGTCTGGGGATTGTGGCCGTAGGTACGCACGGCGGCAATGAAACAGGCACAGCAAAGCGATTCGTTGGGCCGACCAACCAGGTGCCTAGGTACAGCCGTCGCGCAGCGGTCACACGCCGATGATCCGCCGCCCGCCGCCCGCCGCCCGTCGGCTGACGGGCCTGCATGCGTCACGCAGAGTTCGCGAGTGGTATCGACTGGTACACGAAGCGGAAACATTCTCGACGGGGAATAATATCCAACGTACTACTGGTGATGCTCGGTTTTCCGACGCCCGGTTTGCCGTTCGGGTGACGTAGAACCCGAACCATCCGAGAGTGTCATTGCTCGGCGGGTCGCAGGCGGGGTGCCCCAGGTTTGTGACATCGATCCAGTCCACTCGGTCGCCAACAGACGGTGTGGCGGCCCAGCGTGTATCTTGCTTAACAAGCTAGTGGCAGCTATCTTGTTAAGCATGAGTGTTGTCGAGAGGCGAAGCCTTGTGCTTCGAGGGGTATTGGACTTGTGCTTACTGGCGCTACTCAAGGAGCGGCCCGTCTATGGCTACGAACTGACTCAACGACTTGCCGAGCAAGACCTGCTCGTCGCGGGAGGATCAGCGTACCCACTGCTTGCTCGCTTGGAAAAGGCAGGGCTCGTAGTTTCCGAAAGATTGCCATCTCCGTCGGGTCCGCCTCGAAAGTACTACTCGCTCAGCATAATCGGAGCCGATGCGTTAAAGAGCGGCACGACCGAATGGATCGCTGTCTCCTCTAGCGTCACCTCGCTTCTTCGATCTCCCGACTCAGCCAACAACAGAACGGTTGTCTCATGAATACCTCCCTTGCAGATGTCGAGAACAGCAAAATTCAAGCTGTGTTGAGGGAGGCGAATCGCCTGTGGAGACGTCGCAGTGTGCGCGGCGTCGACCGTGCCGAACTGCTTGACGAATTGGAAGCCGAACTCGCAGGCGCGCACCGTGATGGGCACGGACTTACTATGGTCCTGGGCGACGACAGGTCTCAGACCCTCCGCCAATGGGCGGACGAGCGAAAAGTGTCCGGTCGCGCACTTCGGCTCGGTCTAGTTGTTCCGGCCTCTTTCGTTGGCATTGTTGCGGGTTTGGCGGTCGTCCTACTTATCGTCTTCGCGGGTTTCTCGAACCGCTGGTCATTCGATCCAGGTCCATTTGTGCTTCCGCTTTATGCCTCGGCGGGACTGTTGGCCTACCTGTGCGCACTCCTCTGCGTGTGGTCCACCCTTCGCCACGATCCACATGCCCCGTCGACCGTTAGTTGGCTTGCTGCGCTTCTTCCGGTGGGGGCCATTCTGGGCACCGGAGCAGGTGTCGCTATTGCGTGGTGGAGAAACTTCAACACCAGCTCGACTGTCTTTACCGTAGTAATTGGGGTCGTCGTCGTAGTGATCGGCGCGACTGTCGGCCTCGCCCGGTATCAGGCAGTTCGATCGTCATCTGACCTCTAGCTTCATGAGATCCGGCGCCGGCTGGGAGGCCACTGTGTCTTCAGTTTCGATGAGTTTGTTCTTCGGCAACCAGATTGGCATAGGTGGCGTACTTGCCGCCTACGCGCAAAGCGTTTCTCCATGACCTGGCAGCTGTAACCGAGCATACTCGCAACGACTAACGTTCGCGTTGCGCTAACGAGGTGGCGGAGCGCGACGACGCGGTCCGCCTTCCTGCCTATGCCGAGATCGTGAAGCTTGTGCAGAATCGTGTTGGGTGAAATGTGTTGTCCTGCTGTGGTGCTGGGGAAGAGCCAGGGGAGTGCTCATGGTGCTGATGTACAGGTTGGACCTGATGTGCCGGTGGGCGACCAACAGGGTCCGAATGGCTCGGGAACAGGTGTCGGTGGATCGTTGAGGTTGATCGAGATGGTGTGGGTCTCGACATCGACGCTGAAGTCGTCGCATTCGAGTGCGATGCTGTCGTCGCCGACGCAGCGTCGGATCAATTCTTGGCGCAAGGCTTCGTCCATGGTCAGGTCGGTGCGTGGTTGCCGTCGTAGGAAGTCGAGTGTGAGGGGGAGTCGCTTGTTCTTGCCTGCCCATCTGACGAAGTCTCTGGCGTGGAATCGGGGAGTCGCCGTATCCGGCGCAGACGATGCCACTGGGCGAACGCGGTGAGATCGAGATGACCGAGTGCCCATCGTGTCGTAACAGCGTCGACTCAAGCCACTGTTTGAACTGCGCGATGTGAGGGTTTCGCACCGGGAGGATCGTGTGGTGAACCGCGATGGCTCTGAGATGTTCGACGTGCCTGCCTTCAGGTGTCGAGTCGAGGCCGGCGTGTCTGAGCTCGATGTCGCCGCTGCCGATCGCTCGGAGTAGGGAGAGGGCCTGTTCATTTCTCATCCAGGTGGTCATGCTGTGAGGTTTGCTCGCCGTGCTCAATGCTTGCCCGAGGTCCAGCCGGGCTGTGTCAGTAGCGTCTGGGCTGAGTGTTTTTGGGGGTCGTCGCGGAGTGCGCATCGGGCGCAGATGTGGGATTGGTAGTGACTGTTGCAGGTCGAGCAGCGTCCGTGGGTGCGGGTGGTTGGGCGCAGGGGACCTTGCAACCGATGCAATACTGGGATTTTACTTGACATAATGTTGATTATCGGCAAAATGGGTGAAAATGCAGGGATGCCAGGTCAGCACGCGGCTACACGAAAAACTGCTTAGGTCGGCGTTCGTTTTCAGGAATCATCGACCAGCTGCCCAATCACCGTATGTCGAAACTCGAAAATTCGATACGCGCACACAGGGATTGGCCGCCGCGCTCGATGTACGCAATCCGTACAGCATCGTCATTGTTGTCTATCGACGGCATGTTCCATGTGCAGGCTCATCCAAACTTCCGGCCGCCACTTCGGAGTCCATCCCCTCTCCGTAGGCTCTCCACCGTTTAAAACGTCACTGTGACGATTCGACAGGTTGGGATTGTCCGGTTCCCTGAAGACCTCTCGATGATCGGCGGGTCTCGCACCCGTCGGCAGCCGATGCTC
>JBBPZN010000004.1:0-16318 GCA_038198705.1 Mycobacteriales bacterium
CACGTTCGACACCGTCAAGGGCGGCGACTACCTCGCCGACCAGGACGCGGTGGAGATCATGGCCAAGGAGGCAATCGACGCCGTTCTCGACCTCGAGAAAATGGGCCTGCCGTTCAACCGCACCCCCGAGGGCAAGATCGATCAGCGACGCTTCGGTGGTCACACCCGTGATCACGGCAAGGCACCCGTCCGCCGGTCCTGCTACGCCGCCGACCGCACAGGTCACATGATCTTGCAGACGCTTTATCAGCAGTGTGTCAAGCACGACGTCGAGTTCTTCAACGAGTTCTACGCGCTCGATCTGTGCCTGACCGAGACCGACAACGGGCCTGTTGCCACGGGCATCGTCGCGTACGAGCTTTCCACCGGCGAACTGCACATCTTCCACGCCAAGTCGATCATTTTCGCCACCGGCGGCTCAGGACGTATGTACAAGACGACGTCCAACGCACACACCCTCACCGGTGACGGCATGGGCATCGTCTTCCGTAAGGGACTGCCTCTCGAAGACATGGAGTTCCATCAGTTCCATCCGACAGGCCTCGCCGGTCTGGGGATCCTGATCTCCGAAGCCGTTCGCGGTGAGGGAGGCATCCTTCGTAACGAATCCGGTGAGCGCTTCATGGAGCGCTACGCCCCGACCATCAAGGATCTCGCACCCCGCGACATCGTTGCGCGGTCGATGGTTCTCGAAGTTCTCGAAGGACGCGGTGGCGGTCCCAACAAGGATTACGTCTACATCGACGTCACGCACATCCCCGAGGAAGTTCTCGACGAGAAGCTCCCCGACATCATGGAGTTCTCCCGCACCTACCTCGGCGTGGATCCAGTCAAGGAACCCGTGCCGGTCTACCCGACGTGTCACTACGTCATGGGTGGTATCCCCACCAAGATCAGCGGAGAGGTACTGCGCACCAACGACGACCACGTTCCCGGCCTGTACGCCGCCGGCGAGTGTGCATGTGTCTCGGTGCACGGCGCCAACCGACTCGGCACCAACTCCCTGCTGGACATCAACGTATTCGGGCGCCGTGCCGGGATCGCTGCGGCTCTGTACGCCAACTCGGTCGACTTCACGCCTCTTCCCGAAGAGCCGTCGAAGATGGTCGAAGAGTGGCTTGCACTCGTGTTGTCCGATCACGGCCACGAACGTGTGGCCGATATCCGGAGCGAACTGCAGCAGTCGATGGACAACAACGCTTCGGTGTTCCGCACCGAGGAGCGTCTGACCAATGCATTGAAGGATGTACGCGCCCTCAAGGAGCGGTACAACCACATCACCGTCGAGGACAAGGGCAAGCGCTTCAACAGTGATCTGCTCGAAGCTGTGGAACTGGGCTTCCTGCTCGAAATGGCGGAGGTCACCGTCGTCGGTGCACTCAACCGCAAGGAATCGCGTGGCGGCCACGCTCGCGAGGACTTCCCTGATCGCAACGACGCCGAATACATGCAGCACACCATGGCCTACAAAGTCGGCGAAGGTCTGCTCACCGATATCCGTCTGGACTACAAGCCGGTAGTGCAGACCCGCTACGAGCCGATGGAGCGGAAGTACTGATATGAGTACACCCACACTGGACAAGTCCGACCAAAGAGAACTGCCTCCCGTCCCCGAGGGCGCAGTGATGGTCAACCTGAAGATCGCGCGCTTCGATCCCGAGAACGGTGACGGTCAGCGCTGGGACACCTTCCAGGTCCCCACTCTGTCCACAGACCGGTTGCTCAACCTGCTGCTGTATGTAAAGGGCTACCTGGACGGAACACTGACGTTCCGACGCTCCTGCGCACACGGCGTCTGCGGCAGCGACGCGATGCGTATCAACGGCGTCAACCGTCTCGCCTGCAAGGTGCTGATGCGTGACATGCTGCCCAAGGACTCGTCGAAGACCCTGAACATCACCATCGAGCCCATCAGAGGTTTGCCGGTGGAGAAGGATCTGGTCGTCGACATGGAGCCGTTCTTCGACGCGTTCCGGGCTGTCAAGCCGTTCCTGATGACAACGGGTAACGAGCCGACTCGTGAGCGGATCCAGTCCGCCGCCGACCGCGCTCGGTTCGACGACACCACCAAGTGCATCCTGTGCGCCTGCTGCACCACTGCGTGCCCGGTGTTCTGGAGCGATGGCAGTTATTTCGGACCAGCCGCCATCGTCAATGCGCACCGGTTCATCTTCGACAGCCGCGACGAAGGTGCATCCGAGCGTCTGGACATCCTCAACGACGTCGAAGGCGTGTGGCGTTGCCGCACCACCTTCAACTGCACCGATGCTTGCCCTCGCGGCATTCAGGTGACCAAGGCGATCCAGGAAGTCAAGCGGGCTCTGCTCTTCGCTCGCTAGTTCTTGCAACCGCGTGAAAGGCGCATTCATACGATTCGATCGTATGAATGCGCCTTTCGTGCATTTCAGGGTCGACCGGCGCAATCGATACAGCGGTGAACACGTGCGGGTCATTCGGTGGGTCGGCGCAGGTTCGCCGATCGGAGCGCATACGGTTGTCCGCGATGAGAACGATCCTCCGGGTGACTGCTGCCCTCGCCGCGACCGCTGCCCTGTTCACCGCGGGCAGCCCTGCCCTCGCGCAGCCTGCCGCCGAGCCTCCGGCCGTCACGACTCCACCGTTCACGACGCCGAACACCGACGACTGCCCGTTCGCCACGTCGCCGCCTCCGGCAATCGACCTCTCCGAGGTACCGAAGCCAGGTGAAACGGTTCCCGCGCCGCGGCCTGTACCCGCCAACCCTGTCGGTGGCTCACAACTGAGCCGATGTGGAACCATCACCCCGGACGACGCTCCTCCACTTCCCGCCGATATTTCCGCAACCGGGTGGGTGCTCTCGGATCTCGATTCCGGTGACGTCATCGCCGCGAAGGACCCACACGGCCGCTATCGGCCCGCGAGCACCATCAAAATCCTGTTGGCACTGGTGGCGCTGGACGAACTCGACCTCGATAAAATCGTCGTCGCGACAGCCGAGGACGCCAATGCCGAAGGTAGTGCAGTCGGAATTGGAAAAGATGGCGCCTACAGCAACTTTCAGCTGATGCAAGGTCTCGTGATGGCCTCGGGCAACGACGCGGCCCACGCTCTGGCAACCCAATTGGGTGGTGACGCCGCGGCGGTGAAGAAGATGAACGCTCTCGCCGAGTCGCTTGGTGCGCTGGACACGCGCACTGCAACCCCGTCCGGCCTCGACGCGCCGGGGATGTCGAGTTCTGCCTACGACCTCGCCTTGTTCTTCCGTTCCGCACTGGAGAATCCGGTCTTCGCTTCGCTCATCTCGACCGAGACCGTTCAATTCCCAGGATTCCCCAAGGACCCCAGCATCCCGGACGATCAAGACCGCCCGGGCTTCATCCTGTCCAACGACAATCAGCTTCTCTACAACTACGAAGGTGCTCTCGGCGGCAAGACCGGCTATACCGATGACGCCCGGCAAACTTTCGTCGGTGGTGCATTGAAGGACGGGAGACGGTTGGCGGTGACGATCATGCAGGGCGACGTCCTGCCCATCCGGCCCTGGGAGCAAGCGGCACGCCTGCTGGACTACGGATTCGCACTCCCCCCAGGGACGAGTGTCGGCATGCTGGTGGAGCCCGATTCGGTCGGCGCCGTCACGAGCACTCGAACCACCACCCCCGTCCCGGCGCTTGCAGCTCCACCCGCAGATGCAGGGTCGATCACCCGTGCGTCCGCTCTGAAAACGAGCGGGGACACGGCAGTCCGGGTTGGCATCGGTGCGATCGGTCTACTCGTGGTGATCGGGCTGATGCTGGGTGCGCGTCAACTCAACCGACGCAGATGATGTCGGCCGTCATTTACGACGGCCGAGCAATCCCGTAAGACCTACCGCAGCGAGTGCTCCCGCACCGATGAGGGCGATGCCGCCTTTGAGGGACGGGCCGTCGTTGACCTCGACGCGGGTGGTGATGACCGCCGGGTCCGGCGGCGGCACGAATGCCATAGCCATACTTTCGTTCGTGGTCGCCGAGAATGCTGTCGCGAACAACACGAACCGTGAAGTCGTAAAGACGAATACGAGTAAACCGATGATGGGACCGAACACCACGCCTGCAGGCCCACTGGTAACCGAACCCAGGTAAATGGCAGCAATCTGCTTGAAAACCTCGAAACCGATGGCAGCCAGCAGCCCGCCCATCAAGGCGCTACGGAACGGCACCGGCTCCCGTGGCAGACGCGAGATCACCCAGGTGAACAGGCCCCACGTCGCAATGAGCGCCAACAGCACCGACACGACCCGTAGGAAAATTCCGACACCCGGCACACTGTCGAGCTTGAAGAACTCGAGCAGGCTCCGCATCACCGACCCGCCGTTGAGCACCGACAAGCCGAGCGAGACGACGATAGCCAGACCGAGACCGAAGAGCGCCGCCAGATCTTTCAACTTGGTCGCGACGAAACCGTCCTGCTCGCGTTGACTCTCCCACATCGCAGTCAACGCAGCTCGAAGCTTCGCGACCCAACCCAGCCCCGCGTACAACGCGCCCAAGAGACCGATGATGCCGACGCTCGCACGCGACTCGATGGCCGACTCGATCAGCGAATTGATGGTCTCACCCAAACTGCCGGGAATGCTCTCGGTCACCTGAGTACTGATGCTGTTCAGCCACTCCGGGTGCCCCACGAGGACGAAGCCAGCTATCGCGAACGCCACCATGAGCAGCGGGAACAGCGCAAGCACACTGAAGTACGTCATTCCGGCGGCGTAGTAGTCGCCCATTTGTGCCTGATAACGCTGTGCGGCCCTGACCGTATGATCGAGCCACGGCCACTTGTCCCGGCGTTCCTGCAGTATCGCTGTGAAGTCGGGGACGACAATCACCCTCTCGCCTGTCTCTGGCCTGGTCGGTGCTCCCGAAGCGGTTACGAGCGCGGAGTCAGGAACCCCACTCGGTCGTACACCTGAGCCAATGTCCGTGAAGCTACCTCTCTGGCCCGATCCGCGCCGTCTGCGAGAATTCGGTCCAGTTCGGCAATATCGGACATGTACCCATCGACCCGGGCTTTAAGCGGCGTGACGAACTCGGTGAGCACTTCTGCCGTATCCGACTTCAGGTCGCCGTAGCCCTTGCCCTGGTAACTCTCCACGAGGGCGTCCACGGATCGGCCTCCCAGCGCCGACTGAATGACCAGCAAATTGCTGACGCCGGCCTTCTTCTCCGGGTCGAATGCGATCTCGCGCTCGTTGTCGGTGACTGCCGAACGAAGCTTCTTCGCCGACACAGCCGGGTCGTCGAGCATGTTGACGATGCCCGCAGGATTGGAACCGGACTTGCTCATCTTGGCCGTCGGTTCCTGCAAGTCGAAGATCTTGGCCGTGCCCTTGATGATGTGGGCATCCGGCACCACGAAGGTCTTCTTGAACCGGGTGTTGAAACGCTGCGCCAGATCTCTCGTCAGTTCGAGGTGTTGACGCTGATCCTCCCCTACCGGAACGAGATTGGGCCGATAGAGCAGCACATCGGCTGCCATGAGAACCGGATACGTGAACAATCCGACAGTCGTCTGATCACGTCCCTGCTTGGCGGACTTGTCCTTGAACTGAGTCATGCGGCCGGCTTCACCGAAACCGGTGATGCAATTGAGGACCCACGCGAGCTGAGCGTGCTCGGGCACCTGACTTTGCACGAACAAGGTGGATCGCTTCGGATCGATACCCACTGCCAACAGTTGCGCAGCAGCAATCCGAGTCCGCTGGCGCAACACCTTCGGGTCCTGCGGAACGGTGATGGCGTGCAGATCCGGAATGAAGTAGAACGCGTCGTAATCGTCTTGGAGCGCCACCCACTGACGCACTGCCCCCAGGTAGTTGCCAAGGTGGAACGAATCGGCAGTCGGCTGGATTCCGGACAGGACGCGCTGTCGAGGTCCTTGCGGTGTATCGGTGGTGGCGGGGGCAGACATGGTCACGATCTTTTCATGTGGTCACAACCGAATTTCGCGCAGGTTCTCAGCGGTAGCGAACGGTGACCGGGGCGTGGTCGGACCAACGTTCGTCGTACGCCTCGGCGCGTTCGGTGACGGCGTCCTTGGTGCGCTCGGCCAGTGACGGCGTTGCCAACTGATAGTCGATTCGCCAGCCCGCGTCGTTGTCGAAGGCCTTGCCGCGATACGACCACCAGCTGTATGGGCCTTCTACCTCAGGGTTGAGCTGGCGCACGACGTCGGTCCACGGGGACGTCGGGGCAAGAAGTGCTGCCACCCACTCGCGCTCTTCGGGCAGAAATCCGGACTTCTTCCGGTTGGTTTTCCACGCTTTGATATCGAGCTCGGCAGGCGCGATGTTCCAGTCTCCGCACACGACGACATCGCGGTCCTCGGCGATCGCGGACGTCGCCGTCTTCGAAAGATATTTCGCGAAGACTGCCATGAAACGTTCCTTTTCGTCCTGACGCTCGGTGCCGACCTCACCGGACGGCAGGTACAGACTTGCCACCGTCACATCGGAAAAGTCCGCTTCGATGTAGCGGCCGGACTCCGCAAACTCCTCTGCGCCGATCCCGACGCGAACGGCGTCCGGAGCGGTACGCGAGAGAATGGCAACACCGTTACGGCCTTTCATCGACGGCTCTGCCGACGCCAGATGCCAGCCGCTGTCCAATGCTGGTGCCAGCGCCTTGGTCAACTCGCCGTCGTTCGCGCGGGTTTCCTGCAGGCAGATCACGTCAGCTTCGGTCACCTCCAACCATGGCAACATTCCTTTTCGCGTGGCAGCACGAATTCCGTTGACATTGACTGTGGACACGGTGATAGGCACGCCACGCACGTTAACCGAGCCGTGCGACAGATAGGTCATCGCACGCTGCCAGGTCATTGTCGCTGCTGGGTCGACCCTCATTGATGTATGCGGAGTCGAGATGGACAAAAGAGTCAGAGGTCAAGAGCCCCGACAGGCTTCGGCAAGCAGACGGTTTACGGTTCCAGGATCTTGAATTTGGCTGAGTTCCGCACTCCCAGGCGTGCGACCACATGGCTACCGACCGGTTGGTCGAGGAGCTTTTCGGTCAGCGCGAGGCGCTGGTTGGGCAAGCCACGGTAGTGGGTAGTGAAAGTACACCCCGATTCGCTCGGTGGACTCCGGGATATCGACCGCGTTTGTGCCCCAACGGAGTTGGTGACTCTGCCCGTCGAACTCGATCCCAGGCTTGGTGAACAGTGCATGGAACCCAGTGTTGATCCATGCAGGCTTCACGGTGACGGTGGCGGTGGTTGCCGGAGGGGTCATGAGCGCTGCTCGCCTTTCTGCTCACGACATTTCGACGACGAGTTGCATGGCCATTGCCGCAACCACCACCAGTGGTCCACGAAGCAATTGACGAAGGATATCGACTGGAATCTGACCGACTGGCGTCTCCAAGATCAGACCGCCGTAATCGAGCGGGGGCCGACTCGTAGATCGATAGAGCGCCAGCAAAGCAACGACGGGGATTACCGCTACTGCGAGCACGGAAGTGTGCCAGAGGATCGGCAAGCACGCCACGAAGACGATCGAGACCGCTGCCGCAGGCACCACGAGGTGTGCCAGTCTGATACCGACGTCGCTACCGCCCAGAAGTGCGCGAAAGGCGCTCGACGCATTCACATCTCGCAGTCCTCCCCCGAACCTGCTGGCCACTGCCACCGCAGACAGGAGCACCACAGCCGGTAGCGTCACCGGGCCGACAATCGGACCGATCACATATGGCAGAGCGCCCAGGAGGACGAGCAACCGCACCGAGCCGTGATCCCGACGTACACGCCAGGTGTCTGCTTCGATCAGCGCTTTGAGTCCGCCCCAGCGGAATCTCCGCGATCGCACGGCACCGATGAGGCGCCACTTACGGGATGTCACGACCGCGGACAGCACCGAGGTATCGATCATGATCATCGACACCGACAGGGCGGTGGCGAGGTCCGATCCGGTGCTGAGGGCGACGAGATTCAACCGGTGAAGGCAGCGCGCACCGAGTGCCACCCCGATCACCGAAACGACAGCGGCACTCGATGCGAGTACGAGCACCACCAGGGAGTGAATCGTCGGAACCAAGACGAAAGACAATGCACAGCACACTGTTCCGACTACGACGACAGTGAGGACAGCCGCACGATACAGAGAGTCCGCGCGCCGGTCCAGCTGTCGAACGACCCCGAACCCCACTACTCCGGCACCCAGCGTGGCACCGACGAGTCCGCACCACCACCACGGCACCGAAATTACGGTGACCAGCGTCGATACACGGACCAGTAGCAGTCCTGCGATCGCTCCGGCAGCAGTCGTCATCGCGAATCGAGGTGCCAACAGTGCTCTGCGAGAGACCGGAGAGGAGAAGAGCCAGTGTCGGTTCGTGGGGTCGATTGCGATGGGACCGAGGGCCGCCACCGCCTTCATCAAGGCCGCAAACGCGATCGCGGTGATGCCTAGTCCGAACTCGATCTCGATTTTCCCCGCGCCGCCCGGCATGAACTCGAAGGCGGCCAGGGCCCCCGATTCCCGGCTGATAAGCCACCAGATCAAACCGGTGCCGACGAAGATAGGAAGACCCCACACCGCCAGTTGATCCCCGAGCTCCACCGACTGCTTCGCGCGACGCCACCTGCGAATCCGACGGTGAATCGACGCAGCCGACGGATGAGATCTGGCGAGCTCTATCGTGGCCATACGTCACCGTCGACGGTCGTATCGGCTACGGCGTCGACGAGCCCGCGGTCGTGCGAGGCCATCACGACGATGCATCCTGCTTGTTTTTCCCTCACGAGCGCGGATGCGAGCCACTCCTTGCCGGCGGCGTCGAGGCGCTGTTCCGGCTCGTCCAGAACCAGCATTCTGCGGGGCCTCACGAAGGCCGACCCCAATGCAAGGCGGCGTTTCTGGCCGCTGGACAGTGTGTTCGGCAGTTGGTCGCCGGCCCGACGAAGTCCCACTGCCTCCAGAATCTCGGTGGCAACCTCCAACGCATTGGTAGCACCGTGGGCAGCCGCGACCAACTGCAGATGTTCGCTGACCGACAGATGAGGGAAGGTGCCCGGGTCGTCGAGAACCGACGCTACCTGGGCTCGGAAAACCGGCGAGGATTCGTCGACGACGTCGTCGAACAGCGAGATCGTTCCCTCGTCGAGTCGGTCCGCTCCCGCAATACATCGCAAAAGAGTTGTCTTACCCGAACCGTTGGACCCGACGATAGCGCAGGCGCTGCCCTCATCGACGTTGAAACTGATGCCGTCGAATACGGTCAGCGAGCCGAAACGCCTGGTGGCGTCTTTGATGTGAAGCATGTCCAATTCTCCCGTGGATTCCTCGCAGGTACAGAGCGCGAAAGAGTGGGAGAACTCGGTTACTTAGAGTGCCCCCACCACGAGACCGGGTGCACGCGGCATCGGCCGACCAGCTTCGTCGGGTCGATGCTGCCTGCGGAAAGATCCGCGAAGACGACTTTGCTGGTTGTCTGGACCATGATCGGTCCGCATACGCGATTGGACGAGACCGTGCCGACCCGAGATCACCACGACGGTGATGACAACCGCTGCGAGCACGATTCCGAAGGCCGCGGTAAATGCAGAATCTTGGACCGCGGCGAGCACCATCTGTAGAACGAGGTAGGTCGCAACGAGATTGACGCACTTCATTGCTATCCCCCTCCTCGACTGCGATGAATAATTTTTACCGTACCGCATGGTGTGCACACGTCCGTTGCGGCTGTTCGGTCAGAATTAGACGCGCCTGCGTGTCCGCCAAGTTCCATTCGTTCCAACTCCGCTCAGCTGCTACCGCGTTGCCGATCGCGCAACTGCGGTACGGCTCGGGAAGTCGGTCGAGTTCTTCGGTGGCGTCGGCGGACAGACGTGAGAGATATGCCGTGTCGATCTTTCCCGTCTGCTCGAAGCGATCCACGTTCTGCCGGGCGATATAGGCGTCGGGGCTGAGCACTGCCAACGCGAGGACAGCCAGAACGGCACTTCCCACAACCGCGCGGGGTAGCCATCGGCCGGACATCGACACTCCGGTGGCCATCAGAAGGACGAACACCGATCCGAGCCACAATTCCACCGCGGTGACGAACACCCGCAGTGTCGTGTATCCGTATTGCTGTTCGTACAGAGACATGCGATGAAGTGCCGATCCGACGATCACCAAGGACAATGCACAGAGCACGCCCAGCAGCAGACGCAGTGCGAGGCGGTCGGATCCGGACACGCGGGGTGCCTTTCGGATCGTGACCGCGAGCACCAGCAAAGTCAGTACCGTCACTGCGAGAAGTTGCCAGAACCCCTGGCGGGCATATTCGGCGTTTGTCAATCCGTCTGTGGTCCTGACGTGCGCTTGCCCACCGAACAGGGTTCGGAGCTGAACGAAGACGAACATCGTGAACAGAACGACCAACGTTCCCAGCGGAACAGTCCACTCCCACAGCCGAAGTGACCCCGCGCTCGGCCGAGCCAAAGCATCGAATCGGGGCGGATTGGCTACGACGTACGACACCGCAAGTGTCCCCGCGGCAACCAGTGCGAAAATGAGAATCTGGGTGAATCCGCTGTCGAATCGCACTGTCGGTGTCGCACTGGACAGGACGTCGGCGAACTTCGGGTCGGCTGCGGCGAAAAGACCTGCGAAGACAAGGAACAGGACTGCCGTCGTGGCTGCGACGCGAAATACTCGACCAGGCGCAAATCCCCGCATGTCGATTTTGCGCGATCCCCGGGTGCACCAACGCAGTACCCGGGCCGGCACCAGTAAGGGAATCATTGCACCGAGAGCCACGCCTGTCCACGTCCACGAGCGGGAGAGCACGACCCCGGCGACGAGCACGGCCATGACGACGGCGAGCGTCACGAGCCACTCCGCGGCACGGAATACGGCGATCGAACTCAGGGCGACGACTCCCACAGCACCGACCATCTGCCACCGCGTCGATGCACCCTTCGATGCACGTAGTGCCGCGAAGATGATCGCCACGGCTGTGATGGGGTAGCCGATCCCGCGATCACCGAGAACGACCGCACCGATGCACCCGACGACCAGCGCGCCGATCAAGACATTGCGCGGCGCTGCCGCGTAACGGCGTGCCGGCCAGACTCGGCGTGGCCACAGGGACCAGTTCTGCTTTCTCACAACGACTTCGGGCTTTTCTACGATGATCACGAGAAGACCTCTTTCTGTTGCAGGCATGACAGAGCTCCACGGCACTGGTAAGCCGCGGTGGTGGTGAGCTGATTTCCGTTTCAGTTACAAGGAATGGATACCCGGATATGACATCCGGGACTACGATCGAGCACTTCGATTGTGCCGCCGTGCAATTCGGTCGCCCAGCGGGCGATCGTCAGACCCAGCCCGGTGCCGCCATCGGTAGAACCACCGCGAGTGAACCGGTCGAACACCCTCGACCGTTCTTCGGGTGCGATACCCGGGCCGTCGTCGACCACATCGAACAGAAGATTGTCACCGACCCGTCGAACCGAGAGGGCAACGTCGGCTCCGGATGAGGCGTGCCGAACAGCATTGTCCACCAGGTTGTTCACGACCTGGGTCAGTCGAGCTCTGTCGGCAACGATCGACAGGGTCGGCGGCACCACGTCGATGTGTACGCGGGGTTGCCCCTTCGTCGTGTCCGACAGGAAGTCGTACACGCCGAAGAGTTCCTCGTGGAGGGTGAGTACGCCTGCTTCCAACTGCGACAGGTCGAGTAGCTCGGTCACGAGGTCACCGAGCTTCTCCGTCTGTCGCAGTGCAACGGACAGGGTTGCCGGTTCGGGTTCACTGACCCCGTCGACCAGGTTCTCCAGTACCGCTCGCAACGCTGCGATAGGGGTCTTCAGCTCGTGCGAGACGTTACCGATCAGCTCTCGTCGATACTTCTCGGCTGCTTCGAGATCTGTCGACATCGTGTTGAAGGCTGCAGCGAGCTGCCCGATCTCGTCCCGAGAAGTCGCGCGTACCCGTCTCGAATAGTCTCCTCGCGCCATCGCCCCCGCCGCCACGGTCATTTCTCGCAACGGCGACGTCATCCCGTGTGCCACAACCTGCGTCGCTACCAACGAGATGAAAAGTGCTGCCAGCAACGCATAACGAAACTGCCACCCGGCCCCGAACCAGAACGTGATGCTGGCCGCCGCCAGCACCAAACCCACGATCAAGGACACCTTCAATTTGAACGAACCCAGCGGATCGAGCGGGCGCGGCAACCTACGCGTCATCGACACGAAGGCGTTGGTCACGGAGGTCATCGCGGCACCTCCAACGCGTACCCGACGCCATGCACGGTTCTGATGAGGTCGCCACCGAGCTTGCGTCGCAACGCCTTCACGTGACTGTCGACGGTGCGGCTACTCGCCGAGTCCTCCCATCCCCACAATTCCGCCAGCAGCGTGTCACGGCCGACGGCGGTCCGGGGGCGAGAGGCAAGGTACGTCAGAATGTCGAATTCGGTTCGTGTCAGATGAATTTCACCGTCGGCGCCCGATACGCGGCGTGCATCGTGATCGATCCGAATGGAACCGATACGCGTGGGAGCGGATTCGTCGACCATCACGCGCTCCGAGCGCCGGACGAGCGCATGAACGCGGGCAACCAGCTCGCGCATGCTGAAGGGCTTCGACAAGTAGTCGTCCGCACCGACACCCAAGCCGACCAACATGTCGGTCTCGTCGGACTTAGCGGTGAGCATCAGGACCGGCACCGAACGCTGTGCCTGAATTCGCCGACACACCTCGAGCCCGTCGAAGCCCGGCAGCATCACATCGAGCACCACCACATCGGGCCGAGTTCTCCCGCACACCTCTACTGCGGTGGGACCGTCAGCGGCCGTCACGACGTCGAAGCCCTCACCACGCAGGCGCGCGGCAAGAGCGTCGGAGATAGTCGGTTCGTCGTCGACGACCAGGACTGTGCGGTTCATGTCCCTGACCCTAGAGGTCGGCTATGGAGGGAAACGACGGGAAATGTGGAGGTTCGGTGAAGATCGCGCCGCACAGTCACAACCCGCCCGGCGGAGTCCCGGCTAGAGCGCGGCTTTCGCGTCGGACTTCTTCTGCATCATGACCGCAGCAGTGAGCACGACCATGCCACCGAGCGCCAACACACCGCCGACAGCCGCAGGAGCGGTGTATCCGAAGCCGGCAGCGATCACTGCACCACCGACGGCTGCGCCGATCGCGTTGGCAAGGTTGAACGCGGCATGGTTGAGCGAGGCGGCAAGAGTCTGTGCATCGGCTGCGACGTCCATGAGTCGGGTCTGCAAACCAGGCACCATCGACGAACCGGATGCGCCGATCAGAAACACGAACAGCAAGGCTGTGTACGGGTTCTGCGCCGCGAACACGAAACCGAACAAACTGAGGGCGATTGCGGTCATCGAGATGTACATCCCCCGAATCAGCATTCGGTCCGCAATCTGGCCACCCGCATAGTTGCCGGCGACCATACCCAGCCCGTAGATCATCAGCGCAACGGGAACGAAAGCCTTCGACAGGCCCGAGACATCGGTGAGAGTAGTTGCGATGTAGGTGTACACGGCGAACATCCCGCCGAAACCGACGACGGCGATGATCAGTGTCATCCATACTTGCGGACGCCCCAAGGCACCGAGCTCGGTTATCGCCCGCGTGGTGGGCATTCCGTCCAGGCGAGGCATCCACGCAACGATCGCGGCGACGGTCAAGGCACCGATGACCGTCACGATGCCGAAGGCACTGCGCCACCCGAAGGACTGCCCGACCCACGTGGCCACCGGCACCCCGACGACGTTGGCGATCGACAGACCCATCATGACCATGGCGACCGCTTTGGCACGCTTACCCGGCTCCGCCAAGTGCGCGGCGACCAACGCCGCGACACCGAAATAGGCGCCGTGAGGTAGGCCTGCAACGAAACGCGACGCCATCAACTCGTAGAAACTCGGTGCGAAGACCGTTCCGAGGTTGCCGAGGGTGAATGCGACCATCAAGGCGAGCAACAACACCCGGCGAGGTACCCGCGCCGCCAGTATTGCGATGACGGGAGCGCCGATGACCACTCCGAGTGCGTAGGCCGAGATGAGATGTCCGGCGCTCGGTTCGGATACGTTCATGGTCGTCGCCATTTCGGGCAACAGGCCCATGGACACGAACTCGGTGGTGCCGATGCCGAAGCCGCCGATGGACAGGGCAAGCATCGCGAATTTTCGCCGAGTGGACAACGTTCTGTGACCGCCACTCGGACCGTTCGACACCCGCTCGCGCGCAGCGGTGACATTCTTGGCGAACGCCGAATCGGTGACACTCACAGCAGAACAACCTTTTCATCGAGATGGGGCACGAGCACTGTCGAAACATGAAGAAAGGGACGACCCTGGTAGGGAACGTCTCCTTCTTCGATTCTCATCCCGCGTGCACCCGATTTCCGAGTCCTAGCCCGGTGATTGTCCTCACCCGAGCAGGTGCTCAGCTGTTTCACCGAACTACTTCAGGGCCCTCTGAAGGTTTTCGTCCAGTGCGCCGAGAAACTCCTCGGTGGAGAGATAACCCTGATCTCCTCCGACGAGCGCGGCAAGATCCTTGGTCATCTGGCCGCCTTCGACGGTCTTGACGACAATGTCTTCCAAGGCCTGAGCGAAGCCGATGACCTCGGGAGTGCCGTCGAGCTTGCCGCGGTGCTCGAGACCTCGAGTCCACGCGAAGATCGACGCGATCGGATTGGTCGAGGTCGGCTTGCCTTGCTGGTGCTGACGGAAATGGCGAGTCACCGTGCCGTGTGCGGCCTCCGCTTCGCAGGTCCTACCGTCCGGCGTGAGCAGAACCGACGTCATGAGACCGAGCGAACCGAAGCCCTGCGCAACGGTGTCCGACTGGACGTCGCCGTCGTAGTTCTTGCACGCCCATACGTATCCGCCCTCCCACTTCATGGACGACGCGACCATGTCGTCGATGAGTCGGTGCTCGTAGGTCAGTCCGGCAGCGTCGAACTCCGTCTTGAATTCCTTTTCGTAAATGTCCTGGAAGGTGTCCTTGAACTGGCCGTCGTAGGCTTCGAGGATCGTGTTCTTGGTCGACAAGTACACTGGGTAGTTCCGCTGCAAACCGTAGTTGAGCGACGCACGGGCGAAATCGATGATCGACTGGTTGAAGTTGTACTGACCTTGCACGACGCCGCCGAGGCTCTCCTCGGTGAATCTGACCAGCTCGTGCTGGATCGGATCACTGCCGTCCTCGGGCATGTAGGTGATGGTGACGGTGCCGGGTCCGGGGACCTTGAAGTCGATGGCGCGGTACTGATCGCCGAAGGCGTGACGGCCGATGATGATCGGCTTGGTCCAGCCCGGAACCAGTGGCGGAACGTTGGAGATGATGATCGGTGCGCGGAAGATGGTGCCACCGAGAATATTGCGAATGGTCCCGTTGGGCGAACGCCACATCTTCTTCAGTCCGAATTCCTCGACGCGAGTCTCGTCCGGAGTGATCGTCGCGCATTTGACGCCGACGCCGTGCTTCTTGATTGCGTTCGCAGCGTCGACGGTGATCCGGTCGTCGGTCTTGTCCCGCGATTCGATTCCCAAGTCGTAGTACTCGAGATCGACATCGAGGTACGGATGGATGAGCTTGTCCTTGATGTGCTGCCAGATGATGCGTGTCATCTCATCGCCGTCGAGTTCGACGACCTTGCCTTCGACCTTGATCTTGGACATGTGGGGTTCGCGTCCTCCTGGGAAGTATGCCGTTGTCGACTTCCGTAGCTGCTGGTGTTGCCGCAGAACCTACATTGTGGGTCGATCGGCGGTCCCGCCCGTCTTACGTCTCTTCACTGCAGGCCGAGTGCATGTACTCGACTTCGAACGTATACGCCGCGCGTGAGCGAGCAAGAAAACAAGACAAGCGTACTGCTTTGCCGGTCAGGCATGGCCGGTGGGCCTTTCGTGGTAGCTCCGACCGTCGACCACCGTGCGCCCTGGTCATAGCCCGATCGACACTGACGACGGTGTCGCTATTCGACGTGTCGGAGGACACGCTAGGATTCTGCGAAGGTCATGAGTGCCAGCGTCAAAGCCCCGGCTTGCTGGCCGGCAACCCTCCAACCGCGGTGGGGTGCCCCGGGTGAGAAGACCTGGTTAGTCGACTGCGTTCGCGCAGTCGGAGAACAAGCGCGGGTTCGCCCAGGGGCGAACCCAACAATCGAGCACAACCATGCTCGGTTGCTAGCCCCTAGGAGGGTCACGATGTGTTGCCGCTTCGACACGCCCCGCCCGGCTCGCTACGCCGAGACCAAGCCGAATCGCACACTTGAATCGAAAACCGAGTAGATACCAATCATGAGCGATAACACACCCGACGTCGTAGAAGCACCCGGCTCACC
>JBBPZN010000005.1:0-22644 GCA_038198705.1 Mycobacteriales bacterium
ATATGCACATGGCCATTGCCAGTGCGCTGAACTTGTACGACAACACGCTCGCACCACATTTCGAGTCGGGCGCTGCCCTGGCAGGAGACAAATGACGGCCAAGCATCTGCTCGAGGACGGCGCCCTCGACTTCGCCCCCTATTTCGGTATGTCGCTTCTACAGCGAGTGCTGTTGCCCCGTCCGGGTGAGCCGCTCGACGTGCGCACCCTGTACCTCGAGGAAGCGACAACCAATGCCCGACGGGCACATTCGCTGTCGCGCACCTCGTTGACGGTCGGCGCTGAATCCGAGGTGTCGTTCTGCACCTACTTCAATGCGTTCCCGGCGAGCTACTGGCGCCGCTACAGCATCCTGAAGTCCGTCGTGCTGCGCGTGGAGGTCTCCGGGCATTGCCGGATCGATGTCTACCGCTCCAAAGCGGACAGCTCACGTATCCACGTCGAGGGCCGGGAAGCCGTCGACGGTGATGCGGCACAAGAGTTCGTGATCGATCTCGGTCCGTTCGAGGATGGCGGTTGGATCTGGTTCGACATCACCTCTGACTCCGAGGTCGTCCTGGAGAGTGCCGGATGGTTCGCGCCGATCGAGGCACCGGGTGAGGCGACGGTCGCCGTCGGGATCCCGACGTTCAACCGACCCACCGATGCGGTGAAAGCGCTTGTGGCGCTGGGCTCGGACCCACTGGTGCTCGATGCGATCAAGGCCGTCATCATGCCCGATCAGGGTACGAGAAAAGCCAGGGACGAGCCCGGATTCGACGAGGCCGAAGCAGGACTGGGTGGCCGTCTTGCCATCCATGACCAGGCCAACCTCGGTGGTTCCGGTGGGTACAGCCGCATCATGTACGAGGCGCTCAACAACACCGACTGCCAACACATTCTGTTCATGGACGACGACATCGAGATCGAGCCGGACTCGATTCTTCGTGCGCTCGCCATGTCGCGATTTGCGAAGGTTCCCACACTCGTCGGCGGCCAGATGCTCAACCTTCAGGCCCGTAGCCACCTGCATGTGATGGGCGAGGTGGTCGATCGCAGCAACTTCATGTGGACCGGTGCGCAGAACGTCGAGTACGACCACGACTTCAGCGAATACCCACTGCGCTCGAGCAAGCTGCTGCACCGACGCATCGACGTCGACTACAACGGCTGGTGGATGTGCATGATCCCGCGCGTCGTCGCGGAAGAACTCGGTCAGCCGTTGCCACTGTTCATCAAGTGGGACGACGCCGAATACGGTTTGCGCGCAAGGGAAGCCGGATACCCGACGGTCACTCTCCCCGGTGCGGCAATCTGGCACATGGCGTGGAGCGACAAGGACGATGCCATCGACTGGCAGGCGTACTTCCACCTACGTAACCGACTCGTCGTCGCCGCGCTGCACATGCCCGGCAACGGTCGCGGCCTGCTGCTCGACACGGTCAAGGCCACCGTCAAGCACCTGCTGTGCCTCGAGTACTCCACTGTCGCCATCCAGAACAAGGCGATCCGTGATTTCCTCGAAGGGCCCGAGCACATCCTCGAAATCCTTCCGACGTCGCTCGGTGAGGTGCACGCACTGCGCAGGACCTTCCCCGACGCCGTCGTCGTCGGCTCTTCGACCGAACTGCCCCTCGCCTCGGGCGAGGAAGTTGGAGCCGTCGGATTGCCGAAAAATCCGCTGTCGAAGATTTCTCGCCTGGCCAAGGGGCTCGTGCACAATTTGAAGCCTGCGCACGACCGCCACCACGAGCGCCCGCAGCTCAACGTGCCGACGCTCGATGCGCGGTGGTTCCTGCTCTCGCAGGTCGACGGTGTCACCGTCACCACCGCCGACGGCCGCGGCGTCGTCTACCGTCAGCGTGACCGCGAGAAGGCGGCCGCACTGTTCAAAGAAGCAATGACACTCCGAACCGAGCTCTCGCGCCGGTTCCCCGAACTCAAGGGTCGCTACCGCGACGCCGTCCCTCACCTCACCAGTAAGGAAACCTGGGAACGTGTCTTTCGTTACGAGGGTTAAGGGCGTGAACGGCTCGCCTGCCGAGGTTCGCATCCTGTCGAAGATTCAGTCGACGGTCGGCGCGCAACCGGGGGCTGTTGCAGTGGCCCGGGGTATGTCGCACTTCGGTGAGCACGCTCTGGGTTGGGTCGCCATCGCGGGCATCGGCGCTGTGCTCGATGCTCCGCGTAGGCGGCAGTGGGCGGGCGTCGCCGTAGGCGCAGTGGGTTCGCACGCCGCGTCGATCGTGATCAAGAGAGTTGTGCGGCGTCCGCGCCCCAACGATCCGTCGGTGCTCATCAATGTCTCCACACCCAGCAAGTTGAGCTTTCCGTCCTCGCACGCAACCTCGACTACGGCAGCCGCCGTGTTGCTCGGCAGATTGACCGGACTACCGTTGACAGCGGTCCTGGTGCCCGCCGTCTTAGTACCACCGATGCTGCTCTCGCGGCTCGTTCTCGGTGTCCATTACCCGACAGATGTACTTGCAGGATCTGCGCTCGGCGCGATATCGGCAGCCGCCATCCTGAAGTTCGAAGGAGACAAATGAGCGAGGAAGCCTCCGTCGTCGGAGCACCACCGAAGAACCTTGCCGATGGCGTGATCAAAGCGCTTCGACCCCGGCAGTGGGTCAAGAACGTCCTGGTACTCGCTGCGCCGCTGGCTGCGGGATCCGTCACCGAAGGTGATGTGCTTCTTCCCGTCGCGCTGGCCTTCATCGTGTTCTGTTTCGCGGCATCGGGCATCTACCTGGTCAACGACGCCCTCGATGTCGAGGCCGACCGCGCGCACCCGACCAAGCGGTTCCGTCCGATCGCCGCAGGTGTGCTGCCGGTCAACCTCGCGTACGCGATGGCCGTGGTGTCCCTGAGCCTTGCCGTCGGTCTGTCTTTCTTCGCGAACTGGAAGCTTGCCCTGGTGATCGGGGTGTACATCGTCGTCCAGCTGGCGTACTGCTTCGGACTCAAGCATCAGGCCGTGCTGGACATCTGCATCGTGTCCTCGGGATTTCTGCTCCGCGCCATCGCGGGTGGTGTGGCTGCATCCATTGAGCTCTCGCAGTGGTTCCTGCTGATCATGGCGTTCGGGTCGCTGTTCATGGCTGCCGGCAAGCGGTATGCCGAGTTACAGTTCGCCGAGCGTACGGGCGCGAAGATCCGCAAGTCGCTGGAGAACTACACGACCACCTATCTGCGATTCGTGTGGACACTCTCGGCTACCGCTGTCGTACTCTGCTACGGCCTGTGGGCTTTCGAACAGGACGCCGCCACCACGTCCAACTGGTTCGCCATCTCGATGATTCCGTTCACGATCGCTATCCTGCGTTACGCAGTCGATGTCGATGGAGGCGAGGCAGGTGAACCCGAGGAGATCGCGTTGGGCGATCGGGTGTTGCAGGTACTCGCGCTTGCGTGGATTGGAGTAGTGGTTGTCGCCGTCTACCTCGCGTGAGGTGCTGACCGCCCCTACACGCGCGTCGAGGACAATCTTCGGCATCGGTGTTGCTGTGTCCGCGCTGTTGTTCCTTGTCGGTGCCTGGGAACGGCGGTGGATCGCCGACGACGGTTTGATCGTTCTTCGTACGGTCCGCAATCTTCTGGCCGGCAACGGCCCGGTCTTCAATGCCGGCGAGCGTGTGGAGACCAATACCAGCACTATCTGGACCTACCTGGTCTATGCGGTCAGCTGGCTCAGCGAGGTACGTCTCGAGTACGTGGTCCTGACCATCGCGTTGGTCTTGTCGACCGCTGCGATCGTGCTGGCGATGTTCGGTACCTACGCTCTTCGAACACGGTCGGCAGGTGTGGTGGCCTACCTTCCCGCTGGGGTACTCGTCTATATCGCGGTTCCTCCTGCTCGAGACTTCGCCACTTCGGGTCTCGAGACATCTCTGGTCATTTTCTGGATTGCAGCGCTGTGGTTGCTGATGGTCCGCTGGAGCACCAGACGTATCAGCGGTCCCGCGTGGCTGTTCCTTGCCTTCTGGGCCGGCCTCGGTCCGCTGGTGCGCCCGGAACTCCTCATTCTGTCGGTGCTCGCGCTCATCATGCTGTTTCTCGCACGTCAATCCTGGAAGAGTCGTCTCGCAGTCTTCGTCGTCGCAGGCATCGTGCCGGTCGGATATCAGATCTGGCGGATGGGTTACTACGGGTTGCCCTACCCGAACACCGCGGTGTCCAAGGATGCGGGCGGCGCGAAATGGGCACAGGGTTTCGACTATCTGTGGAATTTGCTCGGACCGTACATGCTGTGGTTGCCGCTGCTGCTGATGCTCGTCGCCGGTGTGGTGACAGCTGTCATGTCAGGCCTCGGCGGCCTGCGAATCCCGAGATCGCGCCGAGATGCGCAAAGCCTTTTACGCAGCCGGACCGCGGTCGTCGCATTCGTCCTGGTCGGTGGACTTCTCTCGGCTGTTTATGCAGTTCGAGTCGGTGGCGATTTCATGCACGGCCGCACACTCCTGCCGGCATTGTTCACTCTCCTTCTCCCTATTTCGGTCTTGCCCGTGACATTTCCGAACAAGAATTCCGATACACGACAGGTCTTGATAGCGGCAGGCGGTGGCGTTCTGTGGCTGGTGACGATCGTGTGGGCATTCTTTGCCGCCAACACGACGGGAATGCCGGAGGGCTCCATCGTCGGTCGTAGTGGAATCGTGGACGAGCGTGCCTTCTACTCCCTCAACACCGGGCACGCGCACCCGATTCTCGCCACCGACTACCTCGACTACCCGCGCATGCGACCGATGGTCGAAACCATCGCGAACACCCCGGACGGCGGGCTCTTGTTGTCCTCGGCCCAGTTCACGTACTGGGATGTCGTACCGCCCTCCCCTCCCATCCCTCCAGGTGGCGCTGGTCACACGGTCTTCTTCTTGAACCTGGGTATGACGAGCATGAACGTCGGCCTCGATGTGCGGGTAATCGACCAAATGGGCCTTGCCTACCCGCTGGCCTCACATACCGAGCGGTTGGAGAACGGCCGAATCGGGCACGACAAGAACCTGTACCCGGACTGGGTCGTCGCCGATTTGGGTCTCGTCGACAAACATCCCTTCCTGCCCTGGTACATGGACGAGGACTGGGTCGCCCAGGCGCGTGTCGCTCTCTCGTGTGAAGACACGCAGGAGCTCATCGATTCATACCGCGCTCCGCTGACGAAAGAGTTGTTCGTCAGAAACATCAAACGCTCGCTGTTCTATGCTGGCTACCGATTCGACCGAGTTCCAGAGTACGAAATACAGAGATGTGGTTTAGAGCCACCTATCCTGCCGGGTGATAATTAGGTGTCCGTCGGTTGCTTCGATATCCATTCGAGGCCAAGATGGGATATCTCATTTCAGTAACGGGTATCGCGCTTCGGCCGATGTATGCGAAAGATGTGTGTGAATGCTGGTCCCTCGGGGACCAAAGTTCATACCGCTGAAACGGGCGAATAGCCCACTGGTACGGATCACCACACCGCTGAGAGGTAAGACTGCATGCTGGGAAGAACCAAGAAGAGCGGCGCCGGACGGGTGCGTCGGCTGCTCACAGCGCTGATGCTCGCCGTGATCCTGCCCGCCGGTCTGGCCGTGGCCGGGACAGGTGCAACCGCCAACGCGGCGTTCGATCCGCGAGCGTTCGACTTCGTCACCGACTCCAGCATGGGCCCGATCAAGAGCCGCATCTGGCGCGCTGCTGACGGCAACACCAATCGTGTGGTCTACCTGCTCGACGGCCTGCGCGCCACCAACGACATTTCCGGTTGGGAGCACGAGACCGATGTCGGCGCGTACTTGGCGTCGTGGAACATCAACGTCGTCCAGCCTGTCGGCGGACAGTCGAGCTTCTACAGCGACTGGTACGCACCGTCCAACTTCAACGGACAGCAGACCACGTACAAGTGGGAGACGTTCCTGACGCAGGATCTGCGTAACAACCTCTCCAGCCGCCTCGGCTTCAATCCGAATCGCAACGGCGTCGTCGGCATCTCGATGGGCGGCAGCGCTGCGCTGGCGCTCGCTGCCTACCACCCGGACCAGTTCAGCTACGCGGGCTCGTTGTCCGGCTACCTGAACATCTCGGCGCCCGGAATGCGCGAAGCAATGCGTCTCGCGCTCCTCGATTCGGGTCGCTTCAACATCGACGCGATGTGGGGACCGCCGTGGGATCCGGCGTGGTTGCGTAACGATCCGTTCGTGTTCGCCCCGAGACTCCGCGACAACGGCACCCGCGTGTGGGTCTTCGCAGGCAGCGGTCTGCCAGGCGGGCTCGATCAGCCACGTTCTCCGATCGACTACTTCAACACCGGCAACGCCATGGGGCTCGAAGCTATCGCGCTGGCCAACAGCCGCGCGTTCCAGATCCGTATGGCGAGCCTCGGTGCGAACAACGTGACGTACGCATTCCCGGCAGTGGGAACCCATCAGTGGGGCTACTGGCAGGAACAGGCTCACATCATGGCACCTGATTTGAGTGCACATATCGGGTAGGATCCCCGGCGAAGTCCCCGTTTTCCGGCCCGTTGTGAGAGTTCACGACGCTTAAGGGCTGGTCGGCGGGGCCTTCACAGGCTAGTCTCAGTTTCAGATATCAGCCCCAGGCGGATCTGCGGCAGCAAAGCCACAGTTTTGCTCTGGGGCTGATGGTTGGAATACCCTCCAGTCTTAGTTCACCACCGAACACCCCTTTGCTTACGGCCCGACAGGGCCGAAGATGCCCTGTTGGCACGCCGGCGCCGCAACATCGCGGAGACCTGCAGTAGACGAGAGAGAGCACGATTTCATGCGATTTGCTGGCCTCAGCACTAAAGCTAGGTGGGGTAAGCGCCTCATCGGCGTCGGCGCGGCAGCCCTGGTCCTCCCACTCACCGTCGGTGTCGTGGGCGGCGCAACCGCTCTCGCAGCACCGAGCGCAGTGGTTCACAAAGCCCCGGCCGGCGGACGCGAAGACCTGTTCGTCCCGTCCGAGATGGGTCCGATCAAGGTCCAGGTCCAATGGGCAGCGCGTGGCGGCGATGCCGCTCTCTACCTGCTCGACGGACTTCGCGCCCGCGACGACCGCAACGCATGGTCCTTCGAGACCAATGCACAGGATCAGTTCGCAGGCGACAACGTCTCGCTCGTCATGCCCGTCGGTGGGCAGGCCAGCTTCTACAGTGACTGGTATGCCGCGTCCAACCTCAACGGCCAGGAAGTCACCTACAAGTGGGAAACCTTCCTGACCGAGGATCTTCCGGCCTACCTGGAGAACTACGGCGTTTCGCGTAACAACAACGCTGTCGTCGGGATCTCGATGGGTGGCTCGGCCGCACTGACGCTCGCTGCTTACCACCGCGACCAGTTCAAGTTCGCCGGTTCGTTCTCCGGATACCTGAACATCTCGGCTCCCGGTATGCGTGAAGCCATCCGCGTCGCGATGCTCTCGCAGTCGTGGTTCAACGTCGACTCCATGTGGGGACCGCCCTGGAGCCCGGCGTGGCTTCGCAACGACCCGTTCGTCTTCGCTCCGAAGCTGAAGGGCTTGTCGCTGTACGTGTCCGCTGCCAGTGGTCTGCCCGGCGAGTTCGACAAGCCGCGTGCTCCGATCGACTTCTACAACACGGCAAACGGCATGGCTCTCGAAGCCTTGGCGCTGGCCAACAGCCGCGCATTCCAGATCCGCCTGGCTACGCTCGGTATCCCGGCGACGTTCGACTTCCCGTCGAGCGGTATCCACGCGTGGCCGTACTGGTCCGCCGAGCTGTTCAAGGCCCGTGGCCAGATCCTCGAGGCTCTGAACGCCTGATCTCGAAGATGAGATCGAGTTCGTAGATTCGCGCAAATGCCGCCCTGCATCGATTGCAGGGTGGCATTTATGCGTGTGCGGGTGGCGTGCGCCGGTGGAACCGATTAACAATTGCACCACCAGTCACAGCGAGCCTCGTGTGCTTCGGCGTAGTTCGCGTGTAGAAAGACATCGTCAGCAAGAACGAAGGAGAGTCATCATCATGCGCAGTGGGCTTGCTCGGTTCGGAGTAGCAGCGGCATTGGCCGTCGCCCTGGCATCGCCGTTCGGCGCTGCCGGCATCGCGCAAGCGACTCCAGTACCCGCGTCGCTGCCTGCGCAGACGCAGGCACCCGCCGGAGCTACCGTCACCGACATCGATTGGCTGTCGGACCGTCGCGTGGCGCTCTGGATCGCGTCTCCGTCGATGGGCACTCCGATTCAGGTCCAGCTCCTGCTCGCGCGCGACTGGAACATCAACCCGCAGGCTGTCTTCCCGTCGGTCTACATGCTCGATGGTCTCCGGGCAACGGACACCGAGAACGGTTGGACGCTGGAGACGGACATCGAGTCCTACTTCGCCGACAAGAACGTCAACGTCGTACTGCCGGTCGGTGGACAGTCCAGCTTCTATTCCGATTGGATCGACCAGGACCAGGGGAAGAACTATAAGTGGGAGACGTTCCTGACCAAGGAACTTCCGCCCATCCTCGAGAACGACTGGCGAACCAACCAGAGTCGTGGTGTCGTCGGCCTGTCGATGGGTGGCACAGCCGCGATGTTCCTCGCCGCACGCAACGAGGGCTTCTTCACGTTCGCAGCGTCGCTGTCCGGCATTCTGACGACGACGTCTCTCGGCATGCCACAGGCGATTCAGTACGCGATGACCGACGCGGGCGGGTACAACTCCAAAGCGATGTGGGGCGCGCCTACCAATGAGCTCTGGGCTCAGCACGACCCGTACCTGTTGGCCGATCAGCTCGAAGGCGTCAGTCTCTACGTATCGAGCGGAAACGGCGCTGCCGGACCGTACGATCCACCGTCGGGCATCCCTGGCGTCAGCTCGAACTACGCCGGTATGGGTCTGGAAATTCTCTCGCGCCTGACCTCTCAGACATTTGCAACCAAGCTGAACAAGCTCGGCATCCCCGCCCAGGTCAACTACCGGCCGTCGGGAACACATACGTGGGAGTACTGGCAGTTCGAGATGCATCAGCTCTGGCCGCAGCTCGCCGGCGCACTCGACGTCGATGTGGACAAGCCCGCATGCAACGCCGCCGGAGCGATCGGTAACGCGTCGGGCGCAAACTCCTGGCTTGGCGACTGCCTGACGCCGGAGTACAACGTCGCAGGCGGTCGGGCACAGGACTTCAGGTTCGGACGCGTCTTCTTCTCGCCCGACACCGGTGCTCAGGTAGTCGCAGGTGCGATCGGCGGTAATTACCAGGGCTCCGGCGGTCCTTCGGGCCCACTGGGCTTCCCGAAGACCGGCGAGTTCGCAACTCCCGACGGACGCGGACGCGCAAACGCATTTCAGAACGGAATGGTCTACTTCACGCCGCAGACGGGCGCGCACGCCGTGCGTGGCGCGATCCTCGACGAGTGGGCACGCCAGGGCTACGAAGGTGGCCCCTTGGGTTACCCGGTACTCGACGAGGTGGCGACACCGTCGAAGCCAGGCGCGGTCCAGGGCTTCGAGATCGGCGCGATGTACTTCAGTCCTGATCTCGGTACCCACTCGGTGCAGGGCATGATCCTCGGCAAGTACGGCCAACTCGGTTGGGAGAACGGCCCACTCGGCTTCCCGAAGACCAGTGAGCTCGGTCCGATCAAGGATGGCGGCCGGTTCAACGAGTTCGAGGGTGGCAACGTCTACTGGAGTCCGCTGACCGGAGCGTGGGCAATTCGCAACGGTGAGATCTTCGACGCGTGGAAGAGCGTCGGCTACGAGGGTGGCCGATTGGGATATATCACCAGCGATCAGTTCGATATCGACGGTGGCGGCGTTCAACAGAACTTCCAGTTCGGCATCATCACTGTGAAGGATGGCAAGGTCACAATCGCGCCATGATCGCTGCGTGAAAGGTGAGGGGTCCCGCTTCAGGTTTCTCTCAGCGGAACTCTGTACCCTCACGCGTTGAACGATGCCGCTCGTGAATCATGCGCTTGTGAGGACTGGATTGAACATGCGAACGTCTCTGGCCCGAACCCTGTCGATGGGTGTTCTCGCCGTAGCTGCAGGCGGACTGTTGGTCGCCTGCGGAAGCGACGACTCCACCGCCACCGGAGTACCGACCACCACCGCCACGACGACGACGGAATCGTCGTCCACCTCGGTAACGACCTCGGCGAGCGAGTCGACGACGTCGGCCGCCGTGACGAGTCCCGGTGAGGCGGCGACGGCACCACCGGAGCAGCCGCAGCCTGTCCCGGAGGATTTCCCGGGTGCAACCCAGGCGCCGGTCGACGATCGGGGCCAAGCCTTTCTCGACGAGTTGAAAAAGACTGGGGTTACCCCGGCAGGCAACGGTGAGATTGCGATCTCGACGGCCTCCTACATTTGCTCGGCACAGTCGCAGGGTGTCGCACCGGACGAGATCTCGACGTTCGTGACAGCCAACGTGGGGGTCGAGGCCAGCGCTTCGGGTACGCAGATCACAGCTGAGCAGGCGGGCGAGACCGCACAGCTCTACATCACCGCCGCGCAGAACACGATTTGTAAGGCCTGACGGACTCGATGGCGAACGGGACGAAGAAAAAGAGGCGTCTGCTACCGAAACTCCTTGCGGTAGCAGTTGTTCTCGGCCTGATCATCGTGGCCGCGTGGTATCTGCTTGCCGGAAGGCTGCCGAACACTGTGCCTTCTCCGATTCCAGAGCCCGGTCCGGGCGAACAGACGTCACAACCGGCGGATTGTGCCGATGTCTCCGTCATTGCCATCCCCGGTACCTGGGAATCGTCGGCGACCGATGACCCGTACAACCCGTCGGCCAATCCGTTGTCGTTGATGCTGAACGTGACTCGGCCGCTGCAGGAGCAGTTCGAGCCGGGGCGGGCCAGCGTGTACACGGTCCCGTACGTCGCGCAGTTCTCCAATCCGATCGCGTTCCCGCCCGACGGTCAGCAGTCTTACAACAACTCCCGCACCGAGGGTGCTGCGGCAGCGAAGGCCGAAATATCCCGCGTCAGCGAGCATTGCCCGCTGACCAGTTACATCCTGACCGGCTTCTCTCAGGGTGCTGTCATCGCAGGCGACATTGCAGCCGAGATCGGTGCAGGCAACGGCCCGGTCACATCGGACAAGATCCTGGGCGTGACGTTGATCGCGGACGGGCGCCGTGACGGCACCTCCGGTCAGGACATCGGACCGCCGGTCGACGGAGTCGGCGCCGAGGTTGCGCTGGGCGGTCTCGACTTTCCCGGCGTCACGATGACCGGGGCGCGCGCAGGCGGATTCGGTTCACTCGATTCGGTGGTCAATCAGATATGTGCCCCAGGCGATCTCATCTGCACTGCCCCGTCGGAAGGTTTGTCGCTGCGGAACATCCCGCAGAGCCTCGGAATTCTCGTGGGTGCTGCAGGTAATCCGGTGCATGCGTCGTACAACACCTTCGTCGTCGACGACAGCGGCACGACGTCGACGCAGTGGATTGCGCAGTGGGCGGCCGGTCTGATCGAGCAAGCGCCGTCGATTCCACACTCCTGAGAGGAGGGCGCTGGGCCCAGTGGAGGTGTCACAAGGTCCGCGCCGCCCTCTGAGGAATAGGCACAAAGCTGGTCCTCGTGTACCCCGGCAGGTGTATTCCCGGTTGGTGAGCAGATAGAGTGGCCGCTTGGACTAGGCGCAAACGGCGCTGGAATCTACGCGCACCCGCATCGAGGAGACCTATACATGTGTTCCGCCCAGGCCCCGGATCTACCCGCTGACGGGCAGATCAGGGCGCTTCGTCCGTTCCGCTTCGCAGCAGGCGGTGAGGGCAACGCCGAGGAGGGCGGGGCGCGCAAGTTCATCAAGCTGGCTCAACTGGCCGAGGAGCTCGGCTACGACAGCTTCATGATCCCGGATCACCTCGGCAATCAGGTCGGCCCGATTGCGGCGCTCGGCGCGCTCGCAGTGGCGACGGAGAAGATCCGTCTGGGTACCGCAGTTCTCGCGAACGGATTCCGGCATCCGGCCATTCTGGCCAAGGACGCTGCGACCATCGACGTTCTCTCGGGCGGTCGCCTCGAGCTCGGGCTCGGCGCAGGCTGGATGCGGGACGAGTACGACAAGGCCGGCATCGCATACGACCGACCGGGCATCCGCATCGAGAAGCTGGAGGAGAGCCTCCAGATTCTCGATACTTTGCTGCGCGGCAAAGAATGCAATTTCGAGGGCAAACACTTCAAGATCACCGGTTTGAAGGGCAGTCCACGGCCACGTCAGGGACCGAGACCACCGATCTGTGTCGGCGGCGGTGGCCCACGCATGTTGGCATTGGCTGCCAAGTATGCCGACATCATCTCGGTCGTGCCGAGTTCGACGAAGGACGGCAAACTTCGTCTGTCCGGGATGACGTTGGAGAAGACGATCGAGCGGGTCGAACTCATCCGTGAGGCAGCCGGAGAGCGCTTCGCGGAGATCGAACTGAACTGGGCGATCACGACCATCGTGGTCACGGACGATCGTGAGCAGATGGCAGAGATGGCTTTGGCTGCTCTGGACAACGGCTATCCGCCGAACGTCGACGTGGATGTGAAGTTGAGTATCGAGGATATTTTGACCTCGCCGTACCTCGCGTTCGGGACGTACGAGGAAATAGCCGATCAGATCCGTAACGTTCGCGCGAAGACAACGATGTCCTATGTCGGGGTTTTCCCCACACAGATGGAAGCATTCGCGCCGGTCATCGAGTTGCTGAAGGCTGAGTGACCGGACGTTCGGTCGTCGAAGGGCGGGGCCGGCAGGTCTGGCCTTCCGGACGATTACCAGCTAGTAATATTTCACGCTGTATTGCGTTTGCGTGAGTCGAGAAGAAAATTCGGGGCGCGGGCCGTTGCCCGTTCGTGCAGCAGCAGCGGATTCCGCGGAGGAGAAGCGAACACATGAGCCACACATTCGATGAATACATCGATGAGAACGGCCACATCGTCATCGGCGAGGGTAAGACTCTCGTCCGCCATGTCGAGGTGAACGTTGCACAGAATGCCGACACGCTGGCATATCGATTCATGGACTATTCGACCGAACGCGACGGTGAAGCTCACGAGCTCACCTGGGCGCAGTTCGGACGCCGTCTACGCGCCGTGGCCGCTCGTCTGCAGCAGGTCACCTCGCCCGGTGACCGTGTCGCAATTCTGGCGCCGCAGGGGCTCGACTACGTCATCGCATTCTTCGCAGCCATCTACGCGGGGACCATCGCGGTTCCCCTCTTCGACCCGGACGAGCCGGGTCACTCCGACCGGCTGCATGCCGTGCTCGGCGACTGTGAGCCGTCGGCCATTCTCACGGCGACTCAGTCCGCAGCAGGGGTCCGAGCATTCTTCCGAGGACTGCCCGCTGCACAGCGTCCGCGCATCATCGCCGTCGACGCCATTCCCGACAGCGTCGGCGAGACCTGGGTGGAACCGAACGCCAAGCTCGACGACATCGCGTATCTGCAGTACACCTCGGGTTCGACCCGCACCCCGGCCGGTGTCGAGATCACCCACCGCGCGGTCGGCGTCAACGCCCTCCAAATGGTGGACAGCATGGAGATCACCATGGATTCACGCGGTGTCACCTGGCTGCCGATGTTCCACGACATGGGATTGCTGACGGTCATCTTGCCCGCTCTCGGCGGCAGGTACATCACCATCATGAGCCCGCGCGCGTTCGTTCAGCGCCCGTGGCGCTGGATCAAGGAACTTGCCGCGGTCTCCGACGGCGCGGGCACGTTTGCGGCCGCTCCCAACTTCGCCTTCGAGCATGCCGCGCAGCGCGGGTTGCCGAAGAACGGCGAGACACTCGATCTTTCCAATGTCATCGGGCTCATCAACGGCAGTGAGCCGGTCACCACGTCGTCGATGAAGAAGTTCAACGACGCTTTCGGTCCGTACGGCCTCCCGAAGACGGCAATCAAGCCGTCCTACGGCATGGCGGAGGCGACGCTGTTCGTCTCCACCATCAATCACCGCGACGAGGCCAAGGTCGTGTACGTAGACCGGGTCGAGCTCAACGCGGGCAACTTCGTCGTCGTGGAACAAGATGCGGTCGGCGCAATTCCACAGGTCTCCACTGGTGAGGTTGCTCGAAGCCAGTGGGCTGCCATCGTGAACTCCGATACCGCGAGCGAGGTCACCGACGATCATGTCGGTGAGATCTGGCTGCACGGAGAGAACATCGGTCTTGGTTATTGGGGCCGTGAGCAGGAGACCATCGAGACTTTCCACAACAAGCTCGTCGGTCGTATCCCAGAGGGATCGCATGCCGAGGGTGCAGCCGAGGACGCCAAATGGATGCGCACCGGCGACTACGGCGTCTACCACGGCGGCGAGCTCTACATCACCGGTCGCGTCAAGGACCTCGTGATCGTCGACGGAAGAAATCACTACCCACAGGACATCGAATTCTCCGCGCAGGAGTCCAGCAAGGCCTTGCGTCCAGGATTCGTGGCGGCATTCTCGGTTCCACTGAACCAGCTGCCCGACGTCGTGTTCGAATTCAGCGGCTCGGCCCTGACCAAGGACTCCGACGACAGCTCGGAGCAGCTCGTGATCGTTGCCGAACGCGCGCCCGGTGCCGGCAAGGCCGAGCCGGCGCCGATCGCAGACGAGGTGCGTACCGCGATTTCCACCCGCCACGGTGTGACGGTCCGCGACGTACTTCTTGTGCCTGCCGGTTCCATTCCGCGCACCTCGAGCGGCAAGATCGCTCGACGCGCATGCAAAGCTGCTTACATCGAGGGCACCTTGCGCGGCGGCTACCAGCAGAACGCTTTCCCCGACGTGGAACAACCGGACTGAGTGTCATCCGGACGTTCTTCGTAGACCACCTTTTCCAATGGACAGGTAGCTTGGTGAGTTGATGGCAGACCATGAGATCGATGCCGAACGAGTGACGAACAGCTCTGGGGCGGACATGACCGTGTCGCAGCTGCGTGAGTGGTTACGCAACTGGGTCGCCGACGCCACAGGGCAGCCGGTCGCGCAGATTTCCGATGATCGGCCGATGGAAGAGTTCGGGCTCGCTTCTCGCGATGCCGTCGCACTCAGCGGTGATATCGAGGAACTCATGGGTGTCACGTTGACCGCTACGGTCGCGTACCAACATCCGACGATCGCGTCGCTGGCCACCCGCATCATCGAGGGCGAACCCGATGTTCCCGACGAAGCCGCCGACGACGCGTACTACCTCCAGGGCAACGGTTCCGGTTCTTCGCACGACATCGCAATCGTCGGCATCTCGACGCGTTTCCCGGGCGCAGGGCACACGCCCGAAGAGATGTGGACGATGCTCAGTGAGGGCCGCGACGGCATCACCGACCTCCCCGAGGGGCGGTGGCAGGAGTTCACCTCCGATCCGGTCATCAAGGCAGCCGTCGACGCGACCGTGACCAAGGGCGGCTACCTCGACGACGTCAAGACTTTCGACGCGGAGTTCTTCGCGATGTCGCCCAACGAGGTCGTCAATGTCGATCCTCAGCAGCGGCTGGCACTGGAGCTCACCTGGGAAGCCCTCGAGCATGCGCGCATCCCGGCCAGTTCGATCAAGGGCTCGCAGGTCGGTGTCTTCATCGGTAGCTCGTCCAACGACTACCAGTTGCTCGCCGTCAGCGACCCGGCAGTTCACCCGTACGCACTGACCGGTACTTCGACGGCCATCGTCGCGAACCGAGTGTCGTACTTCTATGACTTCCGTGGACCGTCCATCGCGGTGGACACTGCATGCTCGTCCGCACTCGTGGCGGTGCACCAGGCCGTTCGCAGTCTGCGCGACGGCGAATCCGATCTCGCCGTCGCCGGTGGCGTCAACATGTTGTTGGCACCGCCGATCACCGTCGGCTTCGGCCAGACGGGCGTACTGGCGCCGGACGGCAAGATCAAGGCCTTCTCCTCCGACGCCAACGGCATGATCCGATCCGAGGGTGGCGGCCTCGTCGTGCTCAAGCGGGTCGAAGACGCCGAGCGCGACGGAGACGACATTCTTGCGGTCATCGCCGGATCGGCGATCAATTCGGACGGTCGCTCCAACGGGCTTCTCGCTCCGAGTCCCGACGCTCAGGCGGACGCTCTTCGCTTCGCCTACCGTGATGCCGGGATCAACCCGTCCGGTGTCGACTACATCGAGGCCCACGGCACCGGCACCATTCTCGGCGATCCCATCGAAGCGGACGCGCTCGGACGCGTCGTCGGCCGGGGTCGTAGCGAGGACAAGCCTGTTTTGCTCGGGTCGGCGAAGACGAACTTCGGTCACCTCGAATCCGCTGCGGGTGCAGCAGGTTTGATCAAGGTTGTCCTAGCGCTACAGCACAACCGGTTGCCTGCCTCGCTGAATTACGCGGGCCCCAACCCGTACATCGACTTCGACAAGGCGCATCTGAAGGTTGTGTCCGAGGGAGCCGAGTGGCCGCGATACACCGGCAAGGCCATCGCCGGTATCTCCGGTTTCGGTTTCGGCGGCACCAACGCGCACGTCGTGGTCACCGAATACGTCAAGGCCGTTCCAGAAGCTCTCGGCGCGGAAGATGTACCGGCGGAAGCTGATACGCGCCTGCTGGTATCGGACGTCGAGACCACCGACCCCGTTGCCGAAGCCGAGCAGATTCTCGCGGAATCCGTTCCACAGACTGTCGTGCTGGCAGTCTCGGCCGCACTGCCCTCCAGGCGTAAGCGCGCCGCTTCGGAACTTGCCGACTGGCTCGAAACCGAAGCCGGCAGCACCACTCCGCTCGCCGATGTCGGACGATCGCTGGCCAAACGGAACCACGGTCGTTCCCGTGCAGTCGTTCTCGCCTCGACGCACGCAGCGGCCATCACCGGATTGCGTGCCATCGCGTCCGGGAAGCCAGGGCAGGGCGTGTTCTCCGCGGACTCGCCTGCGTCCAATGGGGCAGTCTGGGTATTCTCCGGCTTCGGCTCACAGCATCGCAAGATGGCACATGCGCTGTACCGCAACAACGCAACGTTCGCCGCCTCGGTGGACGAGGTCGACGAACTGCTGCTCGACGAGGCCGGTTACTCCATCAAGGAGATCATTCTCGACGACTCGCAGAACTACGAGTTCGAGAATTCGCAGGTCGCCATCTTCGTGATTCAGGTTGCTTTGGCGGCCACGCTGCGTGCCCATGGCGCCGAACCTTCTGCCGTTATCGGACATTCGATGGGTGAGGTCGCTGCGGCATACGTCGTGGGTGGGCTGAACCTCGAAGACGCGGTTCGCATCATCTACGCGCGATCACGACTGCTCGCGGAAGGCCAGGAAGGTCTCGGTGCGGCGTCCCAGGGCGCAATGGCGCTCGTGGAGTACACGCCGGACGAGGTCACTGCGCTCACCGATCAGTTCCCCGACGTCGAGCCATGCGTCTATGCGGCTCCGACACATACGACGGTCGGCGGACCACGCGGACAGGTCGAGGCACTCGTCGAGATGGCCGAGGCCGCTGGCAAGATGGCCCGCATACTCGACGTGAAGGGTGCAGGCCACACCGCTGCAGTGGACCCACTCCTCGGTGAGCTGGCGGCAGAGTTGGCAGGCATCGAGCCCGGAAAGCTTCGTGCCGGTGTCTACTCCTCGGTCGACGAGCAGGCACACTACCGCGCCGGCCACGAACCGATCCACGGTGTGGAGTACTGGACCAAGGGCATGCGAAACCCGGTCTACTTCACGCAGGCAGTCAATATCGCCGTCGGCGACGGTCACACCACGTTCGTCGAGTTGGCTCCCAACCCCGTCGCGCTGATGTCGATTGCGGGTACGGCATGGGCTGCAGGAGTTGCCGATTCGACGTTGATCCCGACACTCAAGCGTAAGGAAGACGAGTCCGAGACGTTCCTCGCGGCACTCGCGCAACTGTACGTCCATGGTCACGTCCTCGATCTGACGACACTGTTCGACGATGGCGATTACGCGGCCATTCCGCGTACGTCCTACCTGCGTAAAGAGTTCTGGCTCGACTCGCGAATCAACTCGAGCGGCAACTCCCACGTCCCCGGTTCCAGGGTTGCGCTGCCCGACGGTCGGCACGTGTGGGAGGTGCAGGCCTCGGCTCTCGGCAGTTTCGACGAACTGGTGAAGGCAGCAGCGTCGCAAGTTCTGTCGAGCGTCGAACTCGGATATTCGGTGTCACACGCGGCAGTCCCCAAGATCGGAACCGTCGTCACGACAGTGACTTCACACCTCGGTGGCGCGTCTGTTCAGGTGCACGCCCATCAGGGATCTGCGTTCACTCTGCTGCACGAGGCCGTCGTCACCTCCGGCGATCCACTACCGGAACCCGTTGTCGCTGTGGCGCAGTCGTCTACCTCGCCGATGGAAGAGCTGCCGGAGGTCGTCGAGACGTTCGGTGATCGCTGGGACGCGAACGGTAGTCAGAAGCTCGAAGACCGATTGGCGATCATCGTCGCCGAGTCGATGGGTTATGCCCCCGAGGACCTCCCACCGGAGGTGCCGCTGATCGAACTCGGTCTCGACTCACTGAGCGCTGTACGTATCAAGAACCGCGTCGAATACGAATTCGACATACCCACCGTGCAATTGCAGGCAGTACGCGATGCCAACCTGCTCGAGGTCGAGAAGTACCTGCGCTACGCGCTGGAGAATCGTGAAGAGGTTGCGGCCCTCGCCGAGCAACAGGCCACGGAGAAAGAGGCCGAGGCTCGTGACTCGGGCTCCCCGGCCGCGCCCGCCGAGGCTGCTCCCGACACGACGCCTGCTGTTGCGCAAACCGATTCGATGTCGGACCTGGGCGGCAAAGAAGGCTTCGCCGAGGCTGCAGGCTCCGACGTTCCGCCCCGCGACAACGCCGAGCGGATGACGTTCGCGACGTGGGCCGTCGTGACGAAGGAGTCCGCCAAGGGCATCTTCAACACGTTGCCGATCCTCGACGACGAGGTGGCCGAAAAGTTGGCGGCCCGATTGACCGAGCGGGCCGGTGGCGAAGTCACGTTCGATGACGTCCTCGACTCGGAGACCATCGAGCAGCTGGCCGAGAAGGTACGTCCGCACCTCGAAGGCGGCGAAATCGACGGAGTGGTACGCAATTTGCGCGCCCGCGCCGAAGGTTCCACGGCCACCCCGGTGTTCGCATTCCACTCGGCGGGCAGCTCCACGGTCGCCTACGAGCCGCTGCTTCGGAAGCTTCCCGCCGGTACCCCGATGTACGGACTCGAACGCGTCGAAGGCCCGATCTCCGTGCGCGCCGCAGAATATGTGCCGCTGATCCGTGCCATTCAGCCGGAAGGTCCGTACGTATTCGTCGGATGGTCACTCGGCGGCATCCTTGCGTACGAAGTTGCCAGGCAAATGGAGGAACAGGGCATCGAGGTGGCTTACATCGGGCTGCTCGATGCGGTGATGCCAGGAACCGAAATCCCGGACACTCGCGCCGAAGTGCGCAAGCGCTGGGAGCGGTACGCGGCATTCGCCAAGAAGACCTACGACGTCGACTACCCGATCCCATACGACAAGCTCGTCGAAGCCGACGACGAGGGCCAGATCCGCATCATCACCGATCTCGTCAAACTCAGCGGTGCGAAGATCCCCGGTGGCATCATCGAGCATCAGCGCACGTCCTGGCTGGACAACCGTGCCATCCAGACAGCGGAACTGAAGCCGTATGGCGGACCGGTGACGCTGTACATGGCCGACAAGTACCACGACGATGCCATCGCCTTGGAGCCTGCCTATGCCACCCGCGAAGCCCACGGTGGGTGGGGGCCTGTTGTGAAGAACCTCGAGATCGTCGAGATCGGAGGCGATCACCTTGCGATCGTCGACGAGCCGTACATTGGCAGAATTGCGGCACACATGACGAAGAAGCTCGAAGAAATCGAGTCAGGAGCTAAGCCTTGAGTGGTACCACCGCCGAAAAGTTGGCCGATCTGCGTGCCAACCTCGAACTCGCCAGAGAGCCGGCAGGTGAGACAGGTATCGCCAAGCGGGCGAAGAAGGGCATCCCGAGCGCTCGACAACGCGTGGACTCGTTACTGGACCCGGGCAGCTTCATCGAGATCGGTGCACTGGTCAAGGCTCCGAACGATCCCACCGCGCTGTACAGCGACGGAGTGGTCACCGGGCACGGCACCATCGACGGGCGACCGGTTGCCGTGTTCTCCCACGATCAGACCGTCTTCGGCGGCACCGTCGGCGAGATGTTCGGCCGCAAGGTTGCGGGCATCATGGACTTCGCGATCAAGGTCGGTTGCCCGGTCATCGGAATCAACGACTCCGGCGGTGCGCGCGTGCAGGACGCCGTCACCTCGCTCGCGTGGTACGCCGAGCTCGGCCGTCGGCACGAACCGTTGTCCGGCATGTGCCCGCAGGTATCGATCATCCTCGGCAAGTGTGCAGGCGGCGCCGTCTACGCACCCATCAACACCGATGTCGTCGTCGCCACCGAAGAGGCGTACATGTTCGTCACCGGGCCGGACGTCATCAAGTCCGTCACCGGAGAGGACGTCAGCCTCGATGAACTCGGAAGTGCACGTAAGCAGGCCGAGTACGGCAACGTCCACCACGTTGCCGTGGACGAAGAAGCCGCATTCGGGTGGGTACGGAACTACCTGAGCTACATGCCGTCGAGCTGCCAGGAAGACCCACCCGTAGTCAATCCGGGCATCGAGCCCGAGATCACCGAGTCGGACCTGTTACTCGACAAGGTCATGCCCGACGCCGACAACGCCGGTTACGACATGCACGACATCATCCTTCGCATGTTCGACGACGGCGAATTCCACGAGATGTCCACGGGCATCGCACAGAACGTCATCACCGGACTTACCCGCGTCGATGGAAAGTCGGTCGGCGTCGTCGCCAATCAGCCGATGTTCCTGTCTGGAGCACTCGACGCCGACGGCTCGGACAAAGCAGCACGCTTCATCCGGATCTGCGACGCGTACAACATCCCACTCGTCTTCATCGTCGACACCCCAGGCTTCTTGCCCGGCGTCGATCAGGAGAAGGTCGGCGTCATCAAGCGCGGCGGGCGATTCTTGTTCTCCTACATCGAAGCATCGGTTCCCAAGATCACCGTCGTGGTTCGCAAAGCCTACGGCGGCGGTTACGCAGTCATGGGCTGCAAGCAACTGGGTGCCGACATCAACTTCGCCTGGCCCACTGCCCGCATCGCCGTCATGGGCGCAGAGGGTGCCGTCAACATCATCGGCCGCAAGCAACTAGCTACGGCAGGAGACAATGCTCCGGCAGTGCGAGCGCAGCTCATCAACTTCTACAACGAGCACGTCGCAACACCATGGGTCGCAGCCGAACGCGGTTACATCGATGCCGTCATCGAACCGTCCCAGACGCGCCTCGAACTCCGCAAAGCACTCAAGCTGCTCGAGAACAAAGAGGTGTTCAAGAATCCGCGGAAGCATCACCTGCTTCCGATCTGATCTTTCGCTTGGTCGCGCACACTCGGTCGCTCCGCACCTCCGCTTGAATGGTCCATTCATACGATTGGTTAGCTTGGGTGCGCCGTTCATGCTTGCGCGATGTGCACGGGTGGGCGCGGTCGGGCAAGTGCACGGGCGTAGCCGGCTCGAAGGTCGGCCAGTACCCCTGATGGGTCGTCTCTGATCTGCTTCGGCAGGTGCGCCACGATGATGATTCCGATACGCTCCATGTCCGCTCGACGTTTCAGAGTCTTCGCGTGGTCGGCTGGGCTCAGGTGATGGGCGAACGAGTCTATCTGCCAACCGAATCCGACAGGATCTATCCAGCCGTCCGGTCGTCCGAGAAATCGGCCGTCAGCGTCGAGGATGTCGCGGTTGTGCACCATTTTCGGAAGGCCGGAGGTTATAGAGCTTCTGGGCCTGAACCTCGGCAACGGAATGCGCGTCGTCGGCAAGTTCGCTCGCGGCGGCCCAACCGACGGCGCCGTGACGTCGGGGACCATCCCTGAGTTCGCGGACTATCTCGTCGAGATCGGCCGCACCGCGTTGTATAGCTTCCGCGAACAGGCGAGTGCAGGCGCCGGTATGCCGCAATGCGCGTGCGGTGTCGACGAGCGCGCGTGGCAGCGGGGCGACGGCCAAGCGGCCACGATGCAGTGGTTCCGGTAGGCGATGAGTCCGCTCGACACGCACGAACGACGACGACGCTCGACGGCATGGCCGCCGGAACGAGGATGTGGACATCGCCGCCGACACGGTCGAAGCCGTGCTGCATGACGGCGGTGCCACCGGTGAGCATGCTCTGTTCGCCGCCGTAGAGCAAAGCGGCAGATTGCTGTTGTAGAAGCGTGGGACTGCCGTTGTGCAACAGGATGATTCCCGGCAGTATTCGACGCCATTTGCCGCCGTCGGCAGTTCGCAGAGTAATAGACCCGTCGGACACTCCGCATTGTCGAAGTGCTCGACGGGTGATGACGCCATTGAGTGATGCGCCGTCCAGGATGTACCGGTTCGTGGCCCAGCTACCGCGTTTCATAAAGCGCAGTTTGCAGAGTTCGGCGACAGTCGAACGCCCTGCGAACAGGGCAGGCCGGAAGCGTGTTGACACAAGCTTGGGCTGTGGACAACTCGGTGTAATTGCCGAGACAAGGCTCCTGAATGTCAGTGCCATGCGCTATACGCCGTGTGCCGGCCGATCCAACAGCCGTCGTGCACTGCTTGATTGGCGCTCCGAAGCTATCTGATCGTATGAGTGGACCATTGAAGCGGGTGGTGAAAGCCCACCCGCCCCAACGGTGAAACCTACTTGTCGAACACCCGCAGATTCCCGGGAGTCCAGAGGCCCGA
>JBBPZN010000006.1:0-14704 GCA_038198705.1 Mycobacteriales bacterium
CACGAAAAACCCAGTGGAACAACCCGATACCCGAGATCGGGCACCCCATCACGCCCGCACCCCGACCCATCCCGCGCAACGGATCTCACGAAGACCGAGCCAGCCCATCGGTGCATCCAGGGTCAGACGTGCCTCTGACTGCACGGGCGCTTTGCGTCTGACCAACGCAGACCTACGGTCCAAAGGTGTACTTTTTCTGACACGTTGAATGGGCCACCGGTGGCAACACCGACATCGACACCCTCACCTACGGCTGCGACATGCACCACCCGCTCATCGGACCCGACGGCACCGACTGGGCAACAAAGAAAACCGCAGCCGACCACCCCTACCCTGGCCGCACCCTCTGGCATCCCCCGACCACACTCGACCCCACCAGAAAAGGCCGCATCAACCTTTACCATCACCCCAACGAATACATCTACCCAACACCCGAACACCGCGCTCCTCCAACACAACCCGGCATACCGAAACCCGGCGGCCCCGATCCACACCCGCCACCGACCTGACACCGGGTAGCCGGCCACCAGTGACTGCCAGCGGCACAGAGCACCACATGTGCCGCTGGCAGTCATGCCGCGAGCCCCGGATAACACCGCCCCGCGAGTCGAACCATCCAGCGAGTCGAACCATCCAGCGGGCACGCCGAGAAGACGGCCCCAGAACCCCGCAGCCCAGAACACTGCATTCCGCGGCCATCGCAGCCATAATCGATACTCATGCAGGCGGCAAGTCGGACGGCGCTCGTCACGGTGCTGGTCTTCGCTGCCTCGGCTCTGCCGACGCCACTTGCGCCCGGTGTCCGCGAATCCCTCGTGGCTGCACCGGCCCCCGTGCTCACAGAGCCACTACCTGCGCCGTTGACTCTGGAGGAGTTGTCCGCTCGGGTGAATCCGACGGTCGTGACCATATCGGCGGAATTCAGCTTCTACGGCGTCGCGGGCACCGGGTTCGTCGTCGATTCGGACGGCCTCGTGCTCACCAACTTCCATGTAATCGAGGAAGCAACCGACGTCACTGCGGTACATATGGGCAATGGATTGATCTACGACGCGTCGGTGCTCGGTTATGACAAGACCCGTGATGTTGCGGTTCTCCGGTTGGCTTCCGCGGTCGACCTTCCGGTTGCGCCGATCGGGAGGTCTGCAGCCGTTGCCGTCGGCGATGGGGTTACCGCGGTGGGCAACGCGGAGGGCGGGGGAGTCCTCGTTTCCGCGCCCGGACGTGTGGTTGCGCTGCAGGAATCCGTCATCGCCGAAAGCTCTGTCGATGGTTCACGGAACGAACTGACCGACATGATTCGAATCGACGCCGACGTTCGCGCAGGCGATTCGGGTGGCCCGCTCGTCGACGCGTGGGGCAATGTCATCGGCGTCGACGCGGCTGGGCTGTCCGAGAAGGCTCGGGAGACTTCTGCTCCCGAGGCATATGCCATTCCCATCGATACCGCGATGGCCGTGCTCGAACAGGTCCGTGACGGCAGATCCGGGGGCACTGTCCATGTTGGGCCGACGCCGTATCTGGGTATCGGCGTTCGCGATGTCTCGGTATTGCGGGACACGGGACCATCGCAGGGTGCCGCGGTCACGTCCGTTCAATACGATTCCCCAGCCGAGCGGACCGGTTTGCTTCGCGGCGACGTCATCGTGTCGTTCGATGGGAGGCCGGTGCGCACGTCGAAGGATCTGATCGAAGCGATGGTCGAGAAGAGTCCGGGCGACGTCATCGAACTCGAATGGGTCTCTGGCCAGGGAGTCCGTCAGCAACAATCGGTGACCCTCGAGCTGGGAACTCCGACTGCGTAGTCGCTCAGGCTTGGAGCACGGACAGGATGTTTCCAGCGGGATCGGTGAACCACGCGATCAGCGGGCCGCCGTGTCTGAAAATTCCCCGCTCATCGGTCCCCATGTCGGGGTAGTGCTCGAACACCACGCCTTTGGCGGTCAGGGCATCGACGGCTGCTTCGATATCTGCGACCGGGAAGTTCAGGATGGTGTAGGCCGCTGGCACATGATTGAGCCGGGGGTAGATCAACACTTCGTTTCTCTCGCTGAGCTGCAGACTGATCAGACCCATCTCGCCGTCGACGACGGTAAGTCCCAGGATGTCGGAGTAGAAGGTGCGGGCGGCCTCGATGTCGTCGACAGCGAATCCGGTGAAGGGTGCGCGGGTCAATTCGATAGTGGGCATACCTCATCGTGCCCCTTTCGAAGTCGGAACGGGGAGGTATCGAAGCCGTCGGTGCACCTCCGAGCAGGCCACCGACGGGAGTAGCGTTGGGCGGGTGACTATCCGCCTCGGTTATCAGATGCCCAATTTCAGCTACTCAGGCTCCGTCGCAGAGCTGTTCCCGAAGGTCATCGCGCAGGCGCGCGAAGCCGAAGCAGCAGGATTCGACACCGCGTTCGTCATGGACCACTTCTATCAACTACCTGGAATCGGTAAACCCGACGAGCCGATGCTCGAGTCGTACTCGGCACTGTCGGCGCTGGCCACCGCTACCGAAACGATCCAGCTCTCGGCCCTCGTCACCGGAAACACGTACCGCAACCCGGCAATCTTGGCGAAGACCGTTACCACGCTCGACGTCGTGAGCGGAGGCCGCGCGATCCTGGGAATCGGAGCCGGCTGGTACGAGCTCGAACACCAGAGCTTCGGCCTGGAGTTCGGTACCTTCACCGATCGATTCGAGCGTCTCGACGAGGCACTGCAGATCATCGAGCCGATGCTCCGCGGGCAACGGCCGAGCTTCGACGGGTTGTGGTACCAGGTCGAGAACGCCATCAACGAGCCACGCATCCGCGACGATCTGCCCATCATGCTCGGTGGAGGCGGAGAAAAGAAGACCTTCGGTCTCGCCGCCCAATTCGCCGATCACCTCAACATCATCTGCGACGCAAGCGAATTGCCGCGCAAGATCAAAGCCGTCGAAGCGCGGTGCGAAGAGGTAGACCGTGATCCGAAGGATCTCGAGACGAGTTTCCTGGCCTCCGTCATCCTCGACGAGGACGGTGACAAGGCCCGCAAGCTGCAGAGCGACTACTTGTTGTCGAACGGAGTCGACTTGTCCAACCTCTCCGACACCGACAAAGCAGCAGCAACCGATCGCCAGTTCTGCGGCACACCCGATGACGTCGCCGAACAGATTCAGGCGCGCGTACTCGATCAGGGTATCGACGGCATCATCATCAACCTGATCACCAACGGTCACGAGCCTGGAATCGTCGAACTCGCAGGTAAGACACTGCGCCCGCTCGTCTAATTCAATCCGAATTCAGCGTTGGCACGGGGGAACGTTGCGTGGGATAGTTTCCCCGTGGCTCAGCTGACAATGAACGGGCACAGAGTGCTCGTTGCGAATCTACTTCAGGGATCACCGCAGGGCGATTCGCTACGTGCGATGTCCGGTTCCATGGTTGCGTACGAGGGTGACGTCGCCTTCAAGAGCGCAGGAATGGGCGGAGGCGGGGGACTACGCGCGGCTCTGAAGCAGAAGGCAACCGGTGAATCTCTTTCTCTCATGGAAGTTTCCGGCAAGGGCACGGTGTATTTCGCCGTCGACGCTCAGGACATCACGATCGTCGAGCTCGCGAACGACACCATGCACGTCGAGGCCTCGCAGCTGCTCGCACTGACCGGCCAACTGAAAACCGAGGTCAAGTTCGCCGGCCTCCGCGGAGCATCCTCGGGCCAGGGCCTGTTCACGACCGTCGTCAGCGGTTCGGGTTCGGTGGCCTTACTCTCGGCAGGCGGACCCTTGATCGCGCTCGCCGTCGACCCGACGTATCCGCTCGTCGTCGATCCAGATTCCTTTGTGGCACATCGTGGCCGGCTCAACCAGAGTTTCGTCACCGACGTCACCTGGCGATCCGCCGTCGGTGGTGGGAACGGTGAAGCCTTCTCGCTCCGTTTCGACGGCGAAGGCGTCGTCTACATTCAACCCGAGGAACGCTGACATGCCGCTCGAGCTCGTCAACAGCAAAGTCGTCAAATCCTCTCTCGCGGCCGGGCAGAACGTCTTGGCCCGTAAGGGTTCGATGCTGTATTACACCGGTGACGTCCACTTCATTCCACATTCGATGGGTGGGAGCAGCGGCGTCGCAGGAATGGCCGGACGAATGATGTCGGGCGAGTATGTTGCCATGATGGCCGCCGAGGGCCAGGGCGAGGTGTTCTACGGCCACGCCGGCTTGTACGTGGAAGTGATTCACCTCGACGGATCGTCGATGCTCACCGTTGAGGCCGACCGCCTGCTGGCGCACGACGGCTATTTGTCGAGTTCCATTGTCTCCCTTGGCTCTCAGGGCGGCGCAGTACGGGGTGCCGTCCGGGGTGCGATGACCGGGCAGGGACTCTTCACGACGCAGCTGACCGGTGTGGGCAGCGTCGCAGTTCTGTCGCACGGTGGGGCGATAGCGCTGCAGGTCGGCCCGGAGCATCCCCAGGTCGTCGTGGATCCACAGGCTTATGTCTGCCACCTCGGCAACATCACCGTCGACATCTCGGCGAACGTCGGCTGGCGTGACGCGGTGGGGCGTGGCAGCGGCGAGGCCGTTCAGCTGAAGATGACCGGTATGGGCACCGTATGGGTCCAGGCCTCCGAGAAGAAGTTCTGAGGGCGAGTATGACCATCGAGATTCACACCCCCCATACGCTGCCCATCGATGACAACGTCCCCGGTAACGATTACGCGTTCTGCGTCGAACTCGCCGGCCAACCCTGGTTCACGTCCAAGGGCGCGATGATTGCGTACTACGGCAATATTCGATTCGAGCCACTCGGTCAGACGTCGATGCCTGCCATCGTTGCCGCTCGATTCTCCTCGCCGCTGTATTCCAACGACTGGGTGCTCGCGCAGGGGCAGGGCAAGTTGATCCTCGGCGACCGTGGATTCAACATCAACAGCTACGACCTCGACGACGGTAACCTGACCATCCGAGCCTCGAACCTCCTGGCCTTCGAAACAACGCTCGACCTGAAGCAGTCGATCGTCCCCGGATTTCTGACGCTGCTGGGCACGGGCAAGTTCCTGGCGTCGTCCAACGGGCCTGTCATGTTTGCCGAGCCGCCGTTGCGCATCGACCCCGAAGCACTGGTCGGCTGGGCCGATTGCCCGTCGCCGTCGCACCACTTCGACGCCGGGTGGATGCAGAACTTTCTGGGCGCCGCTCGCGGATTCCTCGGGGCCAACACCGGCGAAGAACGTCAGTTCGACTTCACCGGCGCAGGAACAGTGCTCATTCAATCCAGTGAGAAGGTTCTCGACGACGGCCACCTGCTGCGCTACATCGAGTCGCAGACCGTCTCGCTCGGACAGGACAGCTTGCGGACGCTGCACGGCACGATCGGTTCGCGACTCCAGCAGCAATAACTTGACTGGCAAGGGCACTATGGAGAGATGACAAACAACGGACCCTTCGGCATCGATCCCGAGGACTTCGATCGCTTCGCCAAAGAAGCGAGCGACGGACTCCGCGACGTCGTCGATCAGGTAGGCAAATTCATCGGGCAATCCGGCGCAGGCGGTTCTTGGGGCGCGTTCTTCGGAGACACCTCAGCACCGAAGAAGCCGGAGCAGGCTCCTGCTCCGGAAACCACCGGCGAGACCGGCGATGGTGTCTGGGCGATCTACACCGTCGACTCCGACGGCTCTGCGCACATCGACCAGCTGTACGCGACCGAACTGGATGCATTGCGCGCACACAAAGACAATGTGGATCCGGCCAGACGCGTCCGCTTCCTGCCCTACGGCGTCAGCGTCAGCGTGCTCGAAGTCTAGGTTCCACCGCATCGGCCGCATGGGCACTTCGGTCCGACGACTCGAACGGTCTCGGGTACCCGGTCGGCATTCGGTTGCATCACTCGCGGGACAAGGGAGAGAACATCATCGGGGTGCGAGATCCATTGCCATGGATCGGCATCGACACCGTTTTCCTGCAGCCACGAGGAGTAGGCGTTCCTGTACCGCCTCCCGCTTTCGGATTAACGAATGTGCACGAGCACCTCGCCCATGTCTTCCTCGTATCCGTCCCGGGCGACGTAGGTCGGCGAAAGTTGCACGGCCGGAACGTTGTAGCGCCTGCCCAGAACGGGAGCCGCCAACCCGCCGATGTCGTAGAGCAGTAGATCCGGCCTGTTGTCGTCCGCCGGCTCGCGTATCGTCCCCAGTGTGACTTTTCTGCAGCCGGTAACTCTGTCGAACGACGTCGTGACGCTCGAGCCGCTGAGCCACGACCATCTCGAGGGATTGTGCGACGCCGCCCGTGACGGTGAGCTGTGGAACCTCTGGTACACCTCGGTTCCGCACCCCGACGATATGGCCGCCGAGATCGATCGACGATTGGGCTTGCAGCAGACGGGGTCGATGTTGCCGTTCACCCTGCGACAAAACGACACTGGCCAGATCCTCGGGATGACGACGTACATGAATGCCGATGCGGCGCACCGACGGTTGGAGATCGGGTCCACCTGGAACGCTGCATCTGCGCACGGAAGCGGGACGAACGCGGCCAGCAAGCTTCTACTTCTCGGCCACGCGTTCGATGAATTGGATTGCATTGCAGTCGAGTTCCGGACTCACTGGATGAATCTCCAGTCACGAACGGCGATTGCGCGACTCGGCGCCAAACAGGATGGGGTTCTTCGCAACCACACCCGCATGCCCGATGGGTCGCTGCGTGACACCGTGGTGTTCTCGATCATCGAGTCGGAGTGGCCCGCGGTACGAAACGAACTCGACCGCCGGATCACCCACCATCGCGGCCCCGCGCGGTAGGTTTGCCAATAGCGTCGGCCGGCGCGCACGAGTTCGATCGAAGGTACTGAGAGCAGCATGCGGGTTGACGGGCGCGACATACCGGTGACGGGCAGCCTGCTGCAACCGCTGGTACGACGCACCAGTGACATCATGCGAGTCTTTCTGGCACTGCTCCTGCTTTCGACGGTCATCGCCGGTTCGCTCATCACTCGAAATCAATGGGACGCGCTGGAGAACTCGGTCTCGAACATCGTCGGGGTCCTCAGTCCGGACAAGTCGAATCTGGTGTACGTGCTGTACGGCGTGGCGATCTTGGCGCTGCCGTTCGGAATTCTGATCGGACTGATCGCCGGCCGGGAATGGAAGCTACTGGCCGGGTACGGCGCGGCTGGGCTGATCGCCGGTCTGGCGTTGTCGATTACCGGTAGCGGAATCTCGACGCCCGCCTGGCACCTCGAAGTCCCCGATCGGCTCGACACGTTCCTTTCCCAATTCCTGGACGATCCTCGCTGGATCGGCATGCTCGCTGCGGTCCTCACCGTGTCCGGGCCATGGCTACCGAAGCGCTGGCGGCGCGTCTGGTGGATCCTGCTCCTGGCGTTCGTTCCGATCCACTTGTTCGTCAGTACAGTCGTGCCCGCCCGCTCACTGCTCGGCCTGTCGGTGGGTTGGCTTATCGGCGCATTGATCGTCTTGGTCGTCGGCACTCCAGCCCTCGAAGTGCCGCTCGACGACGCGGTACGACTGTTGTCCAAGCGCGGGCACATCGTGAACTCTTTCCGCGTCGTAAAACCTGCAGGCCCGGGGCCCCTCGTGCTGTCCGCGTCCGCAGAGGGCCCCGAACCAGATCTGATCGTCGAAATGTACGGGGAGAACCAGCGCAGTGGAGGTGCGTTGCGCCAACTGTGGCGATGGTTGTCCTTCCGCAGTGCAGAGTTCGTTCCATCGCATGGATCATTGCACCGAGCCGTCGAGCACCGGGCGTTGATGGGCATCGCGATCGGGAACCTGTCCATCGCGAGCAGCCGCCCGCTGGCGGCATCGGCACTCGAACGTGGGTGGGCAATGTATGCACATACCGCGCCCATCGGAGTTCCCGTCGACAACACCTCCCCGGACACCCTGGTCACCAGCATCTGGAGGGGACTGCAGACTCTGCACGGGTTCCAAATCTCCCATGGCGACCTACGCACCGCAGAGATCAGAAACGACGACGGCACGGCACTCTTCGGTGGATTCGCGAACGCCGAACTAGGCGCAACCGACGCGCAGATGCAGTCCGACATTGCGCAGTTGCTGATCACCACTGCTGCGCTGTTCGGCAAAGGACACGCCGTGCGCAGTGCCATCGAGGCTCTCGATGCCGACACTGTTCTCGCGGCATCGGGCAGGCTGACGAAATCGGCGGTACCCAAACGCGTCCGCGGATCGGTTCCCGACGGCAACGAGATCATGAAGGCCGTACGTGACGAGGTCGCGAAACAGACGGGTGCCGACAAGATCAAGGCCGAGCAGGTCACCCGATTCTCGCGGAGCCAGATCATTCAGCTCGTCCTGCTGATCGGCCTCGTCTACGTCGCCTACCCGTTCATCAGTGCGGTGCCCACATTCCTGACAGAGCTGCAATCGGTGAACTGGTGGTGGGCGCTACTCGGACTCGTTGTATCGGCGCTGACCTACGTCGGCGCTGCCGCAGCATTGTGGGCATGCGCTTCGGGCATGGTGAGTTTCCGCAACCTGACGATCATGCAGCTTGCCAATACGTTTGCAGCGACCACGACCCCTGCAGGCGTCGGCGGCCTCGCACTGAGCGTGCGGTTCCTGCAGAAGGGTGGCCTCGGCGCCGTTCGAGCGACGGCCGCAGTTGCTCTGCAACAGTCCGTTCAGGTGATCACCCACGTCGGACTGTTGATCCTCTTCACCTTTGCTGCCGGCACGTCGGCGGATCTGGCGCATTTCGTGCCCGACCCGACTGTTCTATACCTCATCGCCGGGGTTGCACTCGGCGCCGTGGGCACCTTGCTGTTCGTACCGAAATTACGCCGATGGCTGCGGAACGACGTACGCCCACAGCTCAAGGAACTGTTCGGTGAACTCGGCGAACTCGCGCGCGATCCGAAACGTTTCTCGATCATCGTACTCGGTTGTGCTGCAACCACTCTCGGAGCTGCTCTGGCTCTTTGGGCGAGCATCGAGGCGTTCGGGGGTGGGACGACGTTCATCACGGTCACCGTCGTCACCATGATCGGCGGAACGTTGGCGTCGGCGGCCCCGACACCGGGCGGGGTCGGAGCCGTCGAAGCAGCCCTGATCGGTGGCCTCGCGGCATTCGGCCTTCCCGCCAGCATCGCCGTCCCATCCGTACTGCTCTATCGGGTGCTCACGTGTTGGCTACCGGTGTTCTGCGGTTGGCCGACGCTTCGATGGCTGACCGAGAAAGACATGGTTTGATTCGCCGTCCCGTATTCACGGTCTTATATTGACCGCCGCTGCGGTCAGTTACGATGCGTTGCCCGACGAAACCGCGTCGTACATAACTTTCCTCTGCTATAACCGGCAGCAGGATGCTGTTTCGGCCGTTGAACGGCCCACGCACTGGTAGCGTTCCTTGACGGGTCGGGGACCTGAGAATACGAACGATCGGCCGTCGCATGGACAAAAAAGTTCTCGAGTACCGGCAGGTCCCGCATGAAAGGCTGTCGATCGGTGACCGGCAAGCTCGCGTTCCACGAAGAGTCCCCTGACTCCTGGGCTTCCCGCGTACAGGCCTCCCGCGCACTCGAACCTCGGGCCCTGAATGCTGCTAACTATTCGTTCCGGGTTCGCCCCCCGAACAGTGAGCGGTCGGCGAAGGCACTTATCGGTTCACTGACGTTGTCGTTCGGACTGTCCGGAATCCTGCTGGTCCCGTCCGAAGAGTTGACCCTTCCAGCCGCAATCCTCATATCCCTAGCGTGTGTGAGCACAGTCCCCGTCGCACTCCGCTGGTTTCTAGGACCGTGGCCGGGTCCGATCCTGATAAAAGCGTTCATCATCTGGGCCGACCTAGGGATCCTAGGATTGATGCTTCTACCCAACGCGCCATTCCACGCACTGTCGAGCTCGGCAATGTTCGCCATCGTCACCCTCTTCGCGATCATCGGGACGACGTCCAGAGTCCTCACCATCCACCTCGCGCTTGCTGTCTCCGCACTGTTGCTCACCGCGACACTGTCGATCCTCGATGGGGCCGATCCTTGGACGGTCTTCTCGCGCGCCGTCACCGTTGCCTCGCTGTTCGCAATGCCATTCGCTCTTCGCCCTTACATTCGGTACCTCCGGGAACGCGCAAACGGGGCGCTACGCGATCCGCTGACCGGGCTGTGGAACCGTCGTGGACTGTTCAATGCGGTGGGGTACCTCAATACCCTCAACACCTCCCCGTTGCACGAGACGCGCTACATCGGCGTAGTAGTGATCGACATCGATAGGTTCAAGGCCATCAATGCACGATTCGGGCACCCGTCGGGTGATGCGGTGTTGACAGAGGTAGCGAGCCGGCTGCTGCACGCTGCACCCGCCGATGCGGTGGTGTCACGACTGGGCGGAGACCAGTTCGTGTGTGTACACATCGGCAGCCGCAACAAGGTCGACGATGCGGAGACTCGGATCCGCGCGAGACTCGAAGAATCGTTCAGCGGGCCGCCGTTCACCACCAGTATCGGATCGGCCGGCGACAGCCTGATCTGTGGAGACAGCACGGACGCACCCATGCGGCGGTTGATTGCACTGGCCGATATCGAGATGTACCGCGAGAAAGCAGATCCGGCCGCGGCGGCGAACCACCTTCGCTTGGATCCTCTCGGCATACGAGATCGAATCGACGCGCTCATCGACTCCGGTGGACCCTCGATCGTGTTTCAACCGATCTGCGATACCGTCACCCGAGCCGTGGTGGGATACGAGGCACTTTCCCGCTTCCCGTTCGGTCATGGCTCGCCGTTCATCTGGTTTCGCGACGCAACCTTTGCGGGTGTCGGTCCACGTCTCGAACTCGCCGCGATCGATACGGCATTACGCGCCATGGCAGGCCTTCCCACCGATGCATTCGTCTCGGTCAACGCCTCGGCCGAAACCATCAGGACGACCGACATGCTGGCCCGCCTGCGACCGCACATAGGCACGCGCACAATATATTTGGAAATAACCGAGCATGAACGGGTCGACGACTACCGCGCTGTCGCCCGATCCGTCGAAGACCTCAGGGCCGCCGGCGTCAAAATTTCCGTCGACGATGTCGGAGCCGGATTCGCCGGACTCCGCCAGGTCGTGGAACTCAAACCCGACACGCTGAAACTGGACTATTCACTCGTCCACGGCGTGGACCTGGATCCGACCCGCAGGGCAGCCGTGGCGTCACTCACTGCGTTCGCACGAGAAGTCGGCGCGACGCTGATCATGGAAGGTGTCGAGACCGACGGCGAACTGCGCGTCGCCGTCGAGCTCGGCATCGACATGGTGCAGGGCTATCTCACCGGCCGACCGGCATCGGTCGAACCACCGGACTCGAGTGACTACCTAGACTGAACCGGCGATCGTGTACATCGTCAGACTCGGCGCTCCGGCAAGGAGTGGGGCCAGGTCGGCGATCTTGCCTGGACCGGCGCGGAAATCGCGGTACTTCGCATCTGCTTCGGCGGAATCCCAGCGCTCGTAGGCGATCCAGTGCGTCGGGTCGGCTTCGTCGACGAGAACGTCGACTCCTAGGCACCCGTCGAATGCCCTCGTCTCGACGAGCACGCGGGCGAGAACGACCTTGGCGTCGTCGAGTGCTTCCGGCTTGAACTTCAGATCGAGCAAGGCGATGAGCGCCATTCGGTTCTCCCAAAGCGACAGTGACTACGTATGAGCGTCGAACTACTTCTCCAGCCTACCGATCGCTCATACGACGTCCCGTAGGACTTTCGCGTCACCGCTGAAACTCCGGACCCTCTCATCGAGCCATACCTGTGCGGGCACTCCTCCGCCGAGCAGTTCTCGAGCCAACGCCGGGTCCTCACCGATCGGTGTGTCGCTCCCGGCGATGACGACGTTCCCATATCGGCGCCCCTTCAACATCGCCGGATCCGCGATGATCACCGTGTGCGGAAAGACCTGTCCGATAGTGGCTGCCTCGCGACGGGTTCTCGTCAGGTCACGGGTGTCACCGCAGTTGACGACGTAGATGCCGCGCGGGGCGAGTACGCGTCGCACATGCTCGGTGAATTCCAGAGTCAACAGCGGTTCCGGCGTCGCACTTCCGGCAAAAACGTCGCGGACGATCACATCTCGACTGTCCTCGGTGAGCGTCTCGGTCACCGCACGAGCCTCACCGACTCTGATACGCAGCATCGGTGCACGGGGGAGGTCGAACCATTCGCGTACCAACTCGGCGAGCTTCCCGTCCAGTTCGACGACGACCTGTCGTGCATCGGGATACTCCGCAGCGAAATAGCGTGCGAGAGTGCAGGCGCCACCACCGAGATGCAAAGTACGCAGCTTGGAGCTCGAAAACGTGTGATAGCGAACAAGTCCCGCCATCCAACGCATGTACTCGAAATCCAGCTGCGATGGGTCGTCCATATCGATGTGTGAACTCGGCACACCGTTTACCTGCACCATCCAGCCGTCCGCGGTCAGCGTGTCGCGCACCAGTTCACAAGTGCCGGTGTCGATCTCATAGACCCCGGCCTTCGGCCCAGTCTGGTTTTCCAGCCGTGCCTTTTTATTGGCCATGCCCTGCCTTCTTCTCGAAAATACTGCGTGTGGTCACGTCGGCCACCACGCGCGCCGCCCGGTCGTGGATGCCGTTGACGTCACCGGAGAATCCGAGAACGCGGACTGCGGCGGTGGCAATGAGCGGAGCGTGATGCAGGCCATCGCATACATCTTCACCACCGCCGACACATCGGCACCCCGGATGCGCTGTCCGATGGCGAGTGGCTCGTCGACAGTCCCGCTGAGCAGCGAATCGAGGATGTCGACACCCGGACGCTTCTTGGTGGCAAGCCTCGGCCTCCCGGCACAGGTAACAAACATAGGTCCATCCTGTCAGCAATCCGCGCGCGTGAAATTCCTGCCATCCGGGTCTTCGGCGGGCGTACATGCGGTGACTCGTTGGACCGTGCACCCTTTTTGTAAACCGAACGGCCGCGCTCGGACGCGAATCAGCGTGCAGCTTTGGAAAAAGGGTGTGCGCTCTCACGTAGGCGCACTCAACAAGGTCGCCAGCCCTCCTCGGACCGTATCGCCGTCATGATGCGCCGACTGATTCCGCCCAGCTGACGCGCCTGGACCTGCGTCAACGGGTCGAAGACGAGCCGGTTGACGACGTCCACGTGCCCGGGGGCTGCCTTGTCGACCTTCGCTGACCCCAACTCCGTCAGGGTGGCCAGGGTGTAGCGGCCGTCCGCAGCGTCGGGAGCGCGTCGTACCCAGTCTTTGGCCTCGAGCCGAGCCACTGCACGCGAGAGTCGCGAGAGGGAGCTGTTGGAATAGCTGGCCAACGTGCTCATGCGGAGAGTGCGGTCGTCCGCTTCCGCGAGGGCGAAGAGGATGCCGTACTCGAAGTGGGTCAGACCCGCGTCACGTTGGAGTTGTGCGTCGAGAGCGGTGGGTAGCCACTCCAGCAGGGTGGCCAAGGCAGCCCACGTCTGAAGGTCTTGTTCGCTGAGTGCTGCTCGTTCGCTGGCGTCCGACATGGAAGCAGACTACTCGACACTGCGCCCGATGACTTGACTGAGAAAGTCAATCGTCATAGTTTTACTTGACTGAGAAAGTCATTTGATGCCCGATACGGCATCGATCGAGCGCACCAGGAGAGACATGGATCTGCAGCTGAACGGCAAGTCGGCTTTCGTCAGCGGTTCGACGCAAGGAATCGGCTACGCGATTGCACAAGCTCTCCTCCAGGAGGGAGCGTCGGTCGTCATCAACGGACGCAGCGAGAGCAAACTCGACGAGGCCGTCCGGCAATTGGGGCTGGAGGTTCCTGGCGCGACGGTGTCCGGGGCCGTTGCAGACTTCGAAGATCCGACAGACGTCGGCAAGCTTCTGGAAGCTCTCGGCGATATCGACATACTCGTCAACAACGTCGGACTTTTCGAGCTCGCGCCCTTCGAACAGATCACCGACGAAGAATGGCAACGCTACTTCGACATCAACGTCATGAGCGGCGTCCGGTTGTCGCGGCACGTCCTGGGAAAGATGCTCGCCACCGGGTGGGGCCGGATCATCTTCGTCGGCAGCGAATCGGGGGTGAACATTCCAGCCGACATGGTGCACTACGGAGTCACGAAGGCGGGGATGCTCGCGCTGAGCAATGGCCTCGCCAAGCTCACACGCGGAACCGAAGTGACCGTGAACACGATCCTCGGCGGGCCGACCTACTCCGACGGGGTCGCAGACACTGTCACCCAGATCGCTCGAGCTCAGGCAATGCCCGCCGATGACCTCAAGGCCGCCATCATCGGCGGCAACGCGACCTCACTGCTGCAGCGGTTCATCGAACCTACCGAGATCGCCAATCTCGCTGTCTACCTGGCAAGTCCGTTGTCCGCCGCCACGAACGGTGCAGCACTGCGTGCCGACGGGGGTGTCCTGACGACCATGGTGTGAGGCCACCTCTCCACTCGGGCCGCTGCATTCTCACGCGGGAACAGGGCGAGAAGGATCGGCTGCAAGCCGGACGGCCAACAGCCCGAGAACCGTGCCCATCACGTAACGCTGCAGCTTGATCCACGACGGCCGCGACGACAGAAACATCGCGATCGATCCTGCAGCAAGCACGATCAAAGCGTTGACGGTCAGCCCGACCAGAATCTGTACGCCGCCGAGTGCCAGTCCCTGCAGCAGGATCGATCCTGCTGCAGGGACTGGCACTCGGCGGCGTACAGATTCTGGTCGGGCTGACCGTCAACGCTTTGATCG
>JBBPZN010000007.1:0-12036 GCA_038198705.1 Mycobacteriales bacterium
TAGGTTCGCTGTTCGAGTCGAGTACCTCCACCCGCCGAGATCACCCGGTACTGCATCCGCGCGTCGCCCGGCAGTGATGCGGTAGACCGCAACCGCACCTCACCCGAGTTTTCCTCTTCACGATCCTCCCGACGCCAACCTTTCAATTCGCCTGATTCGACAGCGCCTCGCAGTCGACTACGGATCTCGCTTGGCCCACTACCGAGAAACACGCTGCGGCTGTCGCAATAGAGAACCTCGCCGGCCCACGTCGGATCGGTCGGCAGAGGATCGGACGGCTGCGCCGAGTCGGAGTCGGACCACGTGGTTTCGGTCTCCCCCTCTTCGATGTTCCGCAGCGCGAGGCGAACGGACTCTCGGTACGAAGTCAGACCGCCTGCAGGTCGAGGGATGATCGAATCGACGTCCATTTCGTGTGCGACGGCGTCGAATTGCAAAGATTCGATGAGCGGCATAGCCAGTCCGCGCGGGATCGGGGTGACCAAGCCGATCCAGTGGCCCGCGAGACGTGGCGTCAAAACCGGCAGTACTACCATTCGACGCTGGCGCAGCCCGGCGACTCCCGCGTAGATGTTCATCATTTCGCCGTATTCCATGACGTCGGGGCCTCCGACGTCGAACGTTCGGCTCTCCTTCAGATCGGCCTCGGCGGCACCGATGAGATAGTGGAGCATGTCTCGTACCGCGATCGGTTGAATCCTGTTGTGCACCCATCTCGGCGTCGTCATGACCGGTAGACGGTTCGTCAGGTGCCGGATCATCTCGAAGGACGCCGAACCCGAACCGATGACTACACCGGCCTGGAGCACCAGGGTGGGGACCGAGGATTCAATGAGAATCCGACCTACTTCGGCGCGCGATTGAAGATGTTCCGACAGCTGGCCGTCGGTGGGGTGCAGTCCGCCCAGATAGACGATTCTTCCTACTCCGCTTTCAGCGGCAACGTCTGCGACGTTCTCAGCGCCGGCACGCTCGGCGTCCGCGAAATTGTCGTGGCCCACCGAGCCCATCGAGTGAACGAGGTAGTAAACGACGTCCACATCTGCGAACGCAGCCTTCAGAGAATCTCGATCGTTGAGGTCACCTTGCGCGATCTCGACGTCGTCTGCCCACGGAACACCGTCCAGCTTGTCGGGGTTACGCGCCAACACTCGCACTGTGTAACCGGCGTCGAGAAGCCGCGGAGCGAGGCGTCCTCCGAGATAACCGGTCGCTCCGGTGACAAGGACGCGAAGCGGGGTCGAGTTGATGTTGGCGGTCATCAACCATTGATACCCCGTAATGGGTGATTCAACCGGGATCGGCAGGGCAATCATGTGCACCCAGCCGGGATCGGGTCATCACGCGACGGCGATCATTCCCACCGCGCCGAGAGCTATGACCATTCCGATCTGCTGCAGACGACCGACACGCTCGCCGAGCATCACCATCGCCAACAGCACCGTTGCGGCCGGATACAGCGACGCGATGACGCTGACCAGCGAAAGCATTCCACCCTGGTAGGCGTAGAGCAGTGCGGCGTTCGCGACGACGTCGAGAACGCCGATGAAGGCCGCGAGTTTCAGCACGCTTCCATGAGGGGCGGAAAAGTGACCGGTTGCCAGGGCGACGCTCCATACGACGGCGGTCGCCGAGGCTCGCGACGCAGCCAGTGGCCACAGACCCGCCCCGTCGCCGATCTGATGGAGACAGATGAACGCCAACGCGAAAGTGATGCCCGAGCCGACCGTGAGCCAGGCGACGGTACGGGTGAATTTCATCTCCCGACCGCCCGCGACCTCACCGGTCGCCTCGTCCGGCGATTCTTTACTCACCAAGACGACCGCAACGAGCGCGAGCGCAATTCCGCAGAATGCGAGTATGCCGGGTCTTTCTCCGATCATGAGCCCCGCTAGCACTGGAATGCCGGCGACGAGAACGGCCGTCAGCGGCGACACGACGGCCATCGGTCCCGAGGCCAGGGCGAGATAGAACCACCAGACCGCAAGGCCCCCGGCGACCCCGGACGCCAGCCCCCACAACATCGGAACCAACGACACGGTGCCGCCGACGAATGGGGCTATCAGCAAGACGACGACCAAAGAGAACGGGTACGAAACAATGACGACTCGAAGTGCGGCTACCCGCCTCGATGCGACTCCGCCTACGAAGTCGCTGACTCCGTAGCCGACGGCTGCGACGAGCGCGAGCAGGGTTGCTGTCAGCGCATGCCCTTGATACGACGTCCGAGTTCGCGCGTCACCTCACGCTCGGCGGTGCGGCGCGCCAGGTCCTGACGCTTGTCGTAGTCCTGTTTACCTCGGGCCAGGGCAAGTTCGAGCTTGACCTTGCCATCGGAAAAATACATCGACAGCGGGACGATCGTCAGGCTGCCTTCCTTGACCTTGCCCTCGAGACGTTCGATTTCTCGCTTGTGTAGCAAAAGCTTCCGAGTGCGCCGCGGTGCATGGTTGGTCCAGCTGCCCTGGGTGTACTCGGGGATGTGCAGTCCACGCAGCCACACCTCACCGTCGTCTACGGTCGCAAAAGCGTCGGCCAAGGATGCTTTGCCTTCGCGAAGACTCTTCACTTCGGTTCCGACAAGGGCGACACCGGCCTCGTAGACATCGAGGATCGCATAATTGTGTCGCGCTTTTCGGTTGGTCGCGATGGCCTTACGGCCCTTCTCTCTCACTGCAGGGCCCTTTCTCGAGCGCGGGAAGGCGTGTGCGCTCGTGTACACAGCCGCTCAAGCATAGAACCGGCGCGCAATCGGTTTTCTTCCGGCCGGAGCGGAGCCTGCGGAGTGACCAGAATTGGCCGGAGCGGAGCCTGCGAAGTGACCAGAATTGGCCGGAGCGGAGCCTGCGGAGTGACCAGAATTGGCCGGAGCGGAGCCTGCGGAGTGACCAGAATCAACCGGAGCGGATCTATTCTCGGACGTAGAGGCGCAGCGTGATGTACGCGGTCACGGCCGCCATACCGATGCCGACGAGTGCGAGGAACGGCGACACCAGCAGCACGTCACTATTGGAGATGCGCGCGAGAATGTTGGCTTCGTATACGTCGGCGAGGACGTCGTCGATGAAGATGTTCTTGGCACCGAACAGACCTGCGATGGCAAGCCCTGATCCGATGATCGCGGCGACGACGGCCTCGAGCAGGAACGGTAGCTGCGTGTACCACCGTGTTGCGCCGACCAGTCTCATGATGCCGACCTCGGTACGCCTGGTGAACGCAGCAATCTGAACCATGTTGGCAATCAACAGAATTGCAGCGATCGCCTGAACGATAGCAATGGCGAAGGCAGCGTTACGTACTCCGTTCAACACGCTGAAGAGCCGCTCGACCAGATCGCGTTGATTGAGCACGCTCTGCACGCCGGGGCGATCGGCGAAGTTGTCGTTGATGACACCGAACCGCTCGGGATCGCTCAACTTGACTTTGAACGATGCCGGGAAGCTGTCCGGGCTCACCAACTGCGCCAATTCGGGTTGGTCCTTGAAGACTCGCTCGGTCGCGTCCTTGACCGCGTCATCCCGATTCAGGTATTCCACGGACACGACTGCGGGCGTCGACTCCAGGTCGCTACGCAGGGCCGCGCATGTGTCCTGGGCGCACTCCGGGTCGGTCGCGGAAATATCGTCGGTGAGGAATATCTGCACCTCGACGCGATCGAGAAAGATTTGTTGCGTTTTGCCTGCCATCTGCACAACCAGCAAACCGCCGCCGAACAGGCCGAGCGAGATTGCGGTCGTGAGAATCATGGCGATGGTCATGGTGATGTTGCGGCGAAGTCCGGTCAGAACCTCACTGAAAATGAAACTTGCGCGCATCGCGGAATCCGGGCCCTTCGGTGTGTGCGGTCGAGAAAGTCATGTCAGCCTGCCTTGCCGGCGGCGGGAGTGGAGCCTGCGGAACGACCCGAGGTCGGCACGAGTGGAGCCTGCGGAACGACCCGAGGTCGGCACGAGTGGAGCCTGCGGAACGACCCGGGGATGCTATCTGCCCACGCCGTAGACCCCGCGAGCCTCGTCTCGCACCACCCGGCCGTTGTCCAGTTCCACTACGCGTCGGCGCATCGAGTCGACAATGTGATTGTCGTGGGTAGCCATGAGAACTGTCGTGCCGGTTCGGTTGATCCGCTCGAGCAGCATCATGATGTCTTGGCTGGTGTCGGGATCGAGGTTTCCGGTCGGCTCGTCGGCCAGCAGGACGAGAGGTCGGTTGACGAATGCGCGTGCGATCGCGACGCGTTGTTGTTCGCCGCCGGACAGCTCGGAGGGTAAGCGATCGGACTTACCGCCGAGCCCGACCAGTTCGAGAACCTCGGGCACTGTCCGCTTGATCATCGAGCGCGGTTTGCCGATGACTTCCAGGGCGAACGCGACGTTCTCGACGACAGTTTTCTGCTGCAGCAGACGAAAGTCCTGGAAAACACAACCCATGCTCTGTCTCAACCGTGGAACCCGCCGTGACGAGAGCCGATTGACGTGAAAGTCCGCTACGTGGATTTCCCCCGAGGTCGGGCTCTCTTCCTTCAAGAGCAGCCGCATGAACGTCGATTTTCCCGAACCCGAAGGACCGATGAGAAAGACGAACTCGCCCTTTTCCACGGAAACGGTCACGTTGTCCAGAGCAGGCCTGGTCGACGTCTTGTACGACTTGGACACATTCGTGGTGCTGATCACGGCTCGCAGTGTAGTCCTTACCGGTGGGTAGCCGACCGAAGCGAGGACCGCGATTCGAATGTCATGGGGTGCTCGACTGGGCCGAGGGGGCAGGCGCCTGCGGATACAGCGATCGTAGTTGCGGAGGAACGGACAAACGTGGCAAATAGGTCGGAACCTGCGTCGTCGCACTCCCCGATTCTCTGGTTGACGACCCGGGCTCTCCCTGCTGTCCCGGCTCCTGCTGCTCCCCTGGTGTCCCGCTTGTGTCCGACGGGTCCTGCGATGTCGTGGTGTCGACGCTCGATGATGGCGGGACGCTGGCCGACGGAGTCGAGGACTCGGGTACGTCGATCGGAAGGCGGTTCTGGTATTGACCGGTGTCGATCGGAGTCGGGCCGTTCACCGCACTTTCCGGCTCAGGCCGCACCTGACCGTAGAGCAGCGCGGTCAGCACGAAACAGATTCCGAGGGCCACTGTCGACGTCCGTGCGCGCCCGAAGAGTCGCGCCGGAATCTTCCAGTGGCGAGTCGGTCGATCGGCGTCGGTGTTCTCTTCGGTCACCTGTCTGCCCCCCGATCACGTTGGGCAGAGTCTGATGCGACTCCAGCAGTCGAGATGTCCGGGGCCACACTGATTCCCTCTGGCTGCAACGCGGCGGCCACTCGGACCCGCAGCTCGCGTCCGACCTGAAATTGCTTGCCTGGCAACGTTCTCGCCACCAGACGCACATGCACCAAATCGACCTCGATGCTCTCGACACCCATCACCGTGGGCTCGTCGAGTAGCAATTTCCTCAGTCGAGTGTCGGCAAACGCAGCGTGTCCGACGCGTCGCAGAATTTCGTTGACGTGGGTGAGGTCTGCAGTGGACGGAATTGGAATGTCGACCACCGCGCGTGCCCAGTCTTTCGACAGGTTGATCGCTTTGACGATCTGCCCGTTCGGAACGGTGATCACTTCACCGTCCACGCTACGAACCCGCGTGACACGCAACGTGACGTCCTCGACGGTCCCTTCGGCATCTTCCGCCGAGCCCAGGACAGCGATCTGTACGACATCACCGAACCCGTACTGCCGTTCGGTGATGATGAAGAACCCGGCGAGAATGTCCTGCACTACGCGCTGTGCGCCGAAGCCGAGCGCTGCACCCAGGACGGTTGCGGGTGCGACGAGCGAGGTGACGGCAAATCCGAACCGTCGGAGAACTTCGATGGTGACGAGTATGTAGACGATGGTGACGGCAACCCAGGTGATCACTTGGGCGAGTGCGTGCCGATGCTTGGCTGCCTCGGATCTGACCAGCGCGTCGCTGTGCTGGTAGTTCGAGTCGATCCGCGTGGTGATTCTTGATCCGGTCCAGCTGATCAACCTGGCCACCAGCATGCCGCCGAGTACATAGAGCACGATCTCCAGACCGCCACCACTGAGCCAGAGTTCGAGATCGGGCGGCAGCCCGAACGATAGCGCGCCAACCGTCGTGGAGGCCGTCATGTCGGTTTACTCATCCCCCCGCATACGCCAGCGAATCCCGGCTTCCAGGAAACCGTCGATATCGCCGTCGAGCACGGTGGAGGGATTGTTCACCTCGTACTCGGTGCGCAGATCCTTCACCATCTGATACGGATGCAGAACGTAGGAACGCATCTGGTTGCCCCACGAGCTGCCGCCGTCACCCTTGAGCGCGTCCATCTCGGCCCGCTCTTCTTTGCGCTTGACTTCGAGGAGTTTGGCCTGCAACACGCGCATCGCGGACACCTTGTTCTGCAGCTGCGACTTTTCGTTCTGACACGTCACGACGATGCCGGTCGGAATGTGCGTCAAACGCACGGCGGAGTCGGTGGTGTTGACGGACTGACCACCTGGACCGCTGGACCGGTAGACGTCGACGCGGATGTCGTTCTCGGGAATCTCGATGTGGTCGGTGGTCTCGACTACCGGCAGGACCTCTACCTCGGCGAAGGAAGTCTGACGTCGTCCCTGGTTGTCGAACGGGCTGATTCGAACCAGCCGGTGCGTTCCCTGCTCGACCGAGAGCGTGCCGTACGTATATGGGCCCTTGATCGCGAACGTCGCACTCTTGATGCCCGCTTCTTCGGCGTACGACGTGTCGTAGACCTCGACGCCGTAACCATGCTTTTCGGCCCAACGTATATACATGCGCATGAGCATCTCGGCCCAGTCGGCCGCGTCGATTCCACCGGCGCCGGAACGAATGTTGAGGAGCGCGTCGCGCTGGTCGTATTCACCGGACAACAGGGTCCGCACTTCGGCGGCAGCAATGTCTTCTCGCAACGCGGCGCGCTCGGCGTCGGCATCTGCCGCTGCGGACACCTCGGCCTCACCTTCTTCACCCTCGGCCAGTTCGTACAGAACCGGGAGGTCGTCAAGGCGCTGTCGCAAAGCCTCCGCACGACGCAGTTCTGCCTGTGCGTGCGAGAGGGCACTGGTCACTTGCTGAGCGTGGTCCTGGTCGTTCCACAGGTCCGGCGACACAGCTTGATGCTCCAACTCGTTGATCCGTCTGCGCAGCTCCTCGATGTCGAGGACAGACTCGATCGTGGTGAGGGTGATGTCGAGTTCGGCTAGGTCTGCGGAAACGTCAGGATGCACGAGAGCCAAGGTTACCGGCACCGTCGACGGCACGGAGACCGCCATGCCCGACCGCGACCCCGGACTTCCGTACGCATCGATTGACGAGGGCTGACGGCGACTGCGTCGACACCTCTAGTCTTGTTCGCGTGACCGACTACGCTGCCGACCTCCGACTCGCGCTTGCTTTGGCCGACGAAGCCGACTCCATCACGCGGAATCGATTTCTCGCCCTGGACCTCGAAGTCGACGACAAACCGGACCTGACCCCGGTCAGCGACGCGGATCTGGCCGTCGAACAGCAACTCAGGTCCGTGCTGAACGAGCAACGCCCCGATGATGCAGTGCTCGGTGAGGAATTCGGCGGTGATGTTGCGCTGAAGGGCAGACAGTGGGTCATCGACCCCATCGACGGCACCAAGAACTTCGTTCGCGGCGTACCGATCTGGGCAACACTCGTCTCACTGCTGAGCGACGGTGTCCCGGTCGTCGGCGTCGTCAGCGCGCCGGCGCTGAACCGTAGGTGGTGGGCCTCGGAGTCCGCAGGCTCGTTCACAACCTTCGACAACGGCTCGCCCCGGCGACTCGGTGTTTCGGCGGTGCGGGAATTGTCCTCTGCCAGCTTGAGCTTCGCCAGCCTCTCGGGCTGGTTGGAGCGTGGGGTACGCGAGGAGTTCATCTCGTTGACCGACGATGTGTGGCGCGTGCGTGGCTACGGCGACTTCTTTTCCTATTGCCTGGTGGCCGAAGGCGCTCTGGATATCGCTGCCGAGCCGGAGGTCTCGTTGTGGGACCTGGCACCGCTGGACATTCTCGTCCGCGAGGCCGGTGGCAGGTTTTCTTCGGTGGACGGCCGACCCGGCCCCCACGGCGGCAGTGCCATCGCGACCAACGGACTTCTGCAGGACGAGGTAGTTCGCCGTCTGAGCTGAGACACGGAGGGTGACGGTGCTGCGGTGATCGGAGGCCGCCGCACTGTCGCTGACATGCGACGACAGCCAACAACTTACTCAGGAGTAGACAGCTATCTTACCCGGGAGTAAGATAGTGCGGGTCCGAGCCCGACACCGAGAAACAGCTGGTGATCATGAGCAAGCAAGACAGTGTGATCGAAACGAAGCGCAAAGCGCCTCGCGACACGTCCGCGGTTGGCCTCAATCCGTTCAAACGAGATGCCATCGGCACCGCTATGCGCGTGCTCACGGCAATCACCGGATCCGAGCTGGCAGAGAAGTACAACTTCCGCCAGACCATCGACCGCGTTACGTACGAGAGCACCAAGACCGGGTTCAAGACCCTGGGTGCCGCAACTCGCAAGTTCGCGAAGGCGACCGGTAGCGAGAGGCCGAAGCGCCTCGAGGACTCAGCTACCAAGAACCTCGGATACTTCGATCTGACTCCCGACGACGAGCAACGCATGATCGTCGAGACGGTCAAGGAATTCGCCGAGGAAATTCTGCGGCCGGCAGCATTCGATTCCGATGCCTCCGCATCATCTCCGGAGGACCTCGTTCGCAGGTCCGCAGAACTAGGCATCACGTTGATCAACGTGCCGGAGGAGCTCGACGGCGCAGCCACCGAGCGCGGTGCCGTGACCAACTCCCTGGTTGCCGAAGCACTGGCACACGGAGACATGGGCCTGGCACTACCCATTCTCGCGCCCAGCGGCGTTGCCGTTGCACTCACTCAGTGGGGCACCGACGCCCAGCAGAAAACCTATCTTCCCGCATACGTCGGGGACAAAGTGCCCAATGCAGCCGTCGTCGTCAACGAGCCTCGCGCCCTGTTCGACCCATTTGCATTGGCCACCAAGGCAGTTCGCTCGCCCAGCGGCTTCAAGCTCAACGGCGTCAAAAGCCTCGTTCCTGCGGCAGCAAGTTCCGAATTGTTCATCGTCGCCGCCGAACTGGAGGGCCGTCCGGCGTTCTTCATTGTCGAATCCGACTCCAAAGGCCTTGTGGTCGAAGCCGATCCGAGCATGGGCCTACGAGCCGCAGGCCTCGGACGGTTGATCCTGACCGACGTTGCCCTTCCGGAATCCGCTCTGCTCGGCGATGGCGATTCGGACCAGCATGCGCTCGACTACGCGAACGCCATCAGCCTCGCGCGTCTCGGTTGGTCCTCCCTTGCAGTCGGTACCAGCCAAGCCGTTCTCGACTACGTCATCCCGTATGTCAACGAGCGTGAGGCTTTCGGTGAGCCCATCAGCAATCGCCAGGCCGTTGCCTTCATGGTCGCCAATATTGCCATCGAGTTGGACGGCATGCGCTTGGTCACCCTCCGCGGTGCGTCGCGTGCAGAGCAGGGACTCTCGTTCGCCCGCGAAGCCGCCCTCGCACGTCGTCTCGCATCGGAAAAGGGTATGCAAATCGGTTCGGACGGAGTTCAACTCCTCGGCGGGCACGGCTTCACCAAGGAGCACCCGGTAGAACGTTGGTACCGCGATCTTCGCGCCATCGGCACTGCCGAAGGCATCGTTCTCATCTGATTCGCGCCCACCTTGAAGAAAATGACCCAAGGACACACACGATGATCAATCTCGAACTACCCAAAAAGCTTCGGGCACAGGCGAATCAAGCGCATCAGGTGGCGGCCGAGATCTTCCGTCCGATCTCGCGCAAGTACGACCTGGCCGAGCACGAATACCCGGTCGAACTCGACACCATGGCGTCCATGATCGAGGGAATGTCCGACGCGGGCAACGATATCGGTGGCGCAACAGGCGGCCGTCAAAAGGACAGTGAGTCCGCACCGAAGCCCAGCAAGACCGCCAATGCCAACGGCGGAAATATGTCCGCACTGATCAACGTGATCGAGACCTGCTGGGGCGACGTCGGATTGACGTTGTCCATCCCCTATCAGGGACTCGGCAACTCGGCGATCGCAGCAGTGTCCACCGATGAGCAGCTCGAACGATTCGGCAAGGTATGGGCTTCCATGGCCATCACCGAACCAAGCTTCGGATCCGACTCGGCAGCCGTGACCACCACCGCAGTTCTCGACGGCGACGAGTGGGTTCTCAACGGTGAAAAGATCTACGTGACCGCTGGTGAGCGTTCGAGCCACATCGTCGTATGGGCGACCGTGGACAAGTCGAAGGGACGCGCAGCGATCAAATCGTTCGTCGTACCGCGCGATGCCCCTGGGCTGAGCGTCGCTCGCCTCGAGCACAAGCTGGGAATCAAGGCCTCCGACACAGCAGCGCTTCTCTTCGAGAATTGTCGGATTCCGAAGGACAATCTCCTCGGAAACCCGGAAGTAGATGTCGACAAGGGGTTCGCGGGCGTCATGCAGACGTTCGACAACACGCGACCACTCGTAGCCGGCATGGCGATCGGTGTAGCCAGGGCTGCTCTGGAAGAGCTGCGGTCGATTCTGACCGACGCCGGTGTCGATATTTCGTACACCACTCCGGCATACAACCAACATGCCGCTGCAGCCGAGTTCCTGCGGCTCGAAGCGGACTGGGAGGCATCTCATCTCCTGGCACTCCGGGCAGCCTGGATGGCCGACAACAAGGAGCCGAACTCGCTTCAGGCTTCGATGGCCAAAGCGAAGGCCGGCCGTTCTGCAACCGATATCACGCTCAAGGCCGTCGAACTTGCCGGGACATCCGGATACTCGGAACGACTTCTCCTGGAAAAGTGGAGCCGAGACTCCAAGATCCTCGACATCTTCGAAGGTACGCAGCAGATTCAGCAACTGATCGTCGCCCGTCGCGTACTGAAGTTGAGCTCTGCTGAGCTTAAATAGCCAGCTCAGGATAGGTATTGCAAGATCTCGCCAGCCCCGCCGGAATCGATTCCGGAGGGGCTGGCGTCACCCTCCGGCGGTCCAATGTTAGGTTCGGTCCCGCTGTCGTCCCGGGCAATGAACCCGCGTCGCATCATCGCGGCCTGCACTGCCTCCCTTGTGCGGTCATCTTCACCTGGCCACATGTGCGTGTACATCTCCAGCGTCGTCGTCGGCGTCGAATCCCCTTAACCGCTCCTGAACTGCCTTCACTGACGCCCCCGACTGGATCAGCGTCGATGCATAGAAGTGGCGCAGACTGTGCCAGCTCACCTCCTCCGGCATGTCACACCGTGCGCGCAGGCCGCGGAAGGCGTACGCGACAGTGCCTGAATGCCACATGCGTCCCTCTGCAAAAATTGGCATCGCCCGGTCGTCGCACGGATTCTCTGCAAGCTCCTGGGAAATGGCGTCGACAACAACTGCGGCAGCGGGATCCTCCGCAAAGATGCTGTGTTCTTCAGCGGGGCCCACACGAACGCGGCGGTCGCAGACTTCGACTGCTCCACCGATCACCGGCTCACGCCGCAGAAAGTCGACACCACGCATCCGCACGCCAGCGAGCTCCCGGGAGCGCAGAGCAGTCGTGCTCCCCACGACGATCATCCACGCCAGGGTCTGGCCACGAGCAGAACGACCAGTAGCGGGAGCCCCACTACCGGCGAGGAGAACCTTCTGGCCACACCAATGGCGCTATCACTTACATGAGCAGCGCACTCGGTACCGAGCCAAGGGAAAACAGATCCGGTGACGTCCCGATTGGTCACACCGCTGGCGCGTACACAGTCGAGGCGGACGGTTCTTTCAGCGGAAGGATGAGAAGTACCACCAATGGCAGGTCCCCGATAGTCGGACCACCGTGTTCTAGAGCCACGGTGTGATTGATGTCAGTCGATCTCGCAGCCCACGGGTTGGTGCGTGTGGGTGCATTGGGCAGCATACTCAGCCGGGGTGAGGTAGCCCAGCGACGAGTGACGATGTCGATGGTTGTGGTCGTCCTTGA
>JBBPZN010000008.1:0-32692 GCA_038198705.1 Mycobacteriales bacterium
AGTTACGATAATGCTCTCGCCGAATCGGTGAACGCGGACTACAAGAACGAGCTCGTCGACAACGGTCCTCGTTACCCGGGCGTCGCAGAATTGTCGTTGGCCACCGCGCAGTGGGTCGCGTTCTACAACCGCGAGCGTCCCCACAGCTACTGCCATGACCTCACACCCGACCACGCCGAGCAACTCCACTACGCTCGGACGCGCACCCTCGATCCGGAGGAGGCACTCACGCAGTGAGCTCTCCGGAAATGCCGGGATGGATCAGTGTATGTGTCACTCGATGCTTATCACGGGGGGGCGTCAGTCCCCGTGGTCAGATGCTCAGCAGTTTTTTCAGGGGCGGTTGCCCCCTGCTGTGGATCGAACCGTGTCCTCATGTGGATGTCCGAGAGTTCCCAGGCCGCGCCGCTCGGTCTCAGGCACCCACAATCGGGTACGAATCCACAACCGGGCACTAGGTCGCCACCATGTCGGAGTCGACCTCTTGTCACACGCTTGTCACAAGTGCGGGCGAACCCAGCAGACGTTGATGGACCGCTTCGGACTGTATTAGCTGGTCAGTGCCGGTACCTATAGTCCACCTGGATGCAATAAACTCACTCTCATGTGGCTGTTAATCGGACGGTTGCTGGTTCGAGTCCAGCCGGGGGAGCAGTGATAGGCCCTCTGACCAGCGATTCGATCGCTTGGTTGGAGGGTCTTTCTGTGTTTCGGGGCCAACTGATCACGACCACCGCGCCCGTGAGCGATGGCGATCAATTCACAGGCGCCAACGCGTCGGCGAGCATGTGCATCGCCGCAGTCGTGGAAAGCGCACGCACGCTTGCGCGGTCGCCGGGGAGCCGGAGTGTGCGGGTCATGGTCGGCCGGTCGGCGGAGGCGATTGCGAAGCAGACAGTGCCGACCGGTTTGAGGTCGGTGCCGCCCCCCGGTCCCGCGACGCCACTGGTGGATACTGCGATGTCGACGCCGAGTCTGCTTCGTGCGCCCTCCGCCATCTGGGCCGCCACTTCTTCACTGACAGCGCCGTGTTCATCGATCATCTCGGCGGGGACGTCGAGGAGGCCGGTCTTCGCCTCGTTCGCGTAGGACACGACCGCGCCGATGACGTAGGCCGACGAACCCGCGCGATCGGTGAGACGGGCGGCGATCATGCCGCCTGTGCACGACTCTGCGGTGGCAGTTCGATGGCCGGCCAACCGGTTCGCGACGATGTCGTCGATGGTGGATCCGTCGATCGAAAAGATCTGTGAGCCATGATGTTTGTCAATGAGACCAGCAAGATCCGCGTATGCGTTTGCGGCAGGCTCTGCATAGCGGGTCACCATCTCGAGCTCGCCGAGTTGCAGGCAGGTGGTGATTTCGAGATCGCCGAATCCCGTTATCTGGCGCTCCGCTGTCCGTAGCGTTGCAGCGAGGTCGGCTTCGGACAGCCCGTACGCACGTATGGTGTTCTGACGGATTCGAGTGCTTCGGGCCAGGACCTCGGCGACCGGTGCGCTGTCGAGTGCCTCCGGCCACATCGCCTGCAGTTCGCGAGGCGGGCCGGGCAATATCAGCACAGCGGGCAGTGTCCCGGAGTCGGCGGCAGGTATCGCGACACCGGGGGCGGTTCCGGTCGGTGGAATGGAATACGCACCGTGCGGAACCATTGCCTGCTTGCGAATACCTGCCAGCAACGGCTCTGAGTCGGTTGCAGAACTCAACCGGCTCCGCCATCGCTGCACGATTGCGTGGATGCGTTGCTCGAGTTCGTTGTCGAGGTGCAATTCGCGGCGGTATAGAGCGGCAACGGTCGCCACGGTGAGATCGTCAGCGGTCGGGCCCAAGCCTCCGGTCGTGACGATCAAGTCGACGCGCTGATCCGCGAGAAATCGTAGTTGCGCCGTCAGGTCTTCGGGCCGGTCACCGCAGATCGTGATGTGTGCAACGTCGACTCCTATCTCCAGTAGTCGCTGGGCCACCCACGGGCCGTTCCTGTCGGTGACCCGGCCTGCCAGAACTTCGGTTCCGGTAACCACAACACCCGCTCGCACAGTCATTCTTCGACCATACTGGCGACCGTCATATCTACGCGGATCGACGTCTCCGGTGTAGCGACGACCGATGTCCTCAGTAGGACCGGGCGCGTCGAGTTCAGCTGATACGGCGGACCCGTAACAGTCCGATAGCACCTATGGCGACGCTGAAGGTAAGCATCAGCCCGGTTTCAATGGCTTGGAACCGCCGGAAGTCATCCTCGGTGTAGTAGCGAATGTCGAAGCCGTCGATGCCTTGGTTCTTTAGACACGCATCGAAGCGATCGGCACGGTTCTTTCTGTCGAATCGCGCCCGCTCCGCGCGCGGTTCGTCCGACTCATCGAAACGCTTTTCTCCGGATCCATCCTGGTACTGCGGCCGGCAGCGTGTGGTTTCGGGCGTTACAGTGGCACCGCTCGCATCGACGTAGCCGGCGTCGATGACCCAGGTTCCGTCCGTGGTGTAGTACGGGTTCGGAGGGTATTCGGATTCGCGGTCCAAACCGTCTATCGCTTCGCTTCGGACCGTGGGTGTTCCGTAGTGCTCACGTACGATCCACGTGAAAGCGACAGGGACGAAAAGGAATACGAACAGCGTGGCGAGCATGGCCATGATCCCGCTGCGGAACATGAGTGCCAGAGTGCTACCGATGAGCAATACGACGAGTGTGTACGCGCCGAGAACGACACCGGCTGTTTCGAAGTGCGGAAAATCGAACAACGAGAACTTGACGGACGGCTTGCCACTCGTGCTCATTGAATCCCGTGATGGACCCGCGGCCCAGTGCAATGCCAACCCGAGACACAACATTGCACCCGAGATCGGCAAGAAGACCACAACAATGCGTGCGAAGTACCACTGAACCCTGCTTGTCGATTGCGTCAGCGACAATACGTGCATTTGGGAATCCACTTCACGGGCGAACGTGGGGACGCCGACGAACATGCCGAACAGTAACGGCAGCAGCAGCGCGAACAGCGTCGACAACGTCAATGCTGTTTCTGGCCTGCACGGCCCTACGTCGTTCCAACGCGAACAGATGCCCCCGAACGACCAGGTCCACTTCGGATAGTCCGGAATGTATATCCCCGCCGTCAACGCTGCCACGATCAGGATCGCGATGAATGTCAGCGAGAGCAGCAGAGGCGCCCGGTTCAGACGCCACGCGGACCAGATCACGGTCGCAACCGTCGAACCGCGAGGGTCGAACCTACGGCGAGAGCAATCGAAAGAAGAAGGCACAGAGCAGCTTCGGTGAACTGGAACCGCCACAGCATCCGGTCGTCGAACAACAGGTTCTCGTAATGATCAGCACCTTGCGCGTGCAGGCATTCGATACGAGCACGCGATCGATCGGCCATGAAGGCGTCGACTCGATTGTCGAAATCCGATGTGGTCTCCAGCGGGCCGGGTTCAGGCCAGCCGTCGTCGACGGTCGAACATGCGTCGTAGGCGAGATCGACGCGTTTGCCTTCTGCATCGACGTAGAGGGAGTCCACCGTCCAACTCGGCCGCTGCACATCCGACGGGTCCATCTCGTACGCGACGCTCTGGCCTGATTCGCTTTGGTCGAGGGTCAAACGGTCTACTTCCGGCGTCGCGTAGTGCTCTCGAACCAGACCCGGAAAAGCAACGATGACAGCGACGGTCGCAACCATAGTGACCATCATCGCGCCGATCGTGTTGCGTAGCAACAGTGCTGCCGTGCTACCAATGGCCAACCCGAGTGCGGTGTAACCGGCGGGAACGACGCCTATGGTACCGAAGGTAGGGAATTCCAGGCGCGAATAGAACGCGTCGACGAAGCTGGACCCGAATGGACTTGTCCCGAACCGGGACCACAGCACCACGTAACCCAGAACCACCATCGCCAAGACGATCGGCGTGAATACGACAAGCACGCGCGTCCAATACCACCGCATGCGCCCGACTGCCTGGGTCAAACCCAGTACGTGAGTTCGGCGTTCGATGTCGCGCGAGAAAACCGTGACGCCCACGAACACACCGAGAACAACGGGCAGGGCAATGGTCGCCACACTTGCAAGAGTGAGCGAGGACTCCGTCAGGCACGTCGTGGTCGACAGACCGAAGCATCGGAACAACACATAGTTCGACCCGATGCGGTCCGCGAGGAAAGTTACTGCCGCGATGGCAGCCGCCAGTAACAGCGGCGTCAAGACTCCCAGCAGGATAGTTCCGCGGAACTGCCTCCACGTCACCCAGATCACGACGCACTCCTGACCGTGAGGTGGGCAAGCACGACGTCGTCGAGCGACGCGTCGTCGATCTGCCACCCAGGTGCTGCCGAGGGCCGAGGCCCGCGCACTACGAACGCAGTGCCGCCGGAACCTTTGACCTCGGCAACCACCGCGCCGAGATTCGCGACGGCTGCAGGATCACCTGACCCGACCAGCACGTAATGGTCGTCGGTGACATCGTCGATTGCACCGGCAAGTCGAATTCGGTGCTCGCGCAGCAACAATAGTTGGTCTGCGACGTCGGCGAGTTCGGAAAGAACATGCGAGGACAGGATGATGGTGGTGCCGTGCTCGGCGGTGTCACGCATCAAGGTCCGCGCGACGTCGCGTCGGGCAACGGGGTCGAGGTCGGCGAGGGGTTCGTCGAGCAGAAGCACTTCTGGTCGACGTCCGAGAGCGAGCGCGAGTGCGACGCGCGTTCGATGTCCTGGCGATAGAGATTTAACCTGCGCAGACAGCGGGACTTCAGCTGCCTCGACCAGTTCGGAGGCGTAGTCCTGGTCCCAGGAAGGATTGGTACTTCGTCCGAAGCGGAGAATTTCTTCGACCGTGAACCGCGGATACAGGGGTTTGTGTTGAGCGAGGTAGGACAATCCGGGAGTGATCCCGCGTTGCCCGACGCGCTGACCCAGCACGGTCACATTTCCGCGATCAGGGGCGAGCAGCCCGACTGCGAGCGACATGATCGTCGACTTACCGGCTCCGTTCGACCCCACAAGTGCTGTGACGGTGCCACGTGCGACCGAGAACGTGCAGTCGTTCAGGACAGAGGTGCGGCGAAACGACTTGTCGACGCCCGCCATGGACAGAACCGTGTCGGTCATTACTGCTCTCCTTCATTTTGGTAGCGGGAGTCGAGAGCAGACGCAACCAGAGCTTCGAAGTCGGCTCTGTCCAAGCCGGCCGAGATGCCGTGGTCCAGCCATCGGTTCAGCTCGCGTTGCAGCGCGGTTTTCTCTGCCATACCCGGTTTCGCGAGGGATGCGACGACGAAGGTGCCGACGCCTGGGTGCGGCTCGACCAAACCCTCGCGTTCAAGTTCGCGATAAACCTTGAGGACGGTGTTGGGATTGATCGTCAGCGCACTGACGACGTCCTTCGCGGTGGGGAGTTGATCTCCGACGGCCAGCTCGCCGCGGCGAAGTGCTTGTTTGGTCTGCAGGACGAGTTGCACATACGTGGGGATACCGGAACGCCGGTCGATCCGGTAGACGATCATGAGCCTCACATTCCACTAGTGTGTTAGTGGAATAAGTATGGCACAAGACGTCGAACCGGAATGTCTACTTCGACAACGAGTGCCTGCATTACGAAACGGCCCGAGAGGCCCGTGCGCTACTATCTGCGTATGAATGCAGATAGTTCAGGATGTAGACGCCGCTTACTCGATGACGAGGTCGGCCTTGTTGTCGAGGTGTTCCGCATGCTGGCCGACGCGACGCGGGTGCAGATCTTATGGGCGCTGGTCGATCGAGAGTTGTCGGTCAACGACCTCGCCGATCGCGTTGGTAAACCGGCCCCGTCCGTGTCGCAGCATCTATCGAAACTACGGATGGCGCGTCTGGTCCGCACACGGCGCGAGGGCACGCAGGTGATCTATCGCCTCGAGAACGAGCATGTCCAGCAGCTGGTTACCGATGCTGTGTTCAATGCCGAACATGCCGGCCCCGGCATCCCCGGACACCACCGCGCAACGGCAGGCTTGCGCGAGCTGCACCCACACAACGCGGTCGAACCAGGCAACAGTGCAGCGCCTTCGCTCGATCATGCGGTCGTCGAACGTCATTCAGTGGAGGAGGGGCGATGACACATGCTCCCAGGGGCGACGAAGCCCGGATGAACGGCGAGGAGCCCAGCCACGGGCATGGGCATGGGCATGGGCATGGGCATGGGCACGGTCATGCCGGTGCGGGGAAGATTCGTTCGGTAATGCGTGAGATCTTCGCACCACACAGCCACGATGCCGCCGACGGTATCGACGACGTCCTCGAATCCAGCCGAATCGGCATCCGCGCCGTCAAAATCAGTTTGATTGCGCTGGGAGTGACCGCCATTGCGCAGGTCATCATCGTCACGGTATCTGGATCGGTAGCATTGCTCGCCGATACCATCCACAACTTTTCCGACGCGTTGACGGCGATCCCGCTGTGGATTGCCTTCGCCCTGGGACGCAGAGCGGCGACGCGGCGCTATACCTATGGTTACGGACGCGCCGAAGACCTCGCCGGCCTGTTCGTTGTCGCGATGATTGCGTTGTCCGCTCTGATCGCAGGCATCGAAGCCGTGCGTCGCCTGATCGACCCAGTCCCCATCGAACACCTCGGCTGGGTGGCCACTGCCGGTATCGTCGGGTTCGTCGGCAACGAACTCGTCGCGCTCTACCGAATCCGGGTCGGTCGCCAGATCGGCTCCGCCGCACTGGTTGCCGATGGGTTGCACGCCCGTACTGATGGTTTCACCTCGCTGGCAGTGGTGATCGGTGCCGGCGGTGTGGCGCTGGGAGTTCCCCTGGCCGACCCGATCGTGGGTCTGGTCATTACCGCCGCAGTTCTCGCTGTACTGCGCTCGGCAGCGCGCGATGTTTTTCGGCGGCTCATGGATGGTGTCGAGCCGGACTTCGTCGAGGCAGCCGAGAAGGCGTTGACACAGGAGAGCGGTGTCCTTGCTGTGCGCAGCGTCAAGATGCGGTGGATAGGGCATCGATTGCACGCTGACGCCGAACTCGATATCGACCCTTCCACCAGTCTCGTCGACGCGCATCGCCTGGCCCACCGCGCCGAGCGCACCCTGACCCACACCGTTCCGAAGCTCACGACTGCTCTCATTCATGCGTACCCCGCCCACGTGCCCGAGGCGCCTTACAAGCATCTGTGAGAAGCTCGGCCTTCGTTCCCAACTAAGCAGACATGTCGCGTTCCCTGTTGCCGGAGTAGAGAATCAACGCCGGCCGGTCAAGGAATAGTTGACGGGTCTGCGATTTGTGTAACCCGGACGGCAACTGCCGCGACTATGAAAGATGCGCCGGGCACCGGTGACGACGGTCTAACCCCGTCCCTCTGGGTTGGCATCGCGGAACGACGTGGTCTTGCTTGCCATAGGCGACTCCTCACGCTGCGATCGGACTGGTAGTCCCGCGCTACATCGGCGGGGGACTACCAGACTGGAGCGGTCTCCGTGCGGGGTCGACTGCGCTCGCATGGGTCAACACACATGCCAGGCCGACGCCGGCCGGGGAGAGACTCAGTATTTCGAGGACACCCCATATGTGCCACCTGTTTCAGCTCCCGGCTCGATCAGTCGGAGGTCAAATGGTAGTCACCGGCCTCGTCGAGCGCGGCCGCAACTTGGCTCCGGCTGAGAAGCGACGTGGAGTCGATCGATACCGTCGAAACACCGCCGGCGACGAGTTCGACGGCGACATGGCGGACACCCTCGATTGCTTCGAGTTCGGTGGTGACTGCCCGCGCGCAGTGCCCGCAGGTGAGCCCGGTGACGGCAAACTGCTGATCGGTTGGGCTCGGTGGAATTTTAGTATCCGTCGAGGGATGCGATGAGCCGCAACCACAACCGCAGCCGTTGTTCGGTGAGAGGTCGGTCAAAGTGAGATCCGAGTTGGAGGTGGTGTTCATTGGACTCCGATCGCTTGCGCGCATACCCATGGGGGGTACCTGATCAGCCGACTATACCCCCCATGGGTATGCCGGTGTCAATGTTGCGAGCAGCCACAACTGGCAGGGTCAGCACCAATTTCGGGTGCGTTGGACTTGTCTATTGTTGGCGCAGAGTGGTGAGCCGTGCGCGGTAGTCGTCCGCGTCGATCTCACCACGTGCGTACCGCTCAGCCAGCAACTGCTCAGCGGTGTACAGCACGGGGGGATGCGTCGGCTGGGATCCACGAGCCCCCTGCGATCGGAGTAGCAGAAGCACTCCGGTTATCAGTACACCCCAGAACACCACCATCCCGATGATCATCAACGCATAACTCCACCCACTGGGATCGTTGCCATGCCAATACATCATTTTGTCTGCTCCTCGGACTGTCGGTGGATCGACCAACGGCTGACCTGAATGCCACCGGTGTGCCAACTCGGAAGTCGGTAGTTTGAGTATCGGTGCACGTCAGGGCGCAAAGATAGGGCCCTTCGTCCTATTCCCCAGAACGTTTGGGCATCGGCCGAGCTATTTGTTGGAGGATTCGAAGACCGATTGTGCAGCTCGGTTGGTAGTCGAGGCCGAGCGCGCGGGCATCATCCCGCAGAGATCTGCACTGCACTCGACACGCCGACCCCGCCGGTTCCTCCTGCGTCGACTCAGCTGAAATCGGTGCTGGCGACTTCGCGGTCGGTACCGACAATTGCCGCGAGGACACGGTCGGCGACCACCTCGGGGCTCAGGCCCTCGGGCATCTTCGGTGCCTTACCTGCGATCGCGCGACCGGCCAGGCCAGTCTCAGTGTGCGGTGGCCGGACGTCGACCACTCGAATTTTGCCACGTCGCGCCTCTTTCGCTGCCGCGATGAACAACGTCGATGCCGCAGCCTTCACAGCGGAGTACGTCGCCATACCGGCGACCGGTTGCTCGGCCAGCACTGCGCTGATCCCGACGATCACCCCGCCCTCTTCCACGACGTGCAGCGCTGCCCGTAGTAGCCGCAGCGGGGCAAGGAAGTCGATGAGCACCAGGTCGTCCACGGTGTCGTCGTCGATCTCGGCAATCGGACCGAATGCAGCGACGCCGGCCGCGATGACCACGCCGTCGATGCGACCATGGTGGTCTTTCGCCTCCGCGATCACTGTCCGCGCCGCATCGGGTTCACGCAGGTCGGCCGTGACTTTGTGTGCGCTCTCGATCCCGAGTGCGTCGAGCCCCTTGCCGGACCGCCCACTGATGGTGAGCGACGCACCCTGTTGGGCGAGCAGTTTCGCGATGCGGGAACCCAGTGCGCCGGTGGCACCGACGACGACGAACACTTTGCCGGCCAGATCAGTCATCACTCCATAGTGCACTTCGCCGGAAGGTCCACGCCGAAGAACTGCGTGCTTCGAACGTGATCTGGCGATTGCATATTCACCACCTCGTGGAGGCGCAGTTCAAACCCTTGCCACGCTGGCCTATGTTGGCGTGGATGCGTATTGCGGTGGTGGAGGACGACGACGGAGTCGGTGACGCGCTGTTCGATGCGCTGACCGAGGTCGGACATGCGCCTGTCCGCATGCGACGCGGCGCCGACCTGTTGCTGGGATACCACGACATGGATGTCGTACTGCTCGATCTCGGCCTGCCGGATATGGACGGCCTGGAGGTACTCCGCAAGCTTCGGACGTTGAGTTCGGTCCCGGTGGTGGTGCTGACTGCGCGCGACGACGAACGCTCGGTCGTCCGGGCCCTTCGCGGCGGGGCGGACGATTACGTCGTCAAACCCGCTCGGTTGGGGGAGTTGCACGCACGTCTCGAGGTGGCGGCGCGGCGTCGAAGCGCGTCGAGCGAACCTGCCACCGAAAGTCTGGTTCTCGGCGACATCGTCGTCGATCTTGTCGGCCGCACCGCGGAAGTCGACGGTCACGACATTGCGCTGACGACCAAGGAGTTCGAGCTACTCGCTCATCTCGTGACGCGACGCGGTGAAGCGGTCAGCCGGGAACAGCTGATGGACGCAATCTGGGGTGACGCCTACGTCGCGATTTCACGAACACTCGACGTGCACATGACGGCGTTGCGTTCCAAACTCGCGCGACCCGGCACCATCGTCACCATCCGCGGCTTCGGTTATCGCTGGGACACCTGACATGCGGCGCCGTGTCCTGGTGGTGCTGATGATCTACTCCACCGTCGTCGTACTCGCTCTGTCGGTGCCCCTGGGGCTGCTGGTCGGCCGCGAACGCGCCCAACGATTTGCGGAGAACCGGGCCGCTGCAGCGACGTTCTTCGCCGAACTCAGTTCACGAGAGGGCGAATCCGGCGTACCTCGGCTCCGAGAGTCGGTGCAGCGCTACAACAGTCTGTACGACGAGGGGATCGTCATCGTCGATCGCACCGGAGGGCCGCGTGCGCTGGCGGGCCTGGACATCGAGCGCGCCGACGTGCAGCAGGCGGTGGCAGGAGCGTTGCGGAACCAACGTGGGCACCTCCCGTCGAGTGTGACGCCTTGGTCGCAGTCCTCGGTGTTGATCACCGCCCCGGTCGGCGGGGGCACACAGGTCGACGGCGCCGTGGTAATCGCAGCGTCCACCGATGTCGTGCGTAGGGACGTCGCCGTGGCGTGGGTAGTCATCGCCGTCGGTGCACTGCTGATTCTTGCTACCGTCGCGGTGATCGCTGCTGTCCTGTCGCGCTGGGTCGTTCGTCCACTGACCGCATTGTCGTCCCGTGTCCGTTCGTTCGGCGACAAGTTCCACGATCAACTGCCGATCGCAGGTTCCCGCCTGCCGAAGCCTGCCGAGTACCTGGGTCCCCCGGAAGTCCGAGAATTGTCCAGCTCGTTCGACGCCATGGCAGACGACGTCGAGGCGGCGACGGCTGCGCAGCGTCGGCTGGTGGCGGACACCGCCCACGCTCTTCGTAACCCGTTGGCGGCACTGAGGATTCGGTTGGATGTGTTGGGCATGAAAGTGCCAGATTTGGTAATCGACGCACACCTCGCGACCACACGCGAAGTCGACCGTCTGACTACCGTCGTCGAAGATATGCTCGTCCTTGCCGCGGCTGAGACGCCGTCCACTACGCAGACAGTCGGATGTGACGTAGGCGCGGCGATCGCCGATCGTGTCGAATTCTGGTCGAGCACAATGACAGTGGCGGGGATCGGTGTGCACATGAAAAATTCCGAGGAGAACACCCTTGCCGCAATATCGGAAGACGACCTGATTCGAATTCTCGACGCCCTACTCAGCAACGCAACGAAATACGCCGGCGCCGGTGCAGATGTCGAGATCGGCCATCGAACAAGCAAAGGCCACATCACCGTCTGGGTGTCGGATTCTGGACCGGGTGTGCCCGCCGACGAACGCCCGAAAATCGTCGATCGGTTCTTCCGAGCGTCGAGCGCCCACGGCGAAGGCACCGGACTCGGCTTGTCGATCGTCCACGCGCTGACCGAGCGGGCCGGCGGAACCATCGAGGTGAGTGCGCGTCGACCCTCGGGGTTGGGAATTGAGGTCACTTTCTTAAGGGAGTGTTAGGAAAGTCGGAACAGCTTGGTTTTGGGCTGTGCCTGCGGTCACAGTATGGGGACTCCGGTTGCCGCTTCGGAAATGGCAATCCGCCCAACAGCACTCTGTGGAAGGACCAGCCCATGGCCAACGAGGCCACCTCGATCGCCGATCCGTCGCGCCCGACCCCGCCTGTTTCCTCTCCCGCTGCCACTCGTCGTGCCGTGCTCAACACGCTGAGGGGCTCGTCGGGCAACCTCGTCGAGTGGTACGACGTGTACGTCTACACCGTCTTTGCGACGTACTTCGAGAATCAGTTCTTCGATTCGGCGGACAAGAATTCGACCCTCTACGTGTACGCGATCTTCGCGGTCACCTTCCTGATGCGACCGGTCGGCTCGTGGTTCTTCGGCCGCTACGCGGACAGGAACGGTCGACGCGCTGCACTCACGTTCAGTGTCTCGTTGATGGCCGCGTGCTCGCTGGTCATCTCCCTCACTCCGGGACGGGAGAGCATCGGCGCATGGGCGGCGATCATTCTCATTCTGAGCCGTCTCGTCCAGGGCTTCGCCACCGGTGGTGAGTACGGTGCGTCGGCGACCTACATGTCCGAGGCTGCCACTCGTGAGCGTCGTGGCTTCTTCTCGTCGTTCCAGTACGTCACGCTGATCGGCGGGCATGTTCTCGCACAGGTGACCCTGTTGATCATGCAGGTGTTCCTCGATCGCGGGCAGATGGAGGAATTCGGCTGGCGCATCGCATTCTTCATCGGTGGCGTTGCGGCAGTGGTCGTCTTCTGGCTGCGGCGCAGCATGGACGAATCGCTGACGAAGGATCAGCTCGACGCCGTTCGCAGCGGAGTCGATCAAGCCTCCGGTTCGATGAGGGAGCTTCTCGGCAACTATTGGCGTGCACTTGTGGTCTGCTTCTTGGTGACGGCTGGTGGCACCATCGCGTTCTACACCTACAGCGTCAACGCGCCCTCGATGATCAGGACCGCGTACGAGGACCGGGGGATGACCGGAACGTGGATCAACCTTTTCGGCCTCGTCTTCCTCATGCTTCTGCAGCCCATCGGCGGGATGATCAGCGACAAGGTGGGTCGCAAACCGCTCCTCGTCTTCTTCGGAATCGGCGGCGTGCTGTACACCTACTTCCTCATCACGTATCTGCCGACGGCGACGTCCGTCTTCGCGTCGGTCACCCTGGTGTGCGTGGGTTATGTCATTTTGACCGGCTACACCTCGATCAACGCGATCGTCAAAGCCGAGTTGTTCCCCTCTCACGTGCGCGCACTCGGCGTCGGTCTCGGCTACGCGCTCGCGAACTCTGCGTTCGGCGGCACCGCCCCGCTGATCTACCAGGCGGCGAAGAACAGCGGGCAGGTCACCTGGTTCATCGTCTACGTGACGGTGGTGATCGCAGTGTCCCTGTTGGTCTACATCTTCGTTCTACGGAACAAGTCCGAGACCGTCCTCGACCGGGAGCAGGGTCGAGCGTTCGAGTGATCTGCCACGCCTTACAGTGACGAATATGGTCCCGCCCGCAGCGTTGCTCTCCCGTAGAGCCGCGCTGCGGGCGGGACTGCTTGCGGTGAGCGCCGCCGCGGTGGGCACTGCCTGCGCGTCGGATCCGGCACCGCAACTCCGTCTCGCATCCGGGGAGGTCGGCGGCTTCTTCTGGGAGTTCGCGGGCCTGCTCGCCGACGCGGCCGCCGAGACGGCTGCGTCGGAGGTCGTTCCGCTGACGACGGCGGGCTCCCTCGACAACCTGGAAGCCTTGGATTTGCGACGTGCCGAGCTGGCACTGACGTTGGCCGACGCCGCCTACAGCCATCCGAGTAGAGGTTTGGCGGCGGTGGGGTGCGTGTACGAGAACTACTTCCAGGTCGCCGTGCGTGCCGACTCGGGCATCGAGACGGTGGGTGATCTGCGGGGGCGGCCGGTGAGCGTCGGCGCCCCGGGATCCGGCGCCACGCTGGTGTCCCAGCGCATTTTCGACGCGACGGGTCTGTCTGGTCCCGGTGCGGTCCGTGAAGTCCAGATGTCGATGAGTTCCGCGGCACATGCGTTGTCCGACAACGAGATCGACGCCGTGATGTGGGCTGGGGGATTGCCGACCCCGGCGTTCGCCGACCCGCCGATGGCGATCCGATTACTCGATCTGGGCGCCGTGGTCGCAGACTTGCGGCGTGAGTTCGGGACGGCGTACGAAGCGGTGCTGGTGCCGGCGAACGTGTACGGCGAACATCCGGAAGTGACGACCGTCGGAATCCCGAACCTGCTGCTGGCCCACCTGGACGTGCCGGATCGGACTGTGGCGGAATTGGTGAGCCTGCTGCTCGATCAGTCGTCCTCGCTGGTTCCACGACAGGCGATCGGTAGCCAATTCCTCGACGCCCGGTCGCTCGTCATGACCGGCACCATCCCTCTTCATCCCGGGGCCGAAGCGGAATATCGCAGGCGGCACGGGTGAGATGACCAGTCCGGTCGGTCAGCGGACAGCCAGTCTCCACAGCGACGTTGTCTCGCGAGAGCGTGCAGCGTGGAAGAGATCGTCGGTATCGCGCGCACGAGAATGCGTCGGCGAAGTGTCTGTTCTGCCGAGTACTTCCAGCCCGGCGCGGTCGATTGCCGAGAGGAGATCCTCGCGTGTCGCGAGCCCGAGGAGTTCGGCCAGATCGGAGATCACCAGCCAGGCCTCGCCGCCGGGTTCGAGATGCTTGGGTAGACGATCCAGGAAAGCCCGCAGCATGCGGCTTCCCGGGTCATAGATCGCGTGTTCGATCCCCGAGGTCGGCTTCGTCGGAATCCACGGCGGATTGCACACTACGAGCGATGCGCGCCCGGCTGGAAAGATGTCCGTGAGCTGCACGTCGACGCTGTCGGCGAAACCCAGTCGCTCGAGATTGGAGGTGGCGCACGCAACCGCCCGAGGGTCCCGATCCGTCGCGACGATGTCGGTGACACCGCGTCGCGCCAGGACGGCAGCTAAAACGCCTGTGCCGGTACCGATGTCGAAGGCCGTGGTCGTTCCGTCGGGTAGGGGAGTGTTCGCCACGAGCTGCACGTATTCGCCGCGCAGCGGCGAGAAGACGCCGAAGTGTGGCTCGATGGTGGCGTCCAGCGCGGGAATGCGAACACCCTTGCGTCGCCATTCGTGTGCACCGATGAGACTGAGCAGTTCTCGAAGAGACAACAGCGAGGGCGTCGAGGCCTCGCCGTAGACCTCACGGGCCGCGAGTTCGACGTCGGGTGCTCTGCCGTAGTCGAGAACAAAATTCGAATCGAGTTCGACGAGCAGCATTCCGAGAGTGCGTGCTCGCCGAGCCTGATCCTGGCGGTGAAGATGAAAGTCTTCTGCCGAAGTGGACGACGGCCGTCGTGCCCGGGGCTCGGCTCGCCGGGTGATCGCCTTCAGCAATTGGCGTGCATTGTTGAAATCGCCACGCCACAGTAAGGACTCACCGATCGACGCGCGTTTGTACGCAACGTCAGCGGTGATGTCGTCGCCGATGACGTGGATGGCCTTGGGCGGCGGAGCGTTGTTCTCCGAACGCCACCGCGCCGAGCGTTCCTGCCCGTTCTCGGTCCACACGACCATGGGGCCCTCGGGCTCGAAGAGTCTGCGCTCTGTCGAAGCGAGGGTGGTTGGGTCGACGATCATGTCTTCGCGCATTCGAGCGGCCGCGTTGTGGCTGCGACGTTGAGCTGGTTCACAGGGCCCCTTCGGTTGAAATTCAAGTCAACCACAACGACCGGATTCGGCCCGCCCAGCGCCGCCGCGATCCACTGGCCGCGACGGCCGAGGCTCGGGCATCGGCGCGTTCGTCTACCATTCCCGACGTGGATCGAACCCTGGACGGAAGGCGTCACGCTGTGATCACCGGAAGCATCGTTGCAATTGTCACGCCTATGACCGATAGCGGCGAAATCGACCATGCATCGTTCGCTGAACTAGTCGAGCGTCAGGTCAGTGGCGGAACCTCGGCGATTGTTGCAGCTGGAACAACCGGCGAATCGTCGACGCTCTCGGTGGCTGAGCACACCGAGATCATTCGAGAAACCATCGATGTGGTTGCCGGGCGTATTCCGGTCATTGCGGGGACCGGCGCGAATTCGACGTCCGAGGCGATTCATCTGACCAGGGCTGCCAAGGCCGCCGGCGCCGATGGTGCGCTGCTGGTCACTCCGTACTACAACAAGCCCCCGCAAGAGGGTCTGTACCGACACTTCCGTGCGGTCGCCGAGGCCGTCGACATCCCTCAGTACCTGTACAACGTCCCCTCGCGTACGGGGTGCGACATGCTGCCCTCGACCGTCTCCAGGCTCGCTGAGATCCCGAACATCGTCGGCCTGAAGGAGGCCGCGGGCGACCTGGACCGCGTCCGCGAATTGGTTGCTCTCGAACTCGGAGACTTCGCGTTGTATTCGGGTGACGACGGGACGGCCAGGGCCAGCATGTTGGCCGGGTTCCACGGCAACATCTCGGTGACCGCGAACGTAGCGCCTGAGGCGATGGCTCGGATGTGTGCAGCTGCGCTGGCCGGTGACTCCGAGGGCGCGTCGGAGATCGATGCGAAGCTCGTCGGGCTGCACACGGCCCTGTTCGCCGAACCGAACCCCATTCCGGTGAAGTGGGCGCTGGCGGAGATGGGATTGATGCCCGGAGGCATCAGGCTTCCTCTGGTTCGGCTCGACGAGTGGCATTACGAGGACGTTCGGGCCGCGCTTCGTACTGCGGGTTTGCTGGCCTGACGCTCGATCGGCGTGGGTTGCAACGTGGAAGCAACCTGCGCGGATTTAGATTCGGTGTCCGAGTTCCGAGCATCCAGGAGGATGTAAGAATGACCGACAACGTGACGCTTCGCCAACTGACCGGAATGCCCGACACGCCCTCTGCGCTCGCTGATTCGGCCTTGATCATGATCGACTGCCAAAACACCTATACCCAGGGTGTCTTGGAACTCGTCGGGGTTCAACCTGCACTGGATGCCGCTGCCGACCTGCTCGAGCGGGCTCGCAGCGCCGGAACCCCGATCTTCCACATCATGCACGATGCCGGGGCAGAAAGTCCGTACGACATCAGCGCCGATATCGGTCAGATCGTCGAGCGAGTCGCTCCCCGCGGCGATGAATCGGTGATCGTGAAGAACTACCCGAACTCATTCGTCAGCACCGACCTCGACGAGAGGTTGCGTGCGCTCGGAGTGGAAAATCTGTTGCTCGCCGGATTCATGACACACATGTGCGTCAACTCCACCGCACGGGGAGCGTTCAGCCTGGGCTACAGTCCGACAGTCGTCGCCAGCACCACCGCCACCCGATCGTTGCCCGGTGCGGGCGGCGTCGACGCCGGCGCACTCCAGGCCGCGAGCTTGGCGTCGATCGCAGATCTGTTCGGCGTCGTCGCCCCGGACGTGGCAGCAATCCCGGACTGACGTTCAGCGGGTTCGCATCGAGAAGGTCGCGTCAGAACACGACGAGGATAGTCAGTACACGTCCCGCACGTAACGCTTTTCTGCCGCCAACGCTTTGACGTAGGCCTCCGCGCTGGCGGGCGCGAGTCGACCATGTTGAGCAACAACGCCTTTCAGTGCATTGTCGACGTCTTTGGCCATGCGTGAAGCATCGCCGCACACGTAGAAGTGCGCTCCGCGCTGGAGCCATTCCCACAGCTGCGCACCGTGTTCGCTCATTCGATCCTGCACGTAGACCTTCGCGCTCTGATCACGCGAGAAAGCCAGATCCAGCCGGGTCAACGACCCGTCGTCGAGCATCGTGGTCAGTTCCTCGCGATAGTAGAAGTCCGTGGAGGCATGCTGTTCACCGAAGAACAACCAGTTCGGTCCGGTGTGTCCGCGTGCTCGGCGCTCGTGCAGGAATGCGCGGAACGGGGCGACGCCGGTGCCGGGCCCGACCATGATCATCGGCGCGGCCGGGTCCTCCGGTGGTTTGAAGTGCGCCGACTTCTGCACGAAAATGCTGACGTCTTCACCTTCGGCGTGGTCGGCCAGATACGTCGAGCAGACACCACGTCGAGGGACACCATGGATGTTGTAGCGCACCGTGGACACTGTCAGCTGCACTTCGCGCGGATTCTCCTTGGGACTCGACGAGATCGAATACAGCCGCGGCTGAAGCGGTTTGAGGACACCGAGCCATTCGTCGATCCCCGCCCGCACCGGAAGGTGCGTGAGGAGGTCGACCGCCTGACGGCCCCAGATCCAATCCTGCAGGTCCTTCTTTCTCTCCGGCAGTAAAATGCGTTCCAGATCGTTGTCGCGCGTGCGGGAATGGACGAACTTCAACAAATCCGGGGAGATTTTCGCGATCTCCAACCGCTCGCGTAGGGCATTGCGAAGCGGCATCGCATCGTGCCCGGCAATGTCTACGACGCTGTCGCCGTCGAGCTCGGTCAGTTCGAGCCACTCGTCCACCAGTGCAATGCTGTTGCGTGGCCACACACCGAGCGCATCGCCTGCCTCGTAGCTCAACGTGCCGTCAGGAAGGTGGAATCCGAACTGGCGGACATCCTTTCTCGACCCGGTCGCCGTCAGAACAGTGTTGCGGACCAGAGCCGTTGCCAGCGGTGCCTTCTTACCGTAGGTCGGGGCCATCTCGACCGTGCTTCCAGCGGAGGTCATGGGTTGCACTGGCGGCGGTGTTCCTAGCTTGGACACCACGCGGTCCAGCCATGCCGACGCCGCTTCCTCGAATTCCGGCTCGCAATCGACGCGTCCCACCAGACGCTGCGCACCCAGTTCGGCGAACCGACTGTCGAGATGTCGACCGTTTCCGCAGAAATTTTCGTAGCTCGAATCACCCAGGGCGAGAACAGCGAATCTGTTTCCGGACAGATCAGGAGCGCAGCCGCCGGACAGTCCGTCGAGGAAGGCCGTGCCGTTGTCGGGGGCGTCACCGTCGCCCGTGGTACTGCTGATCAGGAGCACATCGCGGTACCGCACCAGCTCGGTTGGTGCGAAGTTCTCCATGACGTGCTCCTCGACGAGAAGACCCGTCGACCGGAGATGATCGACGCAGCTGGACGCGAATTCTTCTGCCGTCCCCGTCTGGGAAGCCCACAGCACGAGTACCGGTGGTTCGCCATTGTCATTGTTATCGCTGGCCGAGTCGACGGGAACGGGTGTCTGCGGCGTCGCAGTCGTGGTGCTGCGTGAGAACAATCCGACGAGCATGCCGCCGAGCCAGGCATGAGTTTCTGCGGACAACGGCGTCATCGTCGGCAGAGTGGGAACTCCTGCGGCACTACGGCCGGCATCCGTCCGTAATCCGGCCAACAGGCCCGCCACGTAACGCTGCTCGATCAGGGGAAGGGGCAGCGACGGCCCGGAAACTTCGCCCACGAGGTCGGCAAAGGCGTCGATCGGCGACAAGGCATTTCCTCCGTACTCAGGGGCGGAATGCGACTGTGATTGCGCTGCAGGAACCTTCGTCAAAGTGACCGCACAGATCTTGAATTCCGGCTGCTGTGAGTACGGATCGACTGCGTCGTTGGTCGCCGCATTGATCGACAGGTATTCACCGAACGAATCGTTCCAGTGGAACGGTGCGAAGCAGTCGCCAGGCCTGACCCGGTCGCTGACGAGCGCGGGCAGTACCGACCGCCCGCGACGCGACGCGACCTCGACCCGGTCACCTGACTCGCACCCGAGGCGCTCGGCGTCGCGTGGATGGATCTCGACGAACGGACCAGGGTTGAGCTTGTTGAGCTTCGCCACTTTCCCGGTCTTGGTCATCGTGTGCCACTGATGTTGCAGGCGACCGGTATTGAGCAGGAAGGGATAGTCGTCGTCCGGCATCTCGGCCGGTGATATCGATGGTCGGGCGAAGAACTGGGCCCGACCGGATGGCGTGGGAAAGGACAGGCGCGGTGTACTGCCATCGTCGAGCGCGCGCAGAGGTTGGCTGACGCCGTCGTTGAGGTATCTGATCGGGTGGCGATCCTCGCCGTCGTCCGGCGGGCACGGCCACTGCAGCGGTGTCGTACGGAGTCGCTCATAGGTGACGCCGCGTAAGTCGTATCCGGTCTTGGGGTTGGAGAACTCCTTGATCTCCTCGAATATCTCCTCCGCGCACGAATAGGTGAACGCATCGGAGTAGCCGAGCTCGCACGCCATCAGCGCGATGATCTGCCAATCCGGCAGTGCTTGGCCGGGAGCGTCGACGGCCTTCTGGAACAGAGTGAGATTACGTTCGGAATTGATCATGACGCCCTCGGACTCGGTCCACAGGGCCGCCGGAAGGATGACGTCGGCATAGCCGTTGGTTTCTGTGTCGGCGAATGCGTCCTGGGTGATCACCAATTCGGCCCGCTCGAGACCGGCGATGACCGTCTTTCGATTAGCAACCGAAGCAACAGGATTGGTGCAGATGATCCAACATGCCTTGATCTCCCCGTCGGCCATCCGGGAGAACATGTCGATGGTCCCCGCACCGACATCGGTACGCAGCGTGCCTGATGGGAGGTTCCATTTGTCCTCTACGAATGCTCGATCCTCGTCGAGCAGCACTGTCCGCTGGCCGGGAAGCCCCGGGCCCATGTAACCCATTTCGCGGCCGCCCATGGCGTTCGGTTGACCGGTGAGCGAGAACGGTCCGCTTCCGCGCTTGCAGATCGCACCGGTCGCCAAGTGCAGATTGACCAGCGCATTGGTGTTCCACGTCCCGTGCGTCGACTGATTGAGTCCCATTGTCCAGCAGCTCATCCAGTTCTCTGCCTCGCCGATCCACCGTGCGACCGTGTACAGATCCGCCTCGGGGATGCCAGTTTTGGCACTGACACGAGTCGGTGTGTAGTCGGCCAGGAAGTCCTCCATCACGTCCCAACCTTCGGTGAACTCGGCGATGAACCTATCGTCGGTTTGCCCCTCCGCGAGCAGGATGTGCAGCACTCCGTTGAGCAAGTCCAAGTCCGTCCCCGGAGCGAGCTGGAGGTGAAGGTCGGCTTTGTCGGCAGTCGCGTTCCGCCGAGGGTCGACGACGATCAACTTCGCGCCTCGATTGACGCGGTCCATCATCCGCAGAAACAGAATCGGATGACAGTCGGCCATATTCGCCCCGGTCACCAGAAAGACATCGGCATGATCGAAATCCTCGTACGACCCGGGCGGCCCGTCCGCACCGAGCGAGAGCTTGTAACCGGTGCCCGCGCTCGCCATGCAGAGGCGAGAGTTCGATTCGATCTGATTGGTTCCGATGAAACCCTTGGCCAACTTGTTGGACAGATACTGCGCCTCCATGGACATCTGCCCCGAGACATACAGGGCAAAAGCGTCGGGACCGTGCTCGTCGATCAGCGCGCGCAGCTTCCGCGCCGTTCGCTCGATCGTTTTCCTCGTGTCCGCCGGTTGCGGATCATCGCCGCGATTGGCCCGTACACGCGCGGCGTCGAGCCGTCCGGGCGCAGCGAGCATGTCCGAGGTCGTCGAGCCCTTGGTGCAGAGACGGCCGAAATTGGCAGGGTGGGACTTGTCGCCGACCGATCTGGTGACTATCGAGGGTAGATCCGGGCGTTGTTCGATCTGGAGTTTCATGCCGCAACCCACACCGCAGTACGCGCACACCGTCTTGACGGAATGCGCGACTACGGAGATATCGATTGGGGAGGTATCGATGGGCTTCGCTGACACGACTCCCACGATGCGCACCGGACGATTCACGTCGATGACGCATCAGTTAGCCCGACGTGACGTTGTCCTCACAGAGCATTTCCAGTGATGGTGAAGCGGATTTTGACACGAATAAGTACTCGTGCAAGAGTACTCGCGTGTCTTCGATCCGATTGTTCATTCTCGGCTCGTTCGCGCAGCGAGGCGAGATGCATGGTCACCAACTTCGTCTCTTGGCCGAAGAAGAACATGTGCAGATGTGGACGGACATTTCGGTGGGGGGCCTCTACGGTGCACTGAAGAGACTTCACGCCGAGGGTCTGATCGCCGATGTGCGGACCGAACAGGACGGAAATTTCCCGGCCCGGCAGGTGTACGCGATCACCGATCGTGGGCGCGAGCAGCTGCGAGCCTTGCAAAGCGAGGGCTTGTCCGACTTCGTCCTTCGCCCCGACCCGTTCGACTTGGCTTTGACCAGGCTCGACCCCAACCGGCTCGACCACTTACCCGAGGTGATCGCAGAACGGGTCCGACTGTTGAACGAACTCCTTCGGACCACCGTCGATGCGAACGAACAAGCGCATCCGTATCTGACGTTGGCCGAAACCTACGCGCTCGAGCATCGCGAACATCGTCTGCGGGCAGAGATCGAATGGCACGAAGGGTTCGTTGCTGCATTACCGGGCATTCTCGCCGACGAACGACACAGAATTCGCCCCCCACTTCCCACCTGTACACAGAACAGCGAGACAAGATGACCGACAACAGCTCACGGGTATCGGCGCCTCCCGTCGAAGTGCCACGTCGCGCATGGCAAGCACTGGTTGTACTGCTGCTCGGGATGTTCATGGCCTTGCTGGACACGACCATCGTCAACGTTGCGCTTCCGACGATCAGCACGAGCCTCGACGCCTCCGAGGCAACTCTTTCGTGGATCATCTCCGGATACGCCCTTGCTTTCGGGCTGGCGCTGATTCCTGCAGGAAAAATCGGCGACCGCATCGGCCACAAGTGGGTCTTCTTCACCGGACTGGCACTGTTCACCGTCGCCAGCTTTGCCTGCGGCCTCGCACAGAACGACCTTCAATTGGTCATCGCACGAATCGTGCAAGGACTCGCAGGCGGAATCTTCGTCCCCGCCGTGACGGCCTTCATTCAACTCCTGTTCCCAGGTCAGCTGCGTGGCAAAGCTTTCGCGATCATGGGCGCAGTTATCGGTGTCTCGACGGCATTGGGGCCGATTGCAGGCGGTCTCATCATCGAAGCCTTCGGGGATGAAAACGGTTGGCGTGGCGTGTTCTGGGTGAACCTGCCGATCGGAATCGTCGGACTCGTTGCTGCCGCACTGTTGCTTCCAGGACGCTCGGAAACCCGAACGGTCACGGCGAAGACCGGAATCGACTGGATCGGACTCATCCTGATCACCGCAGGTCTGGTCGCGCTGTTGGTCCCGCTCATCGAAGGACAAGACCAGGGCTGGCCGGTGTGGACCTATGTCTCGATCGTGGCCGGTGTAGTTCTCATCGCAGTATTCGCTGCGTGGGAAGTTTTCTACACCAAGCGTCGTGACAACCCCTTGGTGCCGCCGAAGCTGTTCGCGCACCCCGCCTTCAGCGGTGGAACAATCCTCGCGCTCGTCTATTTTGCGTCGTTCACCAGTATCTTTTTCACTATCTCACTGCTGTGGCAGAGCGGGCTCGGAAACTCTGCGCTGTCATCCGGCATCGTGATGCTTCCCTTCGCAATCGGCAGCATCATCGCCGCGTCCCAGAGCAACCGGCTCACCCAGCGGCTCGGTCGTACAGTTCTGTTGATCGGCACCTCGTTCGTCGCGATCAGCCTGATCTGGATGTGGCTCATTTTGGCCACCACCGATGCCGCCGACCTCACCAACTGGAAACTGTTGCTGCCCATGCTGATCGGCGGTCTGGGCAACGGTGCATTCATCGCCCCGAATGCACAGTTCATCGTGGCAACCGTCGACCGCGCAGATGCAGGTGCAGCGAGTGGCGTCATCGCTACGATGCAGCGGATCGGCAGCGCCGTCGGTATCGCGGTAATCGGCAGCGTGCTGTTCGGCAATCTGAACATCACCGGACCCGACACTGTGGCCAGCGGATTCACCCACGCTGCGTCGATTGCGATGTCTGTCAGCGCGGCCTTCGGAGTCGTGGCACTGCTCCTGGTGTTCGCGTTGCCCAAGCGCGTCGACGCTCCCGGGCCGATGGTTCCCAGCGAGTAGTCTGCCCTGGGTTGTGTGCAGTCCGCGGAGACTGGCTGCACACAACCCGAGCGGTCGGGCTGTCAGGGCTGCAGGCTCTGGGTGTGCAGGCTCTGGGTGTGCGACTCGACAACCGATCGTGCCAGCGCTGCGATCTTGACGTTCATATCCTGAGATGTCTTGCGCAGCATCTGGAAAGCCTGATCGTCGGTTACCTCGTGCATGGCCATCAACAAGCCTATGGCCTTCCCGATTTCCCTGTTGCTCTCGAGACCGAGACGTAGAGTGTCGGCCTGCTCGCCTTGGATGATGGCGGCAACCGTGACCGCTGCGAAGGCTGTGAGGACAATTGCACGGTCCGCGGTGTCGCTGTCGAATCGGCCGGCAGTATCGCTGAACAGATTGAGCGCGCCTACCTTCTTGTTGTCGAGCATCAACCGAAAGCCCATTGCGCCGCGCACGGGCGTACGAGCAAGGACCCCGCGGGCAAGCGCCGGCCACTGCCCCGGAGTGTTGAAGTCCGGTTCGATCTGGGCTGCCTCACTTGTGATCGCGTCGAGGCAGGGCCCTTCGCCGGTGGCGCGCTCGATGTCGTCGACGACCCGTGCGATCTGATCCGAAGCCGCAACTGTCACCGGCTGGCCCCGACCGGTCAACATAAGGCTGGCATGATCGCACCCGGGTACCAGCAGCGTCGCCGCCACACAGATGGCCGAGTAGACCTCGTCCGCTGCGCGACCGCGATACACCATGTCCGCAAGTGCGGCGAAGACAGTCGCGGGGTCGGCCGAGGCCGATGCGTCGAGAATCGAGTCGTCGTTCATCAAGACTCCGTTCGAAAAAAAAGAATACTTTCCGTGTGCTGCCCGTTTCTCGAGGAGCTACATCCGACCTACGAGGCTACCGACCGCACAGCCCCCATCCAGCGTCAGGTGGCTCAGACGCACGGCGGAGCAGGCGCGTCCTCTGCGAACGGCTTGCCGGGAGGCTCGATGTACGCCGCATACAGAACGACCGGAACAGTGCCGGCATTGATGCCCTCATGTACGTGGTTGCTCCCGACATCCTCTGCGACGACGTTACCCGCCGGGGTCGACACCTCACTGCAATCCGTCAGAGTCCTGCTCAGGACACCGGACTCGACAAACGCGTAGACCGGGCCGTCATGAAAATGCCACCCGGTGGTGCCACCGGGCGCGATAGTGACCCTGCGTGCAGTGAAGTCGGTTCCGGCAAGATCGGCGCTACCCGGGAAAAGCGGAAAAGAAACGTGCGCCAGTGTCTCGGCCGTGACGCCCGACGGCGGAGTGGCCTCGGCGAGCGCAGGAGACAGCGTCGCGGCAGCGATGCAGCAGAACCCGACAGTGGCCGAGCGGACGATCTTGGACATGAAAATGAACCTCTCGTCGGCGGGCCGGTAGCGGAAGTCCAGACTAGAACCCGGCAATGGAGTCTGGTGTAGGTATCAGCGAGTTACGTAGTGTTGCTGAGTAACCTGCAGACGTGGATGAGTCAGCGGAAACTCGCGATAACCAAGCGCCCACCTTCGAATACGGTGTCGACGGGCCGAAAGCAATTCTCGCCGGCATCGACGGGTCGATGCCATCGTCGTCGGGGCATCCGAACATGCAGGACACCGAATGTTCGGGTCTGTCGCAGTGCGATTGGTAAAAACCTGACGCTGGCCCGTCACACTGGTTCCGTAGATCCCTGTGAATGCGGGCTAGTCCGATAAATGGTGGGGCGGGCGGGGCTCGAACCCGCGACCAATGGATTATGAGTTATTTTCACAGTATGCCCGGAGTAGACCAATGAAACCCAATGATCCCCGTTGAAGTGGCTTTGTGTCAGTATGTTTCGAGTAGAATTACCCAAGCAATCATTATGAAACACCGCCAAACCTTCGGAAGCTGCTATCCCACTGCTATCCCAGTGCTCATCCGCAAACTAACCCCTTGGAGTATCAATCATGGATCACATCGAACTGCGCGTTCCCTCGAACGTCCTCATCAGCCTGAACGAAGCGGTATCGCTTCTGGGCGTGCCAGCCTCCGAATTGCTCGAGGTCGTCGGACTCGACAGCAGCAGTGTTGCTGCCCGTCACCCAGAGCACGGTTTCTTCGCATCCGACTCGATCGAGTCGTGGCGCGATTTGCTCGGACTCTGCGACGCCTGAGCGACGTTGCAAAGCGGTCTTCGACCCACAAACACCACACACACACCACCACCTGAGGGGTTTCAAAATGATCGGCACCAGCACCTCGACCGAGTCCGCAGAGCGCTTCGAGCCTGTTGTCACGTTCGACGACGAGACGGTCAAAATCGACTTCACCAGGCAACTCGCAGTCAATATGTCGCGCGACGAGTTCGACCTGTTCACGTTCGCAATACGCACCGGGTACTCCGAGCATCTGGACGCCCTCGCCGAGACCGACGCCTACATAGATCAGCGTTGGCCGGAGGCTGCTCCAGCGACCCAAGCGGAGACAGACCCGTTCGCGCTCGGCGGTCTTGCATCGCTAGTGTTCGGGCCGTAGAACCACTCATCAGAAGTTTTTGGCGAGTGCACCCGCGTTCGGACATGATTGTCTCAACTGCGCGGACCTAAGCCTCGCGCGTAGTTTGAGGATCGACCCCGCCACCTAGACGGTGGCGGGGTCTTTCTGCATTCGCAGGACTATCGAAGACCCCATTCAAGTTCGATGCGAACCCTAGCGGCGTGCCCTTCCGATCTTGCTTCGGCGCATCGCGCGGTTCTGGACATCACCCATCGTCGACATGAGGTCGCTCTTGCTCATGCCGGTGTTGACGGTGCCGATCAACGGTCCCATCACCGCGGAGAGTGCAGACTCCGCGATGCCGCCAGCGGCTTCTGGCGCGTACGTAGCGAAGTTCTTGGCGATGTTGAGTGCCGCTGCGCCTTGCGTCTGCGCCGCGTGTGCCGCGAAAGCTTCCGGCCCGCCGGCGGCTGCCGCCATTGCCCCGGTCACCCCGCCGGCCAATTGCATCAGCGGCTCCTCCTTCGACTGGAGGTAGGCCGCTTGCTTGCCGAAGCCGAACGTCCCGGCCAGCGACATCGCGGTCCGGCCCTCCGGTGTCGTGGAGAACGCTGTCGGCTTCGTCGCAGCGGTGATGCCGGGCCCGACATCGTAGAGTCCGCGAGTGCCCGCACCTGGGGCTGCGTTGTACGAGCCGTCAGGGTTGACGGTGGCACCCTGCAAAGGCTGGCCGTTGAGCGTGCCCGTGTCGGTCACGGTGACCGGGATCGGGTCTTTCTGCCCCTGCGGAACGAGGTTGGGCAGGATGAATGCGAGCAGCGGAATCAACTGTTCGAACGACGCAGTTTGCGCAGGGGAGAGGACGCGTTCCGGCTGGATGACGTTCTTCTGCATGATGCCCACGCCGCTAGCTGTGCCGCCCTGGTCGTACCAGTTGTTCTTCTCCCAGAACGACTTGGCAGCGAGCGGGTCTCCGTAGCGGTCCTGGATGTAGCGTGCCCCTGCCGCACCCTGGATCCCGGCGTTCGGGTTCATGTCGGGCAGGTACTGATCTTTCGTGGAACCGAGAAACTGGAAGAGCCCGAACGCGCCGGACGACGGGTTGACGGCAGTAGGGTTCCAGCTCGACTCATGGTCGATGATCCAGTCGGCAGCCTCCCATTGCGCGCCGGAATCCCAGCCGTAACTCTTGAACGCTTCCCGCACCTGGTCTACTGCCGGTCCGCTTCCCGGGGTGTAGCTTCCCGCTGGGCCGCTGGAGGTTCCGCTCGATCCGCGTATGGCATCGGTCAATGCGCCTTTGATGCCGTCGAACGCCGCGCGGGGCAGACCCCCGACCAGTGAACCCCCGAAGTCGGGGATGGTCCCGCCGACCGCGGAGGCCGCAGACTCGAATGCGCTGGCAGCCGCCGAGCGAGCCCGGTTCTTCACGCTGTCGATAGCGCTACCGATCGTGCCGAGCAGACCCCCTCCGTCCGAGTCGGAGACGACGCCGCCGGAAGTTCCGTCGAGCGCGCGGTCTGCGGCCATGTGGACGTGATCGAAGTGCCCTGGCAGGTCGCCTGCGTAGACCTGGTTGGCTAGTTGGCCCTGGTCGGTGATCGAATTGCCGCCGACGTTGTAGAGCAGCGGGCCCGGACCCCAGATGACCTGGGCAAGCTTGTTGCCGAGGGAGCTGACCGCCCAGTCCGCTACCTGCTGCATCGGACCGCCGACGTCGATTGCTCCACCCTGGCCGTGGTAGCCGCTGTCGCCGGGGCGGTACGCGGAGTTGAGGGTGGCGTTCGGGAACGCTGCGTGCACCGCATCCCACAGTGAAGAGTCGACGACGCCGCCGAACGCGTAGTTGCCCATCCGCGCGCGTACCCCGTCGACACCTTCGCGCCGCGCGACACTGTTCATCTCGTTGACGTAGCCCGGTCCGACCGCTCGCTGCCATTCCGGTCGCATCACCGCTTCGCCGCCGGACACCCCGATCGTGTATGGATCTTTCCCGGGGGTGTAGCCGGGGATGACGCCGCCAGTCCAGTAGCCGGTCGCGCCGCCGTCGTTGCCGCGGGCGTCCAGGACAGCCCCGCCGCCGACGTTGGCGACCCCGTCCCACGGTTTCAGGCCGGGAATCACCCTGGCGACAGCGTCCCATGCCGACTTGAGCGCCCCGTTGATGACGTTGTCGATGATCCAGTTGATGGGTGCTGCAGCGGCATTCTTGAGGCCGTCCCAGACCCCGCTGATCGCGATCACTGCGTCAGAGAACCACTTCTTGACGCCTTCGATCGCGGTGCCCAGCCACGGAAACTTGTTGTCGATGATGTCGCCGAGCACTTCGCCGACCTTCGATCCGAGACCGCCGAAACTGTCCCCCATGTTGCCGAGCCATTCGAGCGCTCGATCCTTGAGGTCTGAGACAGAATCTTTCATCCCCTGGACTTTGTCTCCGACCCAGTCCTTCGTGGAGCCGACCTTGTCGCCCAGCATCCCGAACGAGACTTTGACGGTGCCCAACCAGCCGGACATGCCGTCTTCGCCGACAAGCGTGTCTTTGATCCCGCTGATCTTGTCTTTGAATTGCTGCCACTTGGTGAGGTCTTCCTCCTGCGGCGCGAGCTGCCCACCCGACCGGCCACCACCGCCGCGGAAGTTGTCTAGCTCGTCGCCCTTCGGATTGGTGCCGTAGACGTTGTCTGGGCTGCTGCTGTCGTCGCCGAAGAATAAATCTCCAAGCCAGCGGCCACCGTTGGCAATGGGCGAGTCTTTCTTGAAGTCGGGGAGAATGTGACTCCAGAGCCCCTCTGTGCCGCCGGGTCGCCACACCGAATTGCCGTCGCGGTCAACCGCTTGGCCGTTTTGGTCAACGAAGTTTCGGCCTTTGCTGAACGTATCGATGCCGTACGTTTCCTGCTTGATCGGACCGTTTTTCGTGTCGATGGGTGTCCGGTCCAGGCCGAGCACTGTCGCGAGTTTGTCGGCCAACGTGATCGCCAAACCGATGGCGTCCATGACAGAGGTGATGGTGTCCTTAACCGAGCCCCAGAACTCTTTCATCCGCTTGTCGCCTTCGGCGGTGTTCATCCAGTCGGCGAACTCTTTGAGGCTCGACGTCATCGAATCGAGCATTCCCTCGCCGGCCTCGTCGGAGGTGGAGAACAGCCCGCCGATGACCCGCCCCAGTTCGAAAACGAAGTCCCCGACCTTGCCGAGGGTGACCATCGATTCCTCGATGAACGTGCGGATCTTGTCCTGGTTGACCGGGTCTGCCGTCCAGAGCTTGAACCGTTCCATCAGGCTGGCGAAGTCGGTGGCGATGCCAGGCAGAAACCCGCTTCCGATGGAGGCGATGTTGCCGAGCGCGAAACCGAGATCGGAGATGCCGTCGATGATCGGGCCGATCGCCAGCCGAGTGTTCTCGATGATGGTGCGGAAGTTCTCCATGGAGGCATTGCTGTTGAGGTCGTCGAGGGCTCGTTTGATGCCGCCGTTGATCTCCGTCGCAATCCCGCTCAAGCCGTCTTTGAGCAGCGGAATGTAGTTGTCTGCGAGCCTGGTCACCTCGGTGCTCAGACCGCTGAACAGGTTGTCCTGGACCTCCATGCGGAGGTCGCGCCACTCATCGCCTAGTCCGCGGACCGTCTCGACGAATGCTCGCGCCTCTGGGGAGAGGTTGGCGAGCGCCTCCTCGAGCTCGTTAACTGCCTCGGTGCCGGTCTGGGTGGACTTCGCCATCGAATCGCCAGCGGCAGCGACACCTTCCTGCGCCGCCGTCACCCCGTCGAGCGCGTCGACCACCGCTTCCTTCGCCGCGATCACCCCAGCGTCACCTTCCACCCCGGCCTTGTTGGTGGCTTCGGTGTCGGCGCGCAAGTCCTGATTCTTCTTCATGATCTGGTCTAGACCTTCTTCGGCCTGCCGGACCTGGTTGCGCGCCTCCCGCTGGTCCAATGCGCTGCCGTTGGCGTACGCCTCCCCGAGACTTTCCTGCGCGCGGATGATGGCAATGCGCGCGTCCTCCTCGTTGAGGACGGAGGAGTCGAGTTCGTCGTTCATGTCGCGTAGACGGCGCACCGCGTTCTTGCGCTCGTCGTTGAGCCGTTTCTGCGCGGAAACGCTGGAGCGCTGAGCGTTCGCCAAAGACCGCTCTGCTGCTGCCATAGAGCGCAGTGCGCCGGCCTGCTGGTACTGCGAGGATGCGACACTGGTGTTTTTCGGGGCTTTCGCTGTGAAAGCCTTGCCGATCCCCTCGAAACCGATGGCCAAGGTCGCGATCGCCGCGACGGCTGCCCCGGCTGCGGCAGGCATCAGCGCGATCACCCCGAGCGCCTGGCTGAGCTGTCCGATCAGCGGGATCAGGGAGATCGCTGCGATGGCGACAAACAGGCCGAGAACAGGCATCAGCCCGCTCATCAAGCCACTGCTGGAACGTCCCGCCGAGGTTATGTTGTTGGTCGTGTTGTTGATGACCGAATTGAATTCCCCGAAAGCCTGACGCATTTGGTCGATGGCCGAGGAGTCCATGTCGACTCGGATAGTTTGCGTTCGGGTCCGAGTGAGTATGGCCAGCTTCTCGCGGTAGCCGTTCTCGTCGATCTCCACCTTGATGGTGACGCTCAACCGCGCTGCCGCCAGTTCGGCGCGGAGACGTTGCATCTCGCTGCCTGTGTTGCCTGCTGTGACGTCGACCTTGACTTTGAGTCGGACCGCGTCGAGCTTGACCTGCGCCTCCTGCTTGAACCCGGTCAGGTCGGCAGTCAATTTCACCTTGTGGGTGATGCCAGGTCCCGCTTTGAGTCGTTCACGAGCATCGGTCCGGAAGCCTTTTGCGTCAGCCACCAGCTGAACGGAGGCGCGCAGCGGTTGCTTCGCAAGCTCGCGGCGTGTGTCCATATGGAAGCTACCGCTATGGGGGACCAGCTTGACCGCGGCCGAGCCCGCAACGTAGGTCCGACCAGCCACTGGAGTTCCTCCCTCGTAATGCAAAAGGCCACCCCGGTTCATTCGGGGATGGCCTGCACTAGTCAGGGTAGGTCGGCCGCGTCCGGCCTGTCCAATGTTCTATGCTCAATCCTGTTGTTGCACAGTAAGAGTCGAGACTCTATGCTTACAGGTTCGGTTGCGGTTCGGCAGTCAGGGAAGAGTTTACGAGTCCGAAAGAGTTTGCCGCCATTGCGATTTCAGTATTGCCTCTACCGCCTACTCGGATGATCGCCGGTCGGGCCCGCTGAAAACTGATGTACCCGCCTCGAAACTCGATGGATGCAGCGTCGAGTTTCGAGGCATGGAGGTTCGGGGCGGTCTCGTTCGCGCAGCTCGGGGTGCCGGTCATCGCGCGCCCATCAATTCGCGGATTCGTAACGTGGACTCGAGCCCCGCGGCGCGCTGCACGCGGAGTTGCTCCTGGCGCTCCGTCTCGCGGACCGCACGGTCTGCACGTTCCATCTTGGCTGCCTCCGCAAGTGCGAGTTCGTGTTGGGCGTTCAGCTCCGCAGCGACCCGCTCAGCGCGAATGGCCGGCGTCGAATCGGGGTCTTCGTATTGAAATTCGCTCTCGAACCGGATGCCCTGGAACAAGACTGCGCGTCGCAGTCTGCCTTCCCAGAGATGATTCTGCCGCTTGAACATCTCGGGTTCGATGACCGGGCCGGGGACCGCTTCGTCGGGAAAATGAGCTGTCCAGCAGGCGATTCGTAGACAGATCAAGCACTCGAAATCGCGGCGACTGTAGCTCGAGCCCGAACCTGACTGAATAAAGCAGGTTCTGGGTTCGAGTAGGTGCCCGGCCCTGCACTTCGCCGGGACGATGAGGGCCGCATCGCTCATTCGGCACCCTCGTCGAGAGCTTCCTGCCAGCGCGCTACCGTGACCGAGTCCCACCCACGGATCGGCTGACCGAGCTTGCTGAGGAGGTCGTGCTCGGCCAGCCACTCGGTGTATGCATCGGAACGCATTCGCTCGGCAATCATCACTTTTCGGTAGTGATCGGAGATGCCGCACGCCTCGCCGAACTCTGCTTCGACCATCTCCGGGGTGACCTGGCTCGACCAGTTTTGCCATGCGGACGGCCTCAATCGAGCCGGGATGTCTTCGAAAGTCGGTGGGCGTTCCTCGCCTCGGGATGCCGCTTCGGTTCGTGTTGCCAGCCGGGCCATTACGCGCCCCTCCCTGTGGTCCGTAGGCGAGCGGTACGGCCTTCGCCGCGTGTTGCGGCCCGCGCACCGTCCCGCTTCTGGTTTTGAGTACCGTTACCGCTCTGGACGCCGCGTACACCGGGTTGCCCGCCGGCAACGGTCACAGCACCAGCTTTTGCCGCGGTAATGCGCCCGTCCATCACCGCCATAAGTCGAGCGCTAGTCACTCTGAGTTGCCGAACCGCTGACAGGGCCGGGTGCACCTTGGCCGTACCGCTTTTGCTCGTCATGATCCGTCCGTCCGTTCGCAGTGCCGCGTCGAGGGCTGCGATGTCGTCGGTCGTAGCTTGCAGATCCGCGAGGACCATCAGGTCGTCGTCCTCGAGCACAACGCCGACCTCCCGCGCTTTTGCGGCGAATACCGCTGTCACGGTGGCTGCAGCAGGGTTCGGCTTCGATGGAGCCATGGCTCTATGCCCCCTTCAGATAGCGTCCGACTCCGCGGTCTCCGTCGTGGTCACGTTCGGCAACGACGGAGACCGCGAATTCTTCGTCGGTGGGCATCAGTTCGGCAAGGTCGTCTGTGCTGCCAGCAGCCCGTGCAGACCCGCCACGTTCGACCAGAACTCAGCGTTCACGACGTCGGTCACGTTCGCGTTCGCGTAGGTCTTAGCTAGGCATTCGACGAGCATCTCTAGGTGCTGAGCCTTCGTGGCGGTACTGATCTGGTATTTCGGCGAGATCGCAGGCATGGGTGCTCGTTTCCGCTGGCAGGAGTGTTGCTGGAGACAATAC
>JBBPZN010000009.1:0-20966 GCA_038198705.1 Mycobacteriales bacterium
ACGTCGACTCCGGCGGCGCCAAGAAGGTGATCATCTCGGCGCCGGCGTCCAACGAGGACTTCACCGTCGTGATGGGTGTCAACCACACCGACTACGACGGCGCGGCCCACACGGTCATCTCCAACGCGTCGTGCACCACCAACTGCCTCGGCCCCATCGCGAAGGTCCTCGACGACAACTTCGGCATCGTCAAGGGCCTCATGACGACCATCCACGCGTACACACAGGATCAGAACCTGCAGGACGGTCCGCATTCTGACCTCCGTCGCGCACGCGCAGCCGCTCTGAACGTCGTTCCGACCGGCACCGGCGCAGCGAAGGCCATCGGCCTGGTTCTCCCACAGCTGCTCGGCAAGCTCGACGGCTACGCACTTCGGGTTCCGATCCCAACCGGCTCCGTCACCGACCTCACCGCCCACCTCGCGAAGAAGGCGAGTGTCGAGGAGATCAACGAGGCTATGCGGATCGCAGCAGAGGGACCGCTCAAGGGCATCCTGAAGTACAACACCGACCCGATCGTCTCCTCGGACATCGTCACCGACCCGCACTCATCGATCTTCGATTCCGGCCTTACCAAGGTCATAGATGACCAGGTCAAGATCGTCTCCTGGTACGACAACGAGTGGGGTTACTCCAACCGCCTCGTGGACCTCATCGGACTCGTCGGAAAGTCTCTCTGATCAACATGGCCGTCAAGACACTGCAAGATCTGCTGTCGGCCGGCGTTTCCGGCCGCGCAGTGCTCGTGCGCGCCGACTTCAACGTTCCGATCGAGAACGGTGTCATCACCGATCCCGGTCGGATCGTTGCATCGCTGCCCACGCTCAAAGCGCTGCTCGACGCCGATGCGAAGCTGATCATCACAGCGCACCTCGGCCGACCCGACGGCAAACCGGAGGCGAAGTACTCGCTGGCTCCGGTAGCGGCAAAGCTGGGTGAGCTGCTCGGACGTCATGTTCAGCTCGCAGGCGACGTCGTCGGCCAGGACGCACAGGCACGCGCCGAGGGTCTCACGGATGGCGATGTACTTCTGCTGGAGAACATCCGCTTCGACCCGCGGGAGACCAGCAAGGACGACGCCGAGCGCGCGAGCTTGGCTGCGGAACTCGTTGCACTGACCGATGGCGAGGGCGCTTTCGTATCCGACGGGTTCGGGGTGGTTCATCGTAAGCAAGCTTCGGTTTTCGACGTTGCCGCACTCCTGCCGTCGTACGCGGGAAATCTTGTGGCCACCGAGGTGGAGGTCTTGAAGACGCTCACCGAGACCCCGAAACGGCCTTACGCAGTGGTCCTGGGTGGTTCGAAGGTGACCGACAAGCTCGCGGTGATCGAGGCACTCGCACCGAAGGTCGACACCCTCGTGATCGGCGGTGGCATGTGCTTTACATTCCTCGCTGCTCAGGGTGTTTCGGTAGGTACCTCGCTGCTGCAGGAGGACATGATCGACACCTGCAAGGATCTGCTCGAGCGATTCGGAGATGTCATTCATCTTCCCAAGGATGTCGTCGTCGCCGATTCGTTCTCTGCTTCTGCCGAATCGAAGATCGTTCAGTCCTACGAGATTCCGGACGGCTGGATGGGGCTCGATATCGGACCTGAGTCGGTGGCACGCTTCGGTGCGGTTCTGCGCGCGGCCAAGACAGTGTTCTGGAACGGTCCGATGGGCGTGTTCGAGTTCGAGAAGTTTGCGGCCGGGACCAAGGGCTTGGCCGAAGCGATCGGATCGGCAACTGCCAACGGTGCGTTCAGCGTCGTCGGTGGTGGTGATTCCGCTGCCGCCGTACGTGCCCTCGGGTTGCCGGACGACGGTTTTTCGCACATCTCGACCGGTGGTGGCGCGTCCCTCGAGTACCTCGAGGGCAAGCACCTTCCCGGACTCGCAGCGTTGGAGGTCTGACTCGTGTCACGCAAGCCGCTCATCGCAGGCAACTGGAAAATGAATCTGAATCACCTCGAAGCGATTTCGCTGGTGCAGAAGATCGCGTTCTCGCTGCCGGCAAAGTACTTCGACACGGTCGATGTGACGGTTATCCCGCCGTTCACCGACATTCGTAGCGTGCAAACCCTCATCGAGGGTGACAAGCTTCTGCTCACCTTCGGTGCGCAGGACGTGTCGGCACATGACTCGGGTGCGTTCACAGGCGAAATCAGTGGCTCGATGCTGGCGAAGCTGGGTGTCACCTTTGTGGTCGTCGGCCACTCCGAGCGTCGTACGCTACACAGCGAGGACGACGCGACGGTGTCGGCCAAGACCAAGGCGGCTCTGAAGAACGGGCTCACCCCGATCGTCTGCATCGGTGAGGGCTTGAACATCAGGGAGGCCGGTGAGCACGTGTCGTACAACGTCAAGCAGCTGCGCGGCTCGCTGAGTGGACTGTCGGCCGAAGACATCTCGAAGGTTGTCATAGCCTACGAGCCGGTCTGGGCCATCGGTACAGGTCGAGTGGCCAGCGCGTCCGACGCTCAAGAAGTGTGCGGCGCGATCCGTGAGGAACTGAAGATCCTGGCTTCCGACGAAGTTGCCGCCGTGGTTCGAGTTCTCTACGGGGGTTCGGTCAACGCAAAGAACGTCGGCGAGATCGTCGGACAGGTCGATGTCGACGGGGCGCTCGTGGGTGGCGCATCCCTCAAGGCCGACGAATTTGCCACACTGTCGGCTATCGCCGCCGGCGGGCCGCTTCCCTGATCCGGAGTTTTCGTATCGATTCTCGGTTTTCAGGCACGGGAGTACGAATGGTCGTCGGGTAGTTGACGCGATCGTGGCAGATTCGAACGGTTCGGACACCGTGCTCTTCAGGCACGGTGTCCGAACCTGTTCGTAGGGCAGGTAAGCTGCCAAAGGCATCCAATCGATTTTGAGGTGGACATGGATCTGTTTCTGGATATCCTGCTGGTTATCACCAGTCTGGCGCTGATTTTGTTGATCCTGCTGCATCGCGGCAAGGGCGGCGGTCTGTCCAGTCTGTTCGGTGGCGGCGTCCAGTCGAGCTTGTCCAGCTCGACTGTGGTCGAGAAGAACCTCGATCGTTTGACGATTTTCACCGGAGTGGTGTGGCTCATTGCAATCCTCGGAATCGGTTTGGAGATCAAGTACTCCTGATATTCGGCTGACCGCGGTATCGATCCGGTTTCGAGCTGCGCACGCGGCTCGACTCGGCGATACTGGGGAGATGAGCGAATACTCCTTCGAGTCGGTCGGGTCACCTGCCTTCGTCACACCGACCGCTCAGGGCCGTGAGTTGACCGAGCCCCTCCGCGAGGACATCCGCTATCTCGGTGGAATCCTCGGCGATATCATTCGTGAACACGAAGGTCCTGACGTGTTCGATCTCGTCGAACGTGCGCGGCTGGAATCTTTCGCTGTTCGCCGATCCGAGGTGGAGCGCGAAGATTCTGCCGGCTTTTATGCCGATGCCGATGTGGCCCAAGCGATTCCATTGATTCGAGCGTTCAGTCATTTCTCGCTCCTTGCAAATCTCGCGGAGGACTTACACCGCGAGCGACGTCGCGCCATCCACGTCGACAGAAACGATCCACCGCAGGCCAGTAGTCTCGATGCAACGTGGCTCGCGCTCGATGCAGCGGGCCTCACCCAGTCGCAGGTGACTGCAGCGTTGGCGGGTGCACTGGTTTCGCCGGTGATCACGGCACATCCCACCGAGACCCGTCGACGTACCGTATTCGACGTCCAGGCGAGAATCACCGACCTGATGCGTCGGCGCCAGGTCGTATCGACGGCCAAGGCCTCGAGTTCCGCGCAGGAATTGACGTCCATCGACACCCAGATCCGACGTCAAGTACTGACCCTGTGGGAAACAGCTCTGATTCGTTTGTCGCGCTTGCGTATTCAAGACGAGATCGAAGTCGGTCTTCGCTATTTCGAGTCCTCGTTGTTCGATGTCATCCCCGCGCTGAACGCCGATGTGCGGAGCGCACTGCGGCTCCGGTGGCCGGACAGCAATCTGCTGGCACGACCCATCCTGCGTCCTGGTTCGTGGATCGGTGGAGATCGCGACGGAAATCCGAACGTCACCGCAGAGGTGGTACATACCGCCACGCACCAAGCCGGGTACGTCGCGTTTGCATACTACTTGGACGAATTGGTCTCGCTCGAGAAGGAACTGTCGATGTCTGCCAGGCTGGTGGCCGTCACCGAGGACCTACTCACCCTCGCTTCTACCTCGGGTGAGCCGGATGATCGTCGGTCCGATGAGCCGTATCGAGTGGCCGTAGCAGGTGTTCGAGCACGACTGTCGGCCACGGCGGGTGCGGTCCTCGACTCGGTACCGGTCTCGGCGCTCGACCGTGGGGCGGCGCCCTACGGTCGGCCACAGGAGGTTCTCGACGATTTGGACACGGTCGATCGTGCTTTGCGTGCAGACGGTGACGCACTGATTGCCGATGATCGCCTTCGAAAGTTGCGGCGGGCTGTCGAGACATTCGGCTTTCACCTGCAAGCGTTGGACATGCGACAGAATTCCGAGACTCACGAAGTGGTGGTCGCCGAGCTTCTCGCATGGGCCGGCGTACACCAGGACTACCTGTCACTCGACGAGGCGGACCGAGTGGCAGTACTCTCTCGTGAACTGACGACCCGGCGCCCATTGATCGGTCCGACCGCCGAGCTCAGCGAGCTCGCGACGAAGGAACTGGGCATCGTTCGAGCTGCCAAGGAAGCGATCGATCATCTGGGTCCCGACACGATCCAGAACTACATCATCAGCATGTGCGAGTCTGTCAGCGACATGCTCGAGGCAGCCTTGTTGCTCAAGGAGGCGGGCATCTTCGACCCCGGAGTCGACGGGTCGGCACCGACGTCGTCTGTGGGCGTCGTGCCGTTGTTCGAGACAATCGAGGACCTGCAACAGGGCGCGGTGACGTTGATCGCCACTCTCGAAGTGCCGGTGTATCGAGCGCTGATCGCTGGTCAAGGCTTGAACCAGGAAGTCATGCTGGGGTACTCGGACTCCAACAAAGACGGCGGATATCTGGCGGCCAACTGGGCGCTGTATCGAGCTGAACTAGACCTGCTCGAAGCGTCGCGCAAGACCGGGATCAGGTTGCGGCTCTTCCACGGTCGCGGTGGCACTATCGGCCGCGGTGGTGGCCCGAGCTACGACGCGATACTGGCGCAGCCGCCCGGGGTCGTGCAGGGTTCACTTCGTTTGACCGAGCAGGGCGAGATCATCGCTGCCAAGTATGCCGAGCCTTCCAGGGCTCGTCGGAATCTGGAGTCGCTCGTAGCCGGAACGCTCGAGTCGACGCTGTTGGATGTCGAAGGCCTGGGCGAGGATGCGGAGCCTGCTTACGCAGTCCTCGACGATCTAGCCGAGCGAGCGCGTGCGGCATACGGCCGACTGGTCCATGACGAGCCTGGATTCGTGGAGTACTTCCGGATGGCGACGCCACTAGCAGAGGTCGGTGAGTTGAACATCGGAAGCCGTCCCGCCTCCCGCAAGCCGACCAACTCGGTGAGCGACCTGCGCGCGATCCCGTGGGTCATGTCGTGGAGTCAATGTCGAGTCATGCTTCCGGGCTGGTACGGAACAGGAACTGCGATAGAAGAGTGGGTCGGCGGGGACGAGGATAAATTTGCCTCTCTCACCGATCTGTATCGGAGATGGCCGTTCTTCCAGACCGTATTGTCCAACCTTGCCCAGGTGATGGCCAAGTCGGACTTGGGTATTGCCGCGCGCTACGCAGAGCTCGTCCCGGATCGGGAGCTACGCGGACGGATCTTCGGCATGATCGAGGTCGAGCACGCGAAGACGGTGCGTATGTATCTGCGGATCACCGGTCACACTCGACTGCTCGAGGACAACCCGGCATTGGAGCGCTCGGTTCACAACAGGTTCCCGTATCTCGAACCGTTGAACCAGATGCAGGTGGAAATGTTGCGCAGGTTCCGCGCAGGCGATACGGATGAACGCGTCAAACGCGGAATTCTGTTGACGATGAACGGTCTTGCGACCGCGCTTCGCAACAGCGGCTGAGTTTTCGTTCGCCCGGGGCTCGATCGGTCCCGGGCAACGAGCAGCTCGGCGCGATAAAACGAATTGGGGCGTCGGTGGAACCAGCCCCGCTGTCGGCGCGTCATAAGAGATAGGGGGATGGGACCGCGGACCAAGGAGGAAGACATGTCGCACTGCAGAGAAAGCATCGAATCATGGCGTGACGGAAGGGCTTACCGCTCGGTCGGGCACGGTGCGCATCGAGTTCAGATGCCGGTCGGGCAGACCCCGGTCGACGCCGAAAAGGCTCTCGAATCCGGCACGCACGGCACCGAGCCTGTCTGACATGACAAGGATCGGCGCCGTCTACAGTGCTTTCAGTCGGTGGCAAGCCCCGATGCTGCATCCGCGTCGAGGAACCATATGGTCGAGGTAGAACCGAGCGCGCCGGCAGACGGTATGTCGACTGGGTCGGCGCCACCTACGGCAGCGGATACCGCTTCGGCCTTCGCTGCGCCGGACACCAGCAGCCACACATGCTGGGCACGTTGAATTGCCGGTAGTGTCAACGTGATTCGAACCGGCGGTGGCTTGGGGGAGTCCTCGACGGCAACGACGTAGTGAGTCTTCTCGCACACTGCATCGGTATGCGGGAAGAGCGAATTGATGTGGCCCTCACCGCCCATACCGAGCAGATGGATGTCGAACGCCGGAGTGTGGTTCCCCTCCGAATGCGACCCCAGAATCTGGGCGTAGGTCACGGCAGCGAGTCGTGCATCGCTCCCGTGCGGCCCGTCGGACGCGGCCATCGGGAACACACGGTCCGGGTGAACCGGGACGTGGTCGAGCAGAGCGTTCCTGGCCTGTACTTCGTTCCGTTCCGGATCGCCCGACGGAAGGAAGCGTTCGTCACCGAAGTAGACATCCACTTGTGACCAGTCGATTGCGCCGGAGTCGTCCCGCAGGGCCTCGAGCAATGCGATTCCGGTGCCGCCACCCGTGAGCACGACCGAGGCAGAACCACGATCGGCCTGGGCAGCGACAACCACTTCGACGAACCGGGATCGTGCAGCGTCGATCAGTGCTTGCGCGTCCAGGAACTGCAGAACCGACGTCTCACTCATAGCTCACCTTGGATAGCCCTTTCAATGCGAGTTCGTAGATTTCATCGGTATCGAGTCGGCGTAATTCCTCGGCAAGGCACTCGCGAGTCTCACGGCGTGCGAGTGCGACCTCGGCGTCGGGCTGACCTGTTCTCGACAGCGTTGCCGTCTTCCCGGTCTGGGGTCGAACGATACTGATCGCGCTGTTCTCGCGCTTAAGTTCGACTTTCAATTCACCGGTCCTACGGTGCACCGGTACCTCGAGCTTCACTGCGAGCCACCCGGCGAGTATGTCGAGTGCAGGCTCCTCTGCGAGGCCGGAAACTGTGACGTCCAAGACCTTTTCGTGTGGAGCCTGATCCAGCGCGGTAGCGAGCAACCCACGCCAGTAGGTGACTCGACTCCACGACAGATCCGAGTCGCCCTGGGAGTAACTGTCGAGCCGTGACTTGATCGTCGACGTCGGATCCGTCGAATTCGTAGCATCGGTAATTCGCCGAATTGCCAACTTGCCCAACGGATCTTGCGCGGGAATCTTGGGCGCTTCATTAGGCCACCAGACTACGATCGGGGTGTCCGGCAGCAGAAAAGGAATGACGACACTGTGCTCGTGCTCGGCAAGTTCACCGTGCAGCCTGAGCACAACTACCTCGGATGCTCCCGCATCGCCACCCACCCGAATCTGGGCATCCAGCCCGGATTCGGCAGAGCGGTCTCCTCGAATGAGGACGATGACGCGACACGGATGCTCTCGGCTCGCTTCGTTGGCTGCCGCGATGGCAGTCTCGGCTTGCTCGCCATCACGGCAGGCGACGATGAGCGTGAGCACCCGTCCGATGGTGACAGCGCCTCCGGATTCACGAAGCTCGATCAGCTTCTTGCCCACCGCCCTTGTCGTCGTGGCGGGGATATCGACAATCACGGTCTTCTCCATTCGCGTCCGGTGCGGTGCATCATTTCGTCGCCCGATGTCGGACCCCACGTACCTGCCTCGTACGGTTCGGCCGTGCCACCCGCAGCCCAGAAGTCGAGAATCGGATCCAGAATCTGCCACGAAAGCTCGACCTCGGCGTTGACCGGGAACAGTGACGGCTCACCGAGCAGTACATCGAGGATGAGCCGCTCGTAAGCCTCCGGTGAAGACTCCGTGAACGCCTGGCCATAGCTGAAGTCCATGCTGACGTCTCGAACCTGCATGCTCGAGCCAGGCACCTTGGACCCGAAACGCATCGTCACACCCTCGTCGGGTTGAACCCTGATGACCAGTGCATTCTGGCCGAGTTCTTCTGTCATCGTTTCGTCGAAAGGAAGATGCGGCGCACGTTTGAACACCATCGCAATTTCGGTGACCCGGCGACCGAGTGCTTTACCTGTCCTGAGGTAGAACGGAACTCCACCCCATCGACGCGTGTCGACCTCGAGCGTGATGGCGGCATAGGTCTCGGTGTTGGACTCGGTGTCGAAACCTTCTTCTTCCTTCAGCCCCTTGACCTTCTGGCTGCCCTGCCATCCCGCGCTGTATTGACCGCGCGCCGAAGTCTGGGCCAGTGGTTCCGCCAACTTCGTTGCCGAGAGAACTTTGATCTTCTCCGACTGCAATTCGGTGGGACTGAAACTGACCGGTTCCTCCATGGCAGTGATGGCCAACAGTTGCAGCAGATGATTCTGGATCACGTCACGTGCTGCGCCGATGCCGTCGTAGTAACCGGCCCGCCCACCGAGGCCAATGTCCTCGGCCATCGTGATCTGGACGTGATCGACGTAGTGTGCGTTCCAGATCGGGTCGAACAACTGGTTCGCGAACCGGAGCGCCAAAATATTCTGAACTGTTTCCTTGCCGAGATAGTGGTCGATGCGGAAAACGGTGTCCTCGGGAAATACTCGGTTCACGACGGCGTTCAGTTCCTTGGCGCTCGCCAGGTCGTGGCCGAAGGGCTTCTCGATGACGACGCGACGCCATTTGTCGTCCGTGCTCTGCGCCAACCCGGATCGCGAGAGTTGTTCGAGCACAACCGGAAACGCGCTGGGAGGAACCGAAAGGTAGAAGGCGTGGTTGCCGGAGGTGCCGCGTGTTGCATCCAGTTCGCCCAGCGTGCGGGCCAAGTCGTCGAAGGCGGCGTCGTCGTCGAAGGAACCCTGTACGAATCGGAATCCTTCGGCGAGTGTGTTCCAGACTTCTTCGATGAAGGGTGTTCGTGCGTGATCGCGAACTGCATCGTGCACGATCTTCGCGAAATCTTCGTTGCCCCACTCGCGACGAGCGAAGCCGACCAAAGCGAAACCGGGGGGGAGTAGCCCCCGGTTCGCCAGGTCGTAGACCGCAGGCATGAGCTTCTTTCGAGCGAGATCGCCTGTGACGCCGAATATCACCAGGCTGCACGGGCCGGCGATACGAGGAAGGCGTTTATCGCGAGGATCGCGAAGTGGGTTGCGCCACTCCGCATTGCTCTTCGGGTCGGTGTCTGCGGTGTCCACGTATCAGCTCTTCTGGCCCGCTTGGCGAAGCTGCTCACCGGTGGCTTCGAGCAGTTCGTTCCACGATGCCTCGAACTTTTCGACGCCCTCGTTCTCGAGGGTGAGGAACACATCCGAAATATCGATCCCGATAGCGGAAAGCTTATCGAACACTTCCTGGGATTCGGGGCCCTTACCGGAAATAGTGTCGCCGGTGACCTCACCACGATCGGCGACCGCATCCATGGTCTTTTCCGGCATCGTGTTCACGGTGTTGGGGGAGACCAGATCGGTGACGTACAAGGTGTCCGAGTATGCCGGATTCTTTACCCCGGTCGACGCCCACAGAGGACGCTGCGGGCGAGCGCCGGACGCAGCGAGATCGTGGAACCGTGAGCCCACCTCGAACGCCTGCTGATAGGCCACGTACGCGAGCCGCGCGTTGGCCAGCGCGGCCTTACCCTGGAGGTCCTTCGCGGCAGGGGTGCCGATCTTGTCCAGGCGCGCATCGATCTCGGTGTCGACGCGAGAGACGAAGAACGACGCGACCGAGTGGATCTTCGACAGGTCGTGCCCGGCGGCGCGAGCAGCTTCGAGGCCTTCGAGGTATGCGCCGATGACCAGTTCGTAGCGTTCGACGGAGAAGATCAGTGTGACGTTGACGCTGATGCCCTCACCGATGGCCTTGGCGATGGCGGGAATGCCTGCCTCGGTTGCCGGGATCTTGATCAGGACGTTCGGCCGGTCGACGATCTTCCACAGCTCGACCGCTTGAGCGATCGTCTTCTCGGTGTCGTGTGCCAGCCGTGGATCGACCTCGATGGAAACGCGTCCGTCGACTCCGCCGGTCGCCTCGAAGACCGGTGTGAAGATGTCGCACGCGTTTCGTACGTCGTCGGTAGTGACGGTGCGGATGGTGGCGTCGACATCGGCACCACGTTCGGCCAGCTCGGTTACCTGAGCATCGTAGGCGTTTCCCTTGCTGAGCGCTGCCTGGAAGATCGACGGATTGGTCGTCACGCCGACGACGCTCTTGCTGTCGATCAGTTCCTGCAGGTTGCCGGAAGAGATGCGGTCACGCGACAGATCGTCGAGCCAGACGGATACGCCTGCTGCGGACAGATCTGCGAGATTCTTGTTCTGGGTCATATCTGTTATCCCTTCACGTTGGTGATGGACCGCTGTGCGGCGGCGGTGACGGCCTCGGCGGTGAATCCGTACTTGCGGAACAATGTTTTGGCGTCCGCCGACTCGCCGTAGTGTTCGAGCGACACGATCTCCCCGAAGCCGCCGACGATCTTGTACCACGGCATTGCGATGCCGGCTTCGACCGAGACACGGGCTTTGACCGTGGGTGGAATCACCTGGTCGCGGTAGTTCTGGTCTTGGCTTTCGAACCACTCCACACACGGCATCGACACGACGCGAGCGGCTATCGACTGCTCTGCGAGCAGCTTCTGCGCCTCTACTGCGTACTGGAGTTCCGAACCGGTACCGATGAGAATGACCTCGGGTGCGGTCGGGGAGTCCGACAGAATGTAACCGCCCTTGGACACACCCTCGTAGCTGGTTCCCGCCAGGACAGGGATGCCCTGACGCGTCAGCGCCAGTCCGACCGGGCCACTGCTGCTCGACTTGGCCAGCACGGCCTGCCATGCGAAGGCTGTCTCGTTGGCATCGCCTGGGCGGACGACGGACAGGTTCGGGATTGCGCGCAGTGCCGCGAGGTGCTCGACCGGTTGGTGGGTCGGGCCGTCCTCGCCGAGACCGATGGAGTCGTGTGTCCACACGTAGATGGGATCGATGTCCATGAGCGACGCCAACCGAACAGCGGGCCGCATGTAGTCACTGAACTGCATGAACGTGCCGCCGTAGGCGCGCGTCGGTCCGTGCATGACGATGCCGCTCAGAATGGCGCCCATCGCGTGCTCGCGGATGCCGAAGTGCAGGGTCCTACCGTATGGCTCTGCGTCCCAGTCGTCGGTGGAGATCGAGGTGGGGCCGAACGACTTGGCGCCCTTGATGGTGGTGTTGTTGCTGCCCGCGAGGTCCGCCGATCCGCCCCACAGTTCCGGGAGAACGGGTCCTACCGCGTTGAGAACCTCGCCGGAGGCCGCTCGGGTTGCGATGGCCTTGCTGCCGGGCTCCCAGGTCGGGAGGACATCGGTCCATCCTTCTGGGAGCGTCCCTTGGGTGAGACGGTCGAGCAACTTCTTGCGCTCGGGCTCACGCGCTGCCCAGGCGTCGAATTCGATGTTCCACTCTTCGTGCGCCTTGCGACCGCGTTCCTGGAGGGTGCGGGTATGCGCGATGACCTCGTCGGTCACCTCGAACGTCTTCTCAGGGTCGAAACCGAGAGCCTTCTTGACCTTCACGATCTCTTCTTCGCCGAGCGCCGCACCGTGAACGGCGCCGGTGTTCATCATCGTCGGCGCGGGGAAGCCGATGATGGTGCGCAGAACGATGATCGACGGCTTGTCGGTCACCGCCTTGGCTGCCTCGACGGCTGCTTCTATCGCCGTGACGTTCTCGCCGCCCTCGACGACCTGGACGTGCCAGCCGTACGCCTCGTAGCGTGCTGCGGTGTCCTCCGACAATGCGATATCGGTCGAGTGCTCGATCGAAATCTTGTTGTCGTCGTAGAAGAGAATGAGGTTGCCGAGTTGCTGCGTACCGGCAAGTGAGGACGCCTCGGAGGTGATTCCTTCTTCGATGTCGCCATCGGAAGCGATGACGTAGATGAAGTGGTCGAACGGACTTGCGCCGAGCGCAGGTTCAGGATCGAACAATCCCCGCTCACGTCGCGACGCCATGGACATGCCGACAGCCGACGCCAGTCCCTGACCGAGCGGACCGGTCGTGATCTCGACGCCGTCGGTGTGCCGGAACTCGGGGTGGCCGGGTGTCTTCGACCCGAATGTGCGTAGGGACTCGATGTCGATCAGTTCGAGTCCGAATCCGCCGAGGTAGAGCTGCAAGTACAGCGTCAGGCTCGAATGGCCGCAGGACAACACGAAGCGGTCGCGACCGATCCAGTGGGTGTCGGTCGGATCGTGGCGCATGGTCCGCTGGAACAGCGTGTACGCGAGTGGCGCGAGACTCATCGCCGTCCCGGGGTGACCGTTTCCGACCTTTTGAACCGCGTCCGCAGCGAGGACTCTGACGGTATCGACCGCCCTGGTGTCCAGGTCCGTCCAGTCGCTGGGGTGGTGCGCCGTGGTGAGGACGTCAATATCGTCTGTGGTCGACACGAGCAGAGATCTCCTGACATTCGTATAATTGAGGCCGACGTGCATTCGATCTTGGTTCGATCGAGATGCCGCCGAGCACCAGCCTAGTTCTGCGGCAGCTCATTGTCGTGTCTTCCCCCCGTCGGGCTCTCCTGCATTCGCTGCCCGGGCCTGACGCAGTTACCCGGCAGGGGATATGTTTCTCACTTTGGGGGCCTGCGAATTGGAGCCGCGATGCTCGGCGTCTACCATCGCCTGTAGTAGTACGTAGGTAATCGCCGACTGTGATCACCGCGCGTACGCATGACCATGTGTGTTCGAGCCTGTGCAAGGAGACGTAGTGCGAATTGGGCAGCAGTCCGGCGGCCACGGATTCGCAAGCGGTCCCAGCAATCCAGAGGACAACGACCTCGGTACCGACGCTGGAAGCGAAGCCGATCCGAGTCGTCCCACTTCGGCCCCCCGACGGGCTTTGGCATTGTTCATGGCCTACGTCGCCCTGACCAAGCCTCGAGTGATCGAACTGCTCCTGGTGACGACGATTCCGGCGATGTTGCTTGCCGACCGTGGTCATGTTCAGCCCATGCTGATCCTCACCACGCTGTTCGGCGGAATGCTTGCGGCAGCGAGTGCGAACAGTCTGAACATGGTCGCTGATGCCGACATCGACAAAATAATGGCTCGCACTGCCAAGAGGCCACTTGCTCGTGGAGCAATGCCGGTGTCGCACGCCTTCGTGTTCGGGGTGAGTCTCGGCGTCATCTCGTTCTTCTGGTTGTGGGCAACCACCAACCTGCTCAGCGGCATCCTTGCCGTCGCCACGATTTGTTTCTACATCTTCGTGTACACCCTGGTCCTCAAACGCCGGACGTCGCAGAATGTGGTGTGGGGCGGCGCCGCTGGTTGCATGCCCGTCATGATCGGCTGGTCGGCGGTCACCGGCACGATCGGCTGGCAGGCCGTGGTGATGTTCCTCGTCATCTTCCTGTGGACACCTCCGCACACGTGGGCATTGATGCTCCGTTACAAGGAGGACTACCAGGCTGCGAACGTTCCGATGTTGCCTGCGGTGGCATCCGAACAGAAGGTGACGAAGCACATCGTTCTGTACGCCTGGGCAACTGTCGCTGCAACGCTGGCACTCATGCCCGGATCCGGTGTCATCTATGCCGTGATCGCAGTGGCGGCCGGTGCTTGGTTCCTCACGGTGGCCCATCGCCTCTACTCAGGTGTCCGCGCGGGAACTCCGGTCAAGCCGATGAAGCTTTTCATCCTCTCGAACGAGTATCTGGCTCTGGTTTTCTGTGGCTTGGCCGTGGACTCGGTGGTCGGCTGGGACACGCTCACTCAACTGTTGTCCTGACGTCGAACCTCGTGTGTCTATACTGACGCCCGACTGCCGCGGCACGTTCGTGCGATCGGCTGCGCGGGGTTAGATTGCCTACATGCGTGGGTGGCGCCCTGTCTGTTCTATCGCTGTTACCCAGCGGTATTGTCGAACCATGGCAATCGATGAAAAGAACTCGCCCGCCGAGGATTCGACCTCCGAGAACAAGTCCGGTCCGACAATCGATGTGCCTGCTGGTGCGTTGTCGGCCGTCCGATCCTTCGTCGGCGAACACGGAGGATCGGGCAAAGTCGTCATTCAGCCTGTCGGACGGGCCGGAACACGGGTGACGATGGTCGGCGCTGACGGGATACTGGGCGATCAGGTAGTGGAAAGCCCGGCAGTCGCGCGTGCGTTGGTGGAGGCCGCCGGCAACCTGACCGAGTCGGAGTGGGATCGCGAACTCGTCAGTTCGGTCAACCCTGCACCCGGTCATTACCGGAAGATGGCCGGATGGGTCGCACGTCAGACACGCTTTCCCAAGGCCAGAAACGCGTCGATGGAAAAATAGTTCGGAGAAGGCGGAACCGATCACCGATCGGGTGCGTCAAAGAAAGCAGGAGAGGTAGTCGGTCGTCTGAGGGGGAGTCCGACTACCTCTCCTCTTCTATCCGTTGGTAGTGGCTGCCGTCCGGGCGGCGGGTAGCTTGTCGGCCGAAGAGTCTTCGAGGGAACTACGTGTACGACAGGCCGCCCAGATTGCGGCAGTAGCCGCAGTGCACGCGCCTGCACCTGCCACGTGGATTGCAACCAGGACGGCCGGCACGTCGGTGAAGTACTGGACGACTCCCACCAATGCCTGGGCCAGAACGATGCCGACCACTATCTTCAACCGAAACTTGATCGTCGACGGAGCCTTCACCGCATAGAGTGCGAAACCCAGCCCGACCAGAAGAGCCAAGTACCCCACTAGCAGTTGAGCGTGCAGATGCACCAGCGTCACAATCTCGATTCCGAGGCGTGGCACAGGTTCGTCGATGCTCTTGTCGCCTGCGTGCGGGCCCGCGCCGGTCACCATAGTCCCGGCTATCAGGACTCCTCCCAGCACGATTGCAGACAAGCCGGTCAGCAATCGCAGCGGTTCGGGGACAGTGGGTACAGAAGGTCCGGCAGGATCGGGATCGGCCACTTTGAAGTACAACAGGGTTGCGAGCCAGACCATGATCATGGACAGGACAAGGTGTACGGCGACCGTCCACCACAGCAGGCCGGTCAACACCGTGAAGCCGCCGACCACTGCCTGTACGACGGTTCCGAGTGGCATGAGCCAGGCGAAGAGAAGTACGTCCCGACGCCGACGAGCACGTGTGACCGCGAGAACTATCAAGGCTGCAACAAGTACCACGGCGAAGGTCAACAACCTGTTACCGAATTCGACTGCCTGGTGCAGAACTGGAACTTCCGAGACGCCGACCGGCGTGAAACTGCCGGGGAAGCACTGCGGCCACGTCGGGCAACCGAGTCCCGACGCCGTCACACGCACGATGGCCCCGGTGACAGCGATTCCGCCCTGAGTCAGGATGACGATGAAAGCCACGATTTTCTGCACCCGCAGGGTAGGCACAGGCAGCAGGTCCACAACGCGGAGAAACGTTCGATACAGCACTACGTGATCGTAAACGGCCGTCAACTACAGAGCGTCGTTGACCCCATGCTGAACATCCGGCGGGACGCCGGGAATACACCTCACGCGAACTTGAATGTGCGCACCGCGAGCCAAGCGCAGACTGCGGCCCAAGCAGCGAGTACTGCAACGCCGAACCAATCCCATGATCCATCGACTGCTTGTCCCAAAGCCTCTGCCAGCGCGCCGGACGGAACCAATCGGGCGATGGTATGCAAAACCGTCGGCATGTCTTCGGAGAGAACGACGAGGCTGCCGATTCCCAGCATGATGAACCACAAGATGTTTGCCAGAGCCAGAACGATTTCGGCTCGGAGTGTGCCTCCGAGCAGGAGCCCCATGGTGGCGAATGTCACCGTACCGAGTGCGATCACCACAGCTCCGAGAGCCAGCCCGACAATGTCGGGACGCCAACCCAGCGCCACCGCGATCGTGCCGAGAACGACGGTTTGCAGGATCACCACCATCATCACTGCGATGCTCTTACCACCGATAATTCCCCACCGGGGTAGTGCTGTTGCTCCGAGACGTTTGAGTGCGCCGTACCGGCGGTCGAACCCGACGGCAATCGCTTGACCGGTGAAGGCGGTGGACATGATCGCCACCATCATCACGGCCGGGACGACCTGGTCCACCGGATGGTCGCCCATCGCCCCGAGTGGCAGCAGCGTGAGCCCGATCAAAAGGACGATCGGAATGAACATCGTCAGGAGCAACTGCTCGCCGTTGCGAAGCAAGAGTTTGAGCTCGAGGACCGACTGCGCTGTGAGCATCGCTACGGCTGTGTTAGGGGTCGGATTCGGAGTGAACAATCCAACATCGAATCGGTTGTCCGGACGACGGTCGTTACCGTTGATCGTCATCTTCTCAGCTCTTTTCCGGTCAGTTCCAGGAAGACGTCTTCCAGACGGCGCTGGTCTACCTGAAGTTCGGTCGCCAACACATCCTGTCGAGCACACCAGGAGGTAACGATGACAAGGATCCCGGGCTCGATGACTCCAACGACGACATAGGAGCCCGGTCCTTCCTCATGAGTGCTGTACCCGCTCGGTAGTGCTCCGGTGAGCGAGGTCAGATCGAGTCCAGCCGGCGCACTGAACCGCAGGCTCCCCTCCGCACCCTGTTTGGTCAGCTCGGAAGCGGTACCGGAGGCGACGATCTTGCCGTGGTCGATGATCACCAGTTCGTCGGCAAGCTGCTCTGCTTCGTCCATCAAATGGGTTGTGAGCAGCACGCTCACCCCGTCCCGGCGCAGCGCGTCGATCAATTCCCACACGAGTAGTCGAGCCTGGGCATCGAGTCCTGCGGTCGGTTCGTCCAGAAAAACGAGTTCGGGGCGGCCCACGATGGCGCAAGCGAGTGCCAGCCGTTGCTGTTGCCCCCCGGATAGGCGTCGATACGGTGTCTTCACCGCGCGGTCGAGTCCCAGGCAGTCCAGAAGCCAGTCAGGGTCCAACGGGTGTGCGGAATACGAGGCAACCAGGCGGAGCATCTCACCCGCTTTCGAGCCTGGATATGCACCGCCACCCTGGAGCATGACCCCGATACGCGGCCTCAGCTGTGCCGATTGTGCGATGGGATCGAGGCCGAGAACCCTGACGGACCCGGATTCCGGTGCGACGAATCCTTCACACATTTCGACCGTCGTGGTCTTTCCCGCTCCGTTCGGGCCGAGGAGGGCCAGAACTTGCCCCCTCTCGACGGTGATGTCGAGTCCGTCGACGGCTGCTATACCGTCGTACGACTTTCGTACACCAGTGAGCTGTACGGCAGGATGCGTCGAACTCGACGCGCTAACGGTCACGAGGATCCAGCGTATGCCCCGGCGGCGGTGGTGTTTGCCGACGGTCCGAGGTTCGACCGCCATGGCAGTCGATTACGGGTGATGAAAAACATGAGACCGACGGTCAGAATCGTCATGACTGCTGCCTGAACGATTTGAAACGGTAAGTACTCGCTTCCGTTCGGCATCAAGATGACACTGACGATGGAAGAAAACACGATTGCCGGAACGCGGAATGCCGGGCGTGTCGCCCAGGCGGCCAGGGGTATCACGGCCCACAGCAAATACCACGGTTGGACGACGGGGAACAAAAGAACAAGAGCGCCGAGTGCGACACCGAGTGCGCCCACCGGATGCAACCGCCCCTTCAACACGGCCACGAGCATGCGAAGAGAAACGAATGCCGCAACAGCCGCTGCGATCGGTCGAGTGAGGCCGAGCACCGCAGTCGTGTGGTCGCCGAGTCCGAGCAATACACCGACGAATCCGGTTCCGATTCCCAGGATCGTAGGAATGGACATCCAACTCCTGACGACACTGGCGGTGTCGAGGGTGTTGATCCAGCCGAAGCCCAGACCGCTACCCAGGCTGACTCCGACATGCACTACAACGGTGACAAGCCCAAGGATTGCCGCTGCACTCGCTACCGCTCGGACGGTCCCGCCTCGTCTTCGGGCCAATGCCATCCCGACAAAACCGAGTGCGAGCAAGGACGGAACTTTCACGGTCGACGAGAGCGCAATCAGCGCAGAACCAGAGAGCAGGAGAAGCAAAGATGACCCGCGAATCGGAGAACTGGACTCGATTGCACGCAGTGCGATCTCCAGCCCGGCGAGCATCAGACCGATCATCAGTGCTTCGTTGTGTATGCCCGCGACCAGGTGGAAAAGGAGGAGTGGGTTGGCAGCACCGAGCCACAATGCACTGACCGCCGCGACGCCGCATCGACGTGCCAACCGGGGGAGTGCCCACACGATCATCGCGACGCCTGCAAGGGCCAGAAGTCGGTGCAGGAAGATTCCGGCAACGATGTTCTCACCGGTCAACCACGTGATGCCACGACCCATCCACAAGAACAGCGGACCGTACGGCGCGGGCGTTTCACGCCAAATGTTCGGCACGGTCCGGGTGAGGACGTTGTCGACGCCGAGGGCCCCAGCAGGCCCGATCTCATACGGGTCGAGACCTCGCGCGGTGATCTCGCTTTGTGCCAAGTACGAGTAGACGTCTTTGCTGAACATCGGTGGTGCCACGCACAGTGGCAAGATCCACAGCAGCAGCGTTCGGTCCAACTGTGATCGGGTCAATCTTCTCGGAACTGTTCCATCGCGTAGACGCCCGACTGCGAATCGACCGAGGAGGAGCCAGGCGAGGACCACCATGACGGTGCCTGTCATGGTGATGGTCAGCGCGGAACTGGCCATGCGCGAGGGAAGACTCAGAATGCGAACGCCGACGACCGGGTTCTGCAGAACAGGTTGGGCCCCTGCCCCGAGTGCACCGATCGCCATCAGAATCGAACCCACTGCGCCGAATCGCCGGACTCCGCGGAGCTGTGCTGTCTCGGTCTTGTTCAGGCCCGGCGCCTCGGCCTCGTCGCCGTGTAAAGCAGCGACGGTCGATGCAGGCCGATCGGTATCGAGGCCGACCAGCTTGCGAAGAGGGCCGACCACTGTGCGAAGAGGGCCGACCACTGTGCGAAGAGAGTCGACGACGCGAAGTTGCACACCGGATTTTTCGGCGGTTTGCTTCTCGGCTGGGGTCGTCGACACGAATGGCAGCGTAACTGTGACACTGCGCAGCCCGTTGATCGCAGTGCAGTTGATCGCAGTGCAGTTGATCGCAGTGCAGTTGATCGCAGTGCATCCGGCGGAGATTCGGCAGCAGGCGAAGACCGCTCCGGTATTCCCAGGTAACGCCTTTGGTGAAGTAGGGCACCCTTGGTGGACCATCCCGGCTAATTCCGTCACACTGGTGTTGTGAAATCATCAGCGAGTACGACGCATGGGGGAGAACGCGCACGTCGCGGCACCACCTCCACGGTGACGGGTTCAGCTGTTGTCGGTCACGAAGGCCAGACGCGGGGTGCTGTTGTAACCCTACTTCTCGAAGAAGGTCCGATAACCGCCTCTGATATCGGTACCCGTCTGGGCCTCAGCGCTGCCGGGGTCAGACGACATCTCGAAGCACTCATCGACAACGGTGAGGCGCGAATAACGTCCGCTGCCGTCGTCACCCAACGAGGCCGCGGAAGACCAGCCAAGTATTTTCAGTTGACGGCAGTCGGTCGCAGCAGGCTCGGACACACCTACGACGATCTTGCAGGCGCAGCGATGCGTCAGTTACGCAAGATCGGCGGGGACCGTGCGATCGAGACCTTCGCCCGCCAGCGAGTCGAAGCCATCGTGGCCGATGTCGAGCCTGCGGTAGGAAGTCGCCCTGTGGACGTGGAAGAAGCAGCGGACCGGATCGCCGACGCGTTCACGGCCGCTGGATTTGCCGCGACGACCCGTCAAGTAGGCAACGGCGTGCAGATCTGTCAACACCACTGCCCCGTCTCACATGTGGCCTCCGAGTTTCCTGAGCTGTGCGATGCCGAACGGCAAGCCTTCTCCGATCTTCTCGGAACTCACGTCCAACGACTGGCGACCATCGCGAACGGCGACTGCGCCTGCACGACGCATGTTCCGTTCACCGGTCCGAACCGCCCCGAGATTTCGAAGAAATCGAAGTCGATGCCCCACCCCGCCTCATCCATAACTTCCGGTGCTCAGCCCAGTACCGGAGATCTCACAAGCCCCCGGAAGGAGCTCGCATGACCGTCACACCAGACCAGGTGACACCCGTTGCGCCGCTGACCCCCGCTGCTCCTCTTACTCAGGACGAGACGATTGCGTCGCTGGGTACTTACGGTTTCGGTTGGTCGGACTCCGACGTCGCCGGAGCCAGCGCCAAGCGTGGACTGTCCGAGTTGGTGGTGCGTGACATCTCGGCGAAGAAGAGCGAGCCCGAGTGGATGCTGGAGTCGCGTCTGAAGGCACTGAAGACGTTCGACCGTAAGCCCATGCCCAACTGGGGTGCGGACCTCGAAGGTATCCACTTCGACAACATCAAGTACTTCGTTCGTTCCAGCGAGAAGCAGGCCGCGACCTGGGAAGATCTTCCCGCGGACATCAAGAACACCTACGACAAGCTGGGTATCCCGGAGGCTGAGAAGCAGCGCCTCGTGTCCGGAGTTGCCGCGCAGTACGAGTCCGAGGTCGTCTACCACTCGATCCGCGAGGACCTCGAAGCGCAAGGCGTACTCTTCCTCGACACCGACACCGCGCTCAAGGATCAGCCCGATCTCTTTCGCGAGTACTTCGGCTCGGTCATCCCTGCAGGAGACAACAAGTTCTCGGCACTGAACGCCGCGGTCTGGTCGGGTGGATCCT
>JBBPZN010000010.1:0-11483 GCA_038198705.1 Mycobacteriales bacterium
ATGACCACGATGTCGAGAGCGCCCGAACGAACCAGCATGTCCGCAATTTCGAGCGCTTGCTCACCCGTATCCGGCTGCGAGACGAGCAATGCGTCGGTATCGACACCGAGCTTCTGCGCATAATCGGGATCGAGGGCATGCTCGGCGTCGATGAAGGCAGCGATTCCGCCGGCACGCTGAGCACTGGCTACTGCATGCAGCGCGACAGTTGTCTTACCTGAGGACTCCGGACCGTAGACCTCGACGACACGGCCACGCGGCAGCCCACCGATACCGAGCGCGACGTCCAGGGCAATAGAACCGGTGGGGATGACAGCAATAGGTTGGCGGACCTCGTCACCGAGGCGCATCACCGATCCCTTACCGAAATTCTTGTCGATCTGCGCAAGTGCGAGATCGAGTGCTTTGTCGCGATCGTATGCAGCCATCGTGATCTCCTCAGTGTGGTCTGTGACAGCGTGGTCTCGTTGAGAGTGTTGTCGGTAACGGTAGAGCTGGGTACCGACAAGAACTGCCCGAGACCGCTGTGTAACCGAATGACACCAGCATAGGGGAACACCTGTTCGATTGCATCAGGCGGCTCCCGGACACGCCGGGGAGAATCACCACCGGGATTTGGGCACGTCGAATTCACTACACAGTGCACGCCATACATCGCGGGGATCGACACCCGATTCGATCGCTTCTGCGCCCGTCATACCGTTCAGACCAGTGATGACATGATCGACCAGCATCGAGCCACCACGCATCCGGCCGAACTCCTCGACGAGCAATTCCTGGAACTCGGTCAATCGCACCGGACAACCGTAACCGAGGACGCGTCACCGAAGAACGTCGCGGCACACCTCTACGGGATCCTCCACCTCGGCGGCACTCGCCGACGCCGAGCGCGCAGCAAGGGTGAAACTCTCGCTCCCAAGGACACGGAGGACGGCGTCCGCGATTGCTTCAGGGGTCGGCGGACGAACGATGACCGCGCTCCCCTGCCGTGCCGCGCGATTGGCCAGTTCCCATTGATCTCCACCACCGGGGATCGCGACGACGGGGACTCCGTGGATCAGCGCTTTCGCCAACAACCCGTGCCCGGACCCACATACGACGACGTCTGCGTGGTCAAGGAGATGGTCCTGTCGGCCGAGCCCCGCGGTAGCCCAGTTCGGTAGTTCGGCTGGGGGCTCGTCGAGCATCGAGGCGACCAACCGAACCCCGCGCCCCTCGAGGCCTTCCACGGTCGCCTCGAGCATTCCCTGGGCGCCGGTGAACGCGGTCGACGGGGCTACCATGACCACAGGTCCGTCGCCAGGCGGCAACGGCAGGGCTTCTGTTGTCGGCTCCCACAGCAGGGGCCCGACGACGTGTGCCTCGATCGGCCAGTCCGGCCTCGGAACCTCCAGGGCGGGAATGGTGGCGATCAGACGCGCAGCGGGCCCTGGGTCTTCGGCGGGCAGGCCTACACCGACCCGTGCGGCACGGCGCTGGGAGTGTCCCTGAGCTATGGATCTGCCGGTTGCAGCACGCATCAACGTGTCACGTAATCGACCCCGAACACCTGTCCCCGGGGCAAGACCACTCCCGATCGGAGGCAATCCCTTCGACGGTGCGTACAACGGATGCGGTGACAGTTCGACCCACGGGATGCCGAGTCGTTCGGCGGCCAAACCGCCTCCGGCGGTGAGGATATCGGATACAACCAGATCGACGTCGGCATTCTGCAGATCCGGCAATAGTTCGGTGGAGATGAAGGCTGCCCGCGAATGAATCCGCTGGCCTGCATCCATGTCGTCGTCCTCGGGCCGTGGTGTCAGGCCTTTGAGCAACCGGGTGTCGATACCCACGGCGGTGGCCGCGTCGATCCACCTCGAACCGGTGAACAGTATCGGCACATCACCTGTGGAGGCGAACAAGTGGCACAGCGCAATAGCTGGAAAGGCATGCCCTGGGTCGGGGCCGGCTACCACAGCTACTCGCACGCCGCTCAGAGTGCCATACCCACATGGTCGACGAGTACCTGCCTGCTCGAAGCCGAGTCGACGTCGGGCATCACCGATCGAGCGGACGCAGGTACGAGTCGACGGCGTAGGCGAACTCGGCGACCAGATCGTCACCCGGGATCCGACCCGACACCATCTCCGCCGACTGCACAGCGGACTGGACCATCAACAGCAACACGGTCGCCATATGGCTCGGCACGCCATCGCGAATAGACGAGTCCCGTTGGCCACCTTCGATGATGGGCACCAAACCGTCGATGATCAGCGATTGGCTCTTTCCGAGGCGATGCAGGATGTAGGTCGCGAGGATTTCAGGATCGGAACGAAGAATTTTGACGAATAGTGGGTGGATGCGTATGCCGTCGGCTACCGCCGACGCCGAGGACGTGATCTGCTGACGGGCAGAGGCAGCGGGATCGAACCTTGGCATCACGGCACCGATCTCGCGGGTCAGCAGGCTGGAGACGACTGCGCGGGTGTCGGACCAACGCCGGTAGACGGTCGGCCTGCTGACTTTTGCCCGACGGGCGATCTCGGCGAGAGTAGTTCGGCGGACTCCGTATTCGAGAATGCACGAGCGAGCAGCGTCGAGCACCTGATCTTCGACCGAGGAAATGGCCATGTCGTCGGCGGAGATCTCGCCCAGTTCGGTCTGCTGGCTCACTCCTGCACCCCGTTCATGTCCGCGATTCGTAGGCCGATCCAACGCATTCACCGAACAGTGCACCGCACCCGGGTCGCACACGTCATCGGTGTGCAAAATTGTAGTTCATGTCCGGCGGCCCGACCGTCGAGCTACCGAGCTCGTCGCCGCCAATCTAGAGTTTGGTCAAGTCTCGATTTTCCTTGCCGCTCACTGCCTTGAACAACCAGTACAATCCGAAGACGATGGCGCCCGCGACGGCTATCGCGAACAGTCCTTTGATCACCGCTCCGAGAACTGCGAATGCAAGCCACACCAGGACAATGATGCCGAGGATTTTCCAGAACATTTATTTCATCTCCCTTTCACTTGTGTCGATACCGATCCTGACATGCCGGATACACGAAATCACCGGGTCGGCAATGAGATCAGGGAAAGATGGGTGATGACCCCGACATGGTCCTGTTCAGGGGTGTCGGCGCCGGATCTCGGCTAGTTCCTCCAGCGCGAAGGCCCAGCCCTGGAGTCTGTCCGTAGCGGATGAAAGCTCCGCGCGCCGGGTAGCGACCGCACTCGACGGCATCGATGTCGGAGAGGTAAGCCGCGCGGCCGCTTCTACGAGTTCCTCGTATTGGTCCACACCGGCATCGAGTTCGCCGGCAGCTCCACTGATCGAGCTGGTCAGATGGAGGCCGGCTCGTGGATTGGACTCCGCTGCACGCTCCATCGCGACTATGTCGGTTGCCATGTCCGTCAGCGCAGCGGCCGCGGCGTAAGCGACCTCGGTGGTCTCCAGAATGTCCTCGGAGGCGATCGATTCGGACCTCTGCAGAACTCCGGTCAACTCGTACAGACTCCGTTGCGCACCTGCCAGGCGGTTCATCGCCGTATAGGCCGAGGAGTGCCGCGCGGGAAGCATGCTCTTCCCCGGCTTCCGAGCCGGCAGTGGCTCGGACTTCAACTGCCTGTATCGGGTGATCGCGAAAACAGTGGGTACGGCGAGGAGTGCGGCGCCGCCGCCGGTTGCGATCATCGTCCATTCCGGCGCAGACGCCACGGCAAGCCCGGCTGTCGACAGCGCGGAAGCGCCGGTGGCTCCGCCGAACCACGATCCACGACGGCGCGCTCGACGAACTCGCCGAATCTGCTTCTGACGAGGATCGTTCCACCTACCGGCAGCCTCGACAACGGACTCACCGATTCGGCGTGCCGAGTCCGCAGCATCCTTGGCGGCCGAGATCGTGCTGGATACAGACATGGCCGACCACGTAGGTGGTCGGCCATGGTGTTGTTTCGTCATACTTGTAGATCCAGTCGGCTACGCGTCAGTGCTGCGCAGGTGGTTCCGGGGTTGCATTGGGTGACTTGGCGATCGAAGGCTTGGATGTCCCCGTCGCGTTGCCGGACGGGAGTGCATCACCTGCCATCGAAGCGCGAATCTGCTCCAGTCGGCTGTGCCCGGCCATCTGAACCGACGCCTGCTGCACCTCCATCATTCGACCCGACACGGTGTTCTGCGCCAATTCGGCCGAGCCGAGTGCGTCCGCGTAGCGACGTTCGATCTTGTCGCGAACGGCGTCGAGGCTCGGGGTATTACCTGGCGCGGACAGCGTGCTGTCCATCGAGCGGAGTGATTCGCTGACCTTCTCCTGCATCTTCGCCTGCTCGAGCTGGCTGAGCAGTTTTGTGCGCTCTGCCACCTTGGCTTGCAGCGCCATCGCATTCTGCTCCACGGCCTTCTTCGCCTGCGAAGCGGCCTGCAAAGACTGGTCGTGTAGGACTTTGAGGTCCTCGACACCCTGTTCTGCGGTGACGAGCTGAGCTGCGAAGGCCTCGGCAGCATTGGTGTACTGCGTCGCTTTGTCGACATCGCCCGCAGAGGACGCCTGGTCGGCAAGTGTGACTGCCTGGCGAGCGTTTGCATTCAGCTTCTCGACCTCGTCGAGCTGACGGCTCAGCTTCATCTCCAGCTGACGCTGGTTGCCGATAACCGAGGCCGCCTGCTGGGACAGCGCCTGGTGCTGCCGCTGCGCATCCTCGATTGCCTGCTGAATCTGAACCTTGGGGTCGGCCTTCTCGTCGATCTTGGAATTGAAGAGCGCCATCATGTACTTCCAGGCTTTGACGAAAGGATTAGCCATGGGTTGATCCTGCCTCCATCTTTGGCGCCGCGTTACACGCGTAGTGGGTGAACAAGCACGTGTGGAAAAGGATACTGGTTGCGGCTATCCGGTGTCAGGCTGCTGCGAGTGCACGCGCGGGCGCCGGGATGACGACCCGAGTCTCACCCGCAATGCGTGGCGACCCGCTGCCGCTCTTCTTCGGCCCGTTGTCGGCGGTAGGCAGCCCGGTGCCGTCGGCCGTCGAGGCAGCGCCAGTGGACACGAGTAGCGAGTCACTGACGTCGCTCATCACGTCGGACAACGGAACCGCCAACGCGGTGCAGATGGCGGCGAGCAGTTCGCTCGATGCCTCTTTCCTGCCCCGTTCGACTTCCGACAGATATCCGAGGCTCACGCGCGCGGTGTGCGAGACCTCGCGCAGTGTGCGACTCTGCGCAACGCGAGTGCGCCGCAGACTGTCGCCGAGTGCTTCACGCAATAGCAGCGCCATCTCGCTCCTCCTCGTTCGAAACCATGTCGTTCGAAACCATGTCGTTCGAAACCATGTCGTTCGAAACCATGTCGTTCGAAACCATGTCGTTCGAAACAATGTCGTTCGAAACAATGTCTCGTTCGTTATCCGCTACATCGACCATCTTCAGCTACAACGCTGGGTGGGGCCCGATTGGTTCCCGACCCTATATGTCGACGGGCAGCCTCACCCGTCGTAACAGCTCCGAGATCGCACTACGGACTGTATCTCTTCGGATGGTCCAACGGTCGCCCGACAGTCGGAGTTTCTGGACCCGAGTCCCGTCGGGGCCCGCGACGGCGACGAAGACCGTCCCCACCTCGTGCCCATCCCGACCCGTCGACGCGCGGATCGGTCACGGCGTCACCCGCCGGCGCAGGCGAATGGCCTGGACCACGTAGTCGAGTCCGGTGTAGACCGTCAAGAACACCGCCAGGCCCATCAGCGCGACGGATACCCCTCGTACCTCGACAGGCAAGGGCAGGAGATACATCCCGATCGCAAAACTCTGCACCAAAGTCTTGAGCTTGCCACCGCGTCCCGCCGGGATCACACCGTGCCGGATTACCGCGAATCTGACGAGTGTGATGCCCACTTCACGTGCCGCAATCACCACGGTTACCCACCAGGGCAGGTCTGAGAGGATCGACAGTCCGACGAGTGCCGCTCCGATCAACGCCTTGTCTGCGATCGGATCCGCAATCTTTCCGAAATCGGTGACCAACCCATACTTGCGGGCGAGCTGCCCGTCGATCCGATCGGTGATAGCCGCGACCGCAAATATCACCGTCGCGGCTATCCGCCATCCACTGTCGTGACCGTCTCCGACGAAGAGCACGGCGAGAAACACCGGAACGAGAGCAATTCGAAGCATCGTCAAAATGTTGGCGATATTGACGATCGGAACAGGTTCGACGTTCCCGGTACTCGAGTTGCTGTGTGGCAGATTCGGGCCGGGAGCCAGGGGTTCGCTCATACCGCCCAGTCCCTGATGCCGATACGCCGACAAAGGTGTCCAGATTCATTTCGGACCAGTTCGGTTACGGACACACGGAAAGAATATCCGTTGCAACGTTGACTACTGTTCACCACATGACTTCTGGGCCGAACCGGGCGAGTCGACACCACGTCGACGAAGCGACCGACAACGCACTCGACACGGCAATCGATCGCCGCGAGACCTCTCGCTCCAGCGTCGAAGTGGTCGTCCGCCGTGCTCGAACGTCCGACATTCCGGAGATCAAGCGACTTATCGACATCTACGCCGGGAAGATCTTGCTCGAAAAAAACCTGGTCACGCTGTACGAAGCGGTTCAGGAGTTCTGGGTAGCCGAACGAGGAGACAGCGTCATCGGCTGTGGTGCGCTCCACGTCTTGTGGGCCGACCTCGGTGAGGTGCGCACGGTTGCGGTGGACCCGGCAGCCAAGGGCCTCGGTGCCGGCCGTCTCATCGTCGATACTTTGATCCGAGTGGCTCGTGACCTGGCACTCCAGAAGCTCTTCGTACTCACCTTCGAGGTGAACTTCTTCACGCGGCACGGCTTCCTCGAGATCGAGGGAACACCCGTCACTGCCGAGGTCTACGCCGAAATGTGCAGGTCGTACGACACCGGTGTCGCAGAATTCCTCGACCTGAGTTACGTGAAGCCGAACACCCTCGGCAACACGCGAATGCTGCTCCCCCTCTGAATCAATCCAACACCCTGAATCAGCCCAACACCCTGAGACAATCCAGTGCGAACTCGATTCGCGTACTACGAAGGACGAAATATCATGGCACTGTTCGCCGTTGTCTACACCTACTCCCCCAGTACGACCGCCGGGCGAGACGCTCATCGCGCCAACCATCGCGCCTGGCTTGCCGACCTGCTGGAGAAGAAGACTCTCGTCTCCAGCGGCCCTTACACCGATGGCAGCGGCGCTTTGATCATCGTCGACGGAACCGACGTCGACTCGGTGAAGGTGTTGTTCGCGCACGATCCCTTCGCCACCGAAAACTTGATCGAGACGTCGCACGTCACCGAATGGAAACCGGTCATGGGTGCGTTCGCCTAGTCATCGTCGGAGGGCGCCTCGTCCGGGTCGCCACCTCGAATAGACCACAGCAACCCGTCGAGCTCGTCGGGCTTGATCAGAACCTCGCGAGCCTTCGAACCCTCGCTGGGCCCGACGACTCCTCGGTTCTCCATCAGGTCGATCAATCGCCCGGCCTTGGCGAATCCGACGCGCAGCTTGCGCTGCAACATCGAAGTCGAACCGAACTGGCTGGTGACCACCAGTTCGACGGCCTGGAGCAGGACATCGAGATCATCGCCGATGTCGGGATCGACGTCGTTCTTCTGCGACGCCTTGGCCGCGGTGACTGTCTCGTTGTACTCCGGCTCTGCCTGGTTCTTGGCGAAGTCGACGACTGCCGAGATCTCTTCGTCGGTGATGAAGGCGCCCTGTAGACGAGTCGGTTTTCCTGCACCCATCGGCAGGAAGAGTGCATCGCCCATACCGATCAGCTTCTCGGCGCCGGGCTGGTCGAGGATGACTCGGGAGTCGGTGAGCGAGGACGTCGCGAACGCAAGACGTGAAGGCACGTTGGTCTTGATCAGACCGGTAACGACGTCGACAGAGGGTCGCTGTGTGGCGAGGACGAGGTGGATCCCTGCCGCGCGGGCCTTCTGGGTGATGCGGACGATGGCATCTTCGACGTCGCGCGGAGCGGTCATCATCAGGTCCGCGAGCTCGTCGACGATCGCGAGAATGTATGGATACGGCCGGTAGACACGTTCGCTTCCGAGCGGCGCGGTGATCTCGCCGGATCGCACCTTCTTGTTGAAGTCGTCGATGTGCCGGACCTTGTTGATCTGCATGTCCTGGTACCGCTGTTCCATCTCTTCCACCAGCCATGCCAATGCTGCCGCTGCCTTCTTCGGCTGCGTGATGATCGGGGTGATCAGGTGCGGAATACCTTCGTACGGTGTCAGCTCGACCATTTTCGGGTCGATCAGGATCATGCGAACCTCGTCCGGAGTCGCGCGTGCAAGTAGCGAGACGAGCATCGAGTTCACGAAGCTGGACTTACCGGATCCGGTGGAACCGGCAACGAGAAGGTGCGGCATCTTGGCCAGGTTGGCGCTCTGGAAGTTTCCTTCGATGTCCTTACCGAGTCCGATCACCAGCGGGTGATGATCCTTGCGGGTCGATGTTGCGGTGAGCACATCGGCGAGTCGGACCATCTCGCGGTCCGAGTTCGGCACCTCGATGCCGACTGCAGATTTTCCTGGGATCGGTGCAAGTAGGCGCACGTTGTCGGTTGCGACCGCGTACGCGATGTTGCGCGCGAGCGCGGTGATCTTCTCGACCTTGACACCGGGCCCGAGTTCGACCTCGTACCGGGTCACGGTGGGTCCACGGGTGAACCCCGTTACTGCCGCATCGATCTTGAATTGCTCGAGAACCTCGGAGATGGCCTCGATCATCGTGTCGTTGGCCTGGCTACGAGTCTTGGGGGGATCGCCGTCGATCAACAGTGACAGCGGCGGCAGCGTGTAGTCCCCGTCGACGACGCGGTCGACGACGATCTTGTCTTCCTCGGCTTCGGGCTTGGGCTCCACGGCCTTGACGATCGGCTTGGGCTTGGGGCGAGCGGGAGGTGCGGTCGGCGCCTGTGTTGCAGGTTCCATGACCTCGGTCGGCTCTTCGACCGGGGGCGCTACTTTTCGCGCACGCGGCTTCTTGACCGGAACATATTCTTCGGTCGGGTAGTTGCCGTACGGATCGGCGCCCGGTCCGTCGGTGGGGTATCCGTCGGCGTCGAATCCAGAGCTGTCGTGATCGCCGTAATCTTCGCTGAAGTCGGCCCCGAAGTCTGCTGGGTCGTAGTCGCCGTATTCATCGCCTCGACTGTCCGTGCCGAACAACGACCGAAGACGATCCGGGATGTCGCGCACCGTGGTTCCGGTCAGCAGAAGCACACCGAACAGACCTGCCAGCAGGAGGAGCGGTACAGCGAGCCAGACGGTCAGACCGTCGGCGATCGGGCCTCCCGCGACGTACCCGACGAAACCGCCACCCGCGGAGCGGCCGACCGAGTCGGAGGGAGAACCCGCAGCCAGATGCCACAGTCCCAGAATCGGAAGCGCGACCAGGATCGACCCGAGAACCAGTCGCGGGCGGATCTCCGGATTCGGTTCCGAGCGCATCAGGATGACCGCGATCGCGACTCCGAGTGCCGGCACGATGTATCCGGCTCCACCGATGACGGCGCGGACCGCGATCTCGATCCCCTCGCCCACGGGCCCACCAGCGCTGAACCACACGGCTGCGGCGACGACGACGCACAGAGCGATCAGACCCAGTGCGATGCCGTCGCGTCGGTGGCCGTGGTCGATGTCCTTGGCCTTGCTGACAGTTCGAGTCGTCGCGCCGACGCCTTTGGCCGCCATCGACCACGTCGAGGAAATCCCGCGCCCGAAGGCAGAGACCACACCACCGGTGTTCTTCTTGGCCGGTCGACGAGCACCCCCACGAGGACCGGTACCTCCGCGCGCTGGTGCTGACTTGCGTGCCGATGGTGCAGTACGTGCTGATGGTGACGTGCGTGGGGCTGTGGGTTTACGTGGAGTGCTCACCGTGCGCCCCCCGGAAGACTTGCGTGATCCCCCCGAAGCCCGCGACGCCGACGAGGTACCGGCGCCGCCGGTACCCGAACTTCGAGTGCTGGTCTTTCCTGCCATACCCCTAGGTTAGTCGCAAGGGCACCTTCGAAACCATCCGCAACACGAGCAACAGGGCTCAGAAGCTCCGATCGAGCGCGTCGAGCGCCTCGACATCGCGAGGATCCCCCTCCTTCTCGAGCCGCACAGCGCTCCGGCCGAACGCATGCAGCAACAGTTCCGAAGGTGGTCCGATCAGAGTGACCTGACCTCGTGAGCTCTTTTTGACGGTCACGGACCGTCCATCGGTCGTACGCAATACCACCCCGACCGGAGCTCGGCGATAGGACTTACGCCCGATCAACCCCACGGTCGAGAACAATTTGTCTTCCATCGCTCGCGGCAACGTTCGCGGTGACCACTCGGGCTGCGCGCGACGCAGGTCTTCGAGATGAACGAACATTTCGCCGACATTGATCAACGGGTCGAGGATCTTGAACGGTGACCAGATGGGCGGTCCCGTCCGAATATCCTCGACCAGCTCGCCGAAAGGCTTGGCAGCCACCTGGCTCTGGACCTTCTCGGTGTACCCGGCGAGGAACGGAATCAGAATCCCAGGTGCGGCATCCATTCGACGCTCCCGAACGACCAGGTGCGCGGCCAGATCACGGCCCGTCCACCCACCGCACAATGTCGGTGTGTCCTCCCCCAACTCTTCCAATGTACGTACTAGGGCTGCGCGTTCATCCTGTGCAAGGCTCACATCGAACCACCGTACGTGCGTACGTCCCCCGTGCACAGTCTTCGGCGCGGCGTCGGTAACCTCGGTTCGGTGCCTGTATCGGAAATCCTCGTCATTCTCGTAGCGGGCTTCGGTGCTGGGGCCATCAATGCCGTCGTCGGTTCCGGAACTCTGATCACCTTTCCGACTCTCGTCGCCTTCGGATATCCCCCGCAGATCGCGACGATGTCCAATGCGATCGGATTGGTCGCGGGTAGTGCCTCCGGCACGTGGGGATATCGACGAGAACTCGCGGGGCAGTGGCACCGGTTGCGCTGGCAGATACCCGCATCGTTCTTCGGTGCACTGCTCGGCGCGTGGCTGCTGCTGCACCTGCCGCCGTCCGTCTTCATTACGGTGGTTCCCGTACTTCTCATCGCCGCCTTGGTTCTCGTGGTCCTCCAGCCCCGCATCCAGGCGTGGGCCAGGCGCCGCTCGGAGGCGGCCGGTGAAGCCGCTGACCATGTCAGCCGGGCGAAGCTCGTATTGCTGACCATCGGGACATTCGTGGTCGGAATCTACGGCGGCTATTTCACTGCAGCGCAGGGGATCCTACTGATCGGCGTCATGGGGGTGCTGCTTCCCGAGTCGATACAGCGAATGAACGCGGCCAAGAACTTACTCTCGCTTATCGTCAACGTCGTCGCGGCGCTTGCTTACACGATCTTCGCGTTCGACCAGATCAGCTGGGCAGCAGCGGGTTTGATCGCCGTCGGATCGGTTCTCGGCGGGTCGGTGGGTGCACGATACGGACGACGTCTCTCACCATGGGCACTGCGGAGCGCAAT
>JBBPZN010000011.1:0-14816 GCA_038198705.1 Mycobacteriales bacterium
GCATGCTGCAGTGAGTCCGGAAGCAAGCTGAACGGCTTATTCGCCGCGTGCTCGATCATCTGAATTCGGCAGCCATACGCTTGCGGATGCAACCGAAGAGTGATGTGCCCGGTCCCGAACGGCAGAGCACGGGCCCGCAGTTGCAGTTCCCGTCCCGGCTGGGAGTCGAGCACGGTCGTGGTGTCATCGAGCACAGCGGGCCACACGCCGACCGAGTGATGGATTGCCGAGCCAGGTGCCGGCCATTCGCTGTCGACAGCACGGATACGGGAAGCACCCACCACCCACATCGCATACTTCCATCCGTCGGCCAGCACCGACCAGACAGCGTCGGTACTGGCATCGGTGATTCGTTCGGTTCCAGATGACATACCTATGATGATGACTCAACTCCGCGATAAAGACGATAGTTTAATGGCGTTCCTTTGACAGGTTCGCCCGCCTGCGACGCGGGAGAAACTCCACCATCGCCAAGGAGGTGCCGGTGACCGCTACACAAGAACGCTCGTTTCCATCCATCAGCGTCCACGACGGGGTTTATGCACCCCAAGAGGACTCGTACCTTCTGTGCGCGGAGATCGCTGCGTATAGCGCAATAGGCCGCGCCCGGGTTCTCGACCTGTGTACGGGCAGCGGCATCGCCGCCATCCAAGCCGCACGGTGCGGCGCCCGCGAAGTGATGGCGTACGACATTTCCGAACGGGCCGTCGCCTGCGCGCTGGCAAACGCCGACACCAACAATGTCGACGTCGACGCACGCGTAGGAACCCTTTCCGACGCAGCGCATCATGCACCGTTCGATGTCATCGTCTCCAACCCCCCGTACGTACCGTCGCCACAACCTCCTGCCGGGATAGGCCTACACCGAGCCTGGGATGCCGGAGACCGCGGGCGCGTCGTACTCGACCTGCTGTGCACCAACGCATTCGACCTCCTCGCTCCAGGTGGCGCGATACTTTTAGTACAGTCCGAATTCTGTGGAATCGAAGAGTCCCTCGACAAACTAAGGGAAACGGGCCTCGACGCCGAGGTACTGCGCCGTCGAACAATCGACTTCGGCCCCGTTCTCCGCGAGCGCGCAGAATGGATGGAATCGACCGGACTGATCGAGGTCGGATGTCGCCGCGAGGAACTGATCGTCATCGAAGGTCGCAGGCCATGCGTTGAGGGAGCGTCGGTGCCCTTCTTCGCCGGCCGGGTGTGAAAGCAGGGTTTTATCACTCGCGCAACTGCCATCTCCGCGGGCTACACCGATAACGAAATAGCTCGACAGTGCACCAGCGGGAAGCTCAGAAAAGTAGCTCCAGGGTTCTACGTCGACACCGCAGAATTCCATAAGGCAGCGTCGTCAGCCATATCTCCGCTGCGGCCGTGCACGGACTGGACCTGTGGAACAACAAGTTTGAGGTAGTCCACCTGACGGTGTTGGGCCCAACCGGTGGGGGCCGCACCTCCACTCGACACATACACGCGCGCACAGGTATCGAGTCAATCCTGCTGGACGAAACTCCGACGACGCCCCTCGCGCGGACGGTCCTCGACTGCGCACGATCTGTGGACTTCCGTCATGCTGTAGTGATCGGCGCCGCAGCATTGCGTGCCAACAGGCTCACCGAGTTCCTCGACGCCACCGACCAGGACAATGCCAGCCGTATCGGCCAAGAAGGCCCAAAGTAGACAACGGTCTGATGCTCAGTAACGAGCCCGTCAAACCGAAATGCCCCAATCCGATCCGCCTCTACGACACCTCGGTCAGCCGAACGTTCCCGTTGTCGTCGATGCTCCACCCGGGGTTGTGACAGATTTCCCAGATCAACCCGTTGGGGTCTGCGAAGTGACCGTGGTATCCGCCGAAATCGGCGCGACGAGGCGACTTGATCAGTGTCGCACCGGCTTCCAACGCTGCTGCGACAACTGCGTCGACCGCCTCGGGGTTCTCGACATTGTGGGAGAGCGTCAGCCCGCTCACCGACGCTGGGCCACCGCTGTGCCCCATATCTTCTACGAACTTCTGGGCGTCGAACAGCCCCAGTACCAACCCGGGTGCGGTCTGGAAGAAAATGACGTCGCCCGGCACATCCAGCAGGGGCGTCCACCCGAGCCCGTCGCGGTAGAACGTGCGCGCAGCATCGAGGTCAGGAGTTGCGAGGGTCATAAAGTGAATTCGCTGGTCCATACCCTCAGTGTCACACCACGCGGCGCCTAACGAAAGAGCCCTGCGACGAACGGGATCGAGTCTGCCTGCGATGCGAGCATCGCGCCGCTGTGGTCGGTGGGATACGTATGCAACGTCACCGGCTGACCGTTGGCGATCATCTGGGCAACCAACGAAAGCGCTGACGGCGCAGGCACATCCATGTCGTAGAGACCTTGTGCGATGAGCACCGGCCGGTCGTAGCCGGTGAACGGGACACCCATGTAATCGTTGATCAGTCCGTAGAAGTTCGGTATCTGGTTGAGCGGGTGTGAGAACAAGTCGCCGCTGACAATGCCGTCGAACTCTTCTTCAGCTTCGAGGACGCAGAGTGTCCGAGCTCGATCGACGGTCTCGCGTCCGAGAGTCGTCAGGTAGGAGTCGAGGTCGATCTCCGGGTGAGCCGAACGCAACCCCGCAAGGATGTAGAGCAGGTACGTCGTCAAGCCTCTACCTACGGCGAAGGGAAGAAATCCGAGGCCCGCGGGCAGAAGCACAAGTTCGATGTTGGCCGGCACCCCGGTCCCGACGCCTCCCCGATAATCGAGGTCGGGGCCCCCAGGCGATGACAAACCAGCCGCAAGCGTCGGAAGTGTCAATTCCGACCGAATCAGACGCCCCCGCCGAACAAAGTTCCGAGCAGGTAGGTTGCACCGGCGGCTCCGTAACCGATGGCCAACTGGCGCAGCGCTCGCTTGACGGGTGGCCCGCCACTGAGAAGGCCCACGACCAGCCCAGTGCAGATCAACGCAATTCCGACCAGCACCGACGCGACAACAAGTGCTGCAACGCCTTCCATGCCTACGAGGTACGGCAACACTGGGATGACCGCACCCGATGCGAAGAAGCAGAAGCTGGCGACCGCGGCCCCGATACCGGTGCCGACGGATTCGTGCTCGTCGGCCGCTGGACCCATGTCGTCCCCCGTCATACTCTGCAGTACCCTCGATGCTTTCGACTCGGCCTCGTCCGACGTCATTCCACGTGCCCGATACACCAGTGCCAATTCGTTGGCATCGACGTCGAGGTTGTGCAATGCATCGCGCGCTCCCCGGTCGGGCGAAGAAGCTTCGAGTAGTTCCCGCTGCGACCGCACCGAGACGTACTCCCCTGCCCCCATCGACAACGCCCCTGCCAGCAAGCCCGCGAGTCCCGTCAGCAGCACAATGTGATTGGAGACGCCGCTGCCGCTGATGCCCAGCACCAACGCGAGGTTGCTCACCAACCCGTCGTTCGCGCCGAACACTGCTGCGCGGAACGTCCCCGACAACCTGTTGCGTCCACGTGAGGCCAGAGCCCTGACCACTTCGGCATGGATCTGCTCGTCCGCGATCATCGCTTCGGTCGCGTCGCCATCGAGTGCATACGGTGACCTGGACTCTGCCCGCTGCGCCAACGCCAGCACGAACACCGAACCGAACCGCCGCGCGAGCACTCCCAGCAGCCTCGTCCGGAGATCGCCCCTCAGTGGCGTCCCGACGCGATCGCCCAGCAAAGTGCGCCAATGCCGCTCGTGGCGACCCTCGGCTTCCGCCAGAGCGAGAAGGATTTCTCGCTCCTCACCGCTGCGACGCTCGGCGAGATCGCGGTAGACAGCGGCCTCGGCCAACTCGTCGGCGAGGTAGCGTCGCCACCGTTTGACGTCTTTGACGGACGGGGCAGGTTGGACCATGAAGTGAACTTACCGTCGACCAACTCGGGCCGGGCAAGCCCAAGCGGCACTGCCGCGTTTGCCGCGTGCTTCGAGTCCGGTACGATTACGCAATCGCGACGCTGCGGATGGACGTCCGCGCGGTTACCTGCGGAATTGTGGACTCTCACGCATCGACATGTGCGAGCCCGCGCATCGCGGGGAGCTGCATGGCGTCCATAAGTCGAGCTGGTAAGGGAAAAGGTAGAGATGGCAGTCAAGAGAGCACCGTCGAAGAAGGTCCGCGCAGAGGTTGGCCGTCGACCCAAGAAGAACCCGTTGAACGCCGCCAAAGTCACCACGGTGGACTACAAGGACATCAACCTTCTTCGTCAGTTCATTTCCGACCGCGGCAAGATTCGTAGCCGTCGCGTCACCGGCCTCACGCCGCAGCAGCAGCGTCAGGTCGCCGTCGCAGTGAAGAACGCTCGTGAGATGGCATTGCTGCCGTTCACCAGCCGCTGATCATAATCTTTTCAGAAAGGCCACGCATCCTTCGGGTGCGTGGCCTTTCTCGTGAGCCACTAAAGTTAGAGGCGCCCTACTACCGATCCGAATCGAGACCCTGAAACCTTCATGTCCGGAGTTCTCGAAGGCTTCACGGTCATCTTCGTCGTCATCGCACTGGGATACATGCTGGCGCGACTCGGGGTTCTCGGTGACCACGGCCAATTCGTCCTGAGCCGACTCGTCTTCTTCGTCGCGACCCCGGCCCTGCTGTTCGTCACGATGGCGACGTCGGATCTCGCGGTCATTCTCTCGCCGACCCTCGCAGTCGCCGGGGTGTCCGCGCTGGTGGTCGGGTCCATCTATCTGCTCATCGCCAAGCTGGTGTCGAAACGACCTACCCCGGAAGCGACGATCGGCGGCCTCGCCTCGTCGTATGTCAACGCCGCGAACCTCGGAATCCCGATCGCCGTCTACGTGCTCGGCGACGCAACTTTCGTCGCCCCACTCCTGCTCTTTCAAATCATGATCTACTCGCCGCTTGCGCTCACGATTCTCGACATCTCGACGATGGGCAAGAAGGCGTCACCGCGCAACATCCTCATCGCGCCGCTCGAGAACCCGATCGTGCTTGCCGGCGGACTCGGCCTCGCCCTGTCCATCACCGGACTCGAACTCCCCGAAGCCCTGATGCAACCCTTCGAACTCGTCGCGGGAACCGCCGTCCCCGGTGCGCTGCTGGCCTTCGGTCTGTCGCTGTACGGAACCCGGGTACTCCAGAAGGGCGTCAGTCCGCGGCGGGACGTAGCACTCGCCACAGGCTTGAAGATGATTCTGCAACCCGTCCTCGGCTACCTGTTGGCTCGGCTCCTCGGCGTGGAGGGACACGAGCTTTTCGCTATCACCGTCATCTCCGCCCTCCCCACCGCACAAAACGTGTTCGTCTTCGCCAGCCGATACAACCGCGGCGTCGTCATGGCAAGGGACACAGCCTTCGTGACAACGCTTCTCTCGATCCCTGCCATCGCACTCGTCACGGCACTGTTGGCCTGAGGACACTCTTGCACATCCCAAAGGTTCTCCTCAGCTCACAGCGCTACCTTGGAGTCATGAGGTTTCTGGCTGCGGGAGTACTGATGTGCATCCTGCTCGTCGGCTGCGCAAGCGAGGCGACAACGGCAGGCAACGTCGACGTCGAAACCACGAGCAGTCCGGCCACCACCGGCCCGATGCGCTCCGCCAGCTCCCCGCCTGTTCCCGTCGAGGTCCCTGTCGGCGAGGTCGGGACGATGTTCGAATCGACACCCGAACTGATTCGCGCGACGCCGACACCGTTCGAGTCGTGGAGTCAGGTCTCTCCCCACACGATCGCCATCCACTTCGTCACCGGGACTCCAGAGTGCTACGGCGCCGACGCGAACGTCACCGAAACCGATACCGAGGTGGTGATCGCGCTCCGCACCGGCACGCGTCGGCAAGCGGCAGACAAAGCCTGCATCATGGTTGCCGTATACGGCACGATGCAGATGACATTGCACAGCCCGCTCGGAGATCGCGCCGTCGTCAACGCGGCATGACAGGCGAAAAAGCCCAACACAGATTCAGGACTTCCGACGCCGCTTCAGATAGTCACTGACCACAGCTGCTCCGAGACCATCCAGATCCGGCGCAATGACTCGCCCACCGACCCGTTCGGCCATCCGATCGACGACACGCGCAAGCCCAGGATCGTCACCGAGACGGAAAATAGTCACCTGCGCACCGAGTTTCGCAATATTGTCCAGCTCCCGGACCGTGAGTCCCAGAGTGCGCGGACTCGGCGGATAGTCGAAATACGCATGACCGTCCGGCTCCAGATGCGCCGTGGGCTCGCCATCCGTCACGATCAGCACCACCGGTTGAGCGTTGGGATGACGTCGCAAATGCCGACCCGCCAACAACAAGGCGTGATGCAGATTGGTGCCCTGATCGTAGGCACCGTCCAAGCCCGCCAACTCCGACGCCGTCAACTTCTGCGCGTGACGCCCGAACCCGATCAACTGTAGATCGTCGCCCCGAAACCGCGTGCTCACCAGATGCTCTAGCGCCAACGCCGTGCGCTTCATCGGCACCCACCGACCGTCCATCACCATCGAGAAAGACGTATCGACGAGCAGCGCGACGGCCGCCTGTGTTCGAGTTTCGGTCTCACTGATCTCGACATCTGTGACCTGCAAGGACACCGGAAACCCCGATCCGTGGGCCGCTGTGCGCAACACCGCGTTGTTGACCGTGCGCGTGACGTCCCACGGCTCGGTGTCACCGAACTCCCATGCCCTCGACGCCCCTGTCGGCTCCCCCATCGCACCCGCCTTGCGGGTGTCTCGCTCGCCACCGCGTCGGGAAATCTTGCCTGCGACATCGCGGAGCGCCGACTGTCCGAGCTGGCGCATCGCCTTCGGAGACAACCGCCATTGACCGTCGGCTCCCTTGTCCATGAAACCTTGCTGCTGCAAAGCCTTTTCGAGTTCAGTCAGCATTCGCGCGTCCGCTGCCGCTTCCGGGCCGAGCTGCTTCAGGAGCGCTTCCGTATCGATATCGTCCAGCGCGGCACCGTTGTACTGTTGCGACAGTTGGTTTCCCAGATTCTCGAGGTCAGCGATGTCCTGTAGCGCACCCGTGCCATCGCCGAGGCCCATGCCGTTCTCACCGCGGAAGTTCTGCGATCCATCCCAATCCTCACCTGGCCTTGCCTGCTGCAGGTTCTCATCGAGTTGGTCGAGCTGGCTCAACAGATTCGAATCACCGAAAGCCTGTTGCGCCAGCGCGTCCAGCTCGGCCCGCTGTTCGGGACTGAGGGAGTTTCTCAGGCGCTGAGCTGCCGCTGCTCGCTGAGCAAGCGAGTCGAGGAGCTCTTCGACGTTCTGCGGGTTTTCCGGGAAGTGCTGCCCATGCTTGTTCATGAACTCGTCGAACTGCGCGTCCGTGTCCTCGCCCTTGTTGTGCGCGTCGAGCAGTTCGTTCAGGTCTTTCAGCATCTCGCTGATCGCCTGCCGGTCCTCATCGGTGGCACCTTCGAGCGCTTTCTTCATGCCGGCGAAGCGTTGATCGAGCATCTCGCGGCCGAGCAGATCTTTGATCTTCTCGTAGTTCTCTCGCGACTCCGACGAGCGCCATTCGTAGTCCGCCAGTTCCTGTACTGCCTGCGCGGTGGACGGTGACAGATCGCCGATCTGCATCTCCTTGAAGCGCGCATCGTCGTCCAGTGCGCGAGCGAGCGTCTTGCGTTCTTCGAGTACGGCCTTGTCGAGGAGCTCGCGAACCTCCTGAAGGGTGCCGTCCAAGTTGTTCTTACGCAACATCTCTCGACGACGACGGTTGGCCTGAGCCGCGAGATCGTCGAGACCACGCATGTTCTGCGTACCGCGTCGCAACATCTCTTGCAGAGCCCTGCGCGGAGATGCCCCTTCCAGGACATCGTTACCGATCGATTCGAGTGCTTCCCTCAGATCGACCGGAGGAGCCAGCGGATCGGGTCCTCCGTGATATCGACCGTATCTGCTGGCCGACATCAGCTGTACACCGTCTGACCGTCTTCGTCGGGATCCTTGGCGATCCGGCGGGCCAAATACAACCCTTCGAGTGCAAGCTCGGTTGCCGCGGCCCGCTCGCCATCGGAAGACGCATCGAGCCGAGCCGTAACCTCGTCGAGCACCTCGAGATCGGGAAGCTCTCCGAGCAACGCTTTGGCGGTGATCCGGTCACCCGTCACCACCGGCTCGCCCTGCTCGATCGCAGTCACCAACGGGGCCAAATTGATTCCACCGAGTCGCTCACGGACGGTATCGGCCGTTGCACGACGCAGCAGATGCTCGAGCACCTCGACCTCGCGGCCCTCTTCCCCTGATTCGAACTCGACCTTGCCGCGCAGAACCTCGATGATCGTGCCCAGATCCACCGGACGCGCTACCGCATCGGCCTCGCCGAGCACGGCGGCTCGATGAATGGCCGCAGCCGAGATGGTCTCGGCCGCCGCGATCGCGAAGCGCGCAGACACACCCGAACGCTGATCGATCGACGGCGACTCACGCAGAAGTCTGGTGAAGCGCGCCAGAACCTCGAGCAGATACGACGGAACCGTCGCTGTCAGCTCCGCCTCCTGCTCGATGACCGAGACCTCGTCGCCGAGCGCGATCGGGTAATGCGTGCGGATCTCGGCGCCGAAGCGGTCCTTCAGCGGCGTGATGATGCGTCCACGATTGGTGTAGTCCTCGGGGTTCGCACTTGCGACGAGCAAGACGTCGAGGGGCAGCCGGAGGGTGTACCCGCGGACCTGGATGTCGCGCTCTTCCATGACGTTGAGTAGCGACACCTGGATGCGCTCGGCGAGATCGGGGAGTTCGTTGATCGCGACAAGTCCGCGGTGACTTCGTGGAACCAGCCCGAAGTGGATGGTCTCCGGATCACCGAGGCTGCGGCCTTCGGCGACCTTGACCGGGTCGACGTCGCCGACGAGGTCTGCAACAGAAGTATCGGGCGTCGCCAACTTCTCTGCATACCGCTCGCTGCGGTGGCGCCAACCGATGCCCAGTGCCTCACCGAACTCGGCGGCCTTCCTGATACTCGCCGGAGTGATCGGCTCGTACGGATGCTCGCCCAGTTCGGAACCCTCGATGACTGGCGACCACTCGTCGAGCAACAAGTGCAAGGTCCGCAGCAGACGCGTCTTGCCTTGCCCTCGCTCCCCGAGAAGAACGACGTCATGGCCGGCAATGATGGCGCGCTCGAGTTGTGGCAGAACCGTCCTGTCGAAGCCGAGAATTCCCGGCCACGCAGACGTCCCTTCACGAAGGGCGTCGAGCAGATTGTCCCTGAGTTCTTCTTTGACCGAACGCTGTACGTGTCCGGATGCGCGCAGTTCGCCGACGGTGGTAATGCCAGGTTTGGTAGAGGTCACTTCACCACGTTACGAGCGTTCGCACATTTGTGCACCCCCTACCCGGATTCGGGCGTCCCGACGAGCGGGGATGCACAACTGCGAACTCTAGTGCGCGAAGTGCCGTGCACCCGTCAGGTACAACGTGACGCCGGCATCCTGAGCGGCGGCGATGACCTCGTTGTCGCGTACCGATCCGCCCGGTTGTACAACAGCCCGCACCCCTGCGCTCAGCAACACCTGCAACCCGTCGGGGAAAGGGAAGAAAGCATCCGAGGACGCGACCGAACCCTCGACGCGTTCGCCTGCCCGCTGCACCGCCAGATGAGCCGCATCGACGCGATTGACCTGACCCATTCCGACGCCGACCGAGGCTCCGTCGTGCGCGAGAAGAATCGCGTTGGACTTGACCGCTCTACATGCACGCCAAGCGAATTCGAGGTCATTCAGCGTCTGTTCGTCGGCCGGCTCACCGGCTGCGAGGGTCCAGTTGGCCGGGTTGTCACCATCGGCGTCGATCGCGTCGCGCTGCTGCAGGAGCGTGCCGCCCGAGATCGGCTTCAGCTCGATACCCTGCGGTGACGGCGGCGCAGCAAGAAGCACACGAATGTTCTTCTTACGCTGCAGAACTCCCAACGCACCATCCACGTACGACGGCGCAACGATGACCTCGGTGAAGATCTCCGCTACCTGCTCCGCCATCTCGACGGTCACCTCACGGTTGGCTGCGATGACGCCGCCGTATGCACTGACCGGATCACACGCGTGCGCTTTACGATGGGCTTCGGCGATGTTCTCGCCCAACGCGATACCGCACGGGTTGGCATGTTTGACGATCGCGACGGTCGGCGCAGAGTGGTCGAATGCAGCCCGCCACGCTGCGTCGGCATCGGTGAAGTTGTTGTACGACATCTCCTTACCGTGCAACTGCTTCGCCTGCGCAATGCCGTCACCCGTGGGGTCGATGTACAGCGCAGCAGCCTGGTGCGGGTTCTCGCCGTACCGAAGCACAGCCGACCGGTCCCACGTGCCCCCGATCCACTCGGAAAATGTCGACTCGGGATCACTCACGAGGACACTGCTCATCCACGACGCCACTGCAACGTCGTACGACGCCGTGTGCGCAAACGCCTGCGCTGCAAGGGCAGTGCGTTCGGCGAGAGTGAATCCGCCACCGGAGACGGCAGCGAGAACATCTTCGTACCGAGCCGGATCCACAACGACGGCCACCGAGGGATGATTCTTCGCCGCAGCGCGAACCATCGACGGCCCACCGATGTCGATCTGCTCGACACATTCGTCTTCGGACGCGCCACTACGAACAGTCTCGGTGAACGGGTAAAGATTGACGACAACGAGCTCGAACGCCTCGATACCGAGCTCCTCGAGATGCGCGAGATGCTCGGGCCGTCGAGTGTCCGCGAGCACTCCGGCATGAACGCGTGGGTGCAGGGTCTTCACCCGGCCGTCGAGCGTCTCGGGGAAGCCGGTGAGATCCTCGACCTTGGTAACCGGAATCCCCGCGTCGGCGATCTTCGACGCTGTGGAACCGGTGGACACGAGGGCGACACCTGCGTTGTGCAAACCGGCCGCGAGTTCGATCAGTCCGGTCTTGTCGTACACACTGACCAACGCACGCCGCACTGCTTTACGTTCACTCATCGCCTAATCTGAGCCTTTCGTCCATCGGAGACAACACCTCGGGTGGCCACGGCCGCGACCACATCGACCAGCAGCCGTCGTTCCACAGTTTTGATTCGCTCGTGCAGCGACGATTCGCTATCGCCTTCGTGCACCGCCACGGCCTCCTGAGCCAGGATCGGTCCGGTATCGACACCCGAGTCGACCAGGTGCACCGTCGACCCCGTCAGCTTGACGCCGTATTCGATCGCGTCCCGGACAGCATGTGCACCGGGAAACGACGGCAGCAGAGCCGGGTGCGTGTTGATGATGCGACCGGCGAAAGCGTCGACGAAGCTCGGGCCCAGGATCTTCATGAATCCGGCGGTGACGACGAGATCCGGCTGATGCTTGGCGACGGATTCGGTGAGTGCTACATCCCACTGCGAGCGGTCCGGGTAATCACGAAGTCCGACACGGAAGTGGGTGATATCGGCCGCACGTGCGTGCTCGACAGCGTCGCACTCGCGATCGACGCCGACGGCGGTGATGCGCGCTGGGTAGGAGTCCACCGCAGCAGCTGCGATCAGCGACTGCAACAGCGAGCCGGTGCCCGAAGCGAGGACAACGACTCGTGCTCGGTGCTCACGCGAGGCAGTCAGCGCAGTTCTCCTGAGAATCGTCGTGGTTGCCCGTCGATCCGGGCCAGCACAAAGACTAGTCGCTGCGCTCTGCAGGCTTGACGGGCAGGTCCTCTGTGGACTTCACCTCGGCCGATTCTTCGACGTCCGACGTCGGCGCTGCAGCCAAGTCCACAACCTCTGCCTCGACGACGTCATCGGTTGCCGACGCAGCCGCATCGGGTTCTGGCGCGATCGTGGGCACGTCGACGGCCTCGGGCACGGCGATGATCTCGGCGTCCTGAGCACGTTTCTCGTGGACGACTGGCTGGACATCGACCGGCTGTTGCGCATCGACGGGTCGGGCACGGGGAGTCAAGACAGGCTGCTCGCTTTCGCGCTCAGCGTTCTCGGAAACCAGTTCGTCGTGCTTCGATCCCCCACGCCACACAGTGAGTGCGGCAGCCAGCGATCCGACCACCGCCAACCAGGCGAATGTCAACAAACCGAACGACCACGCCGTAATTTCGACGGTGCCGAACGTCCCCAGGTTCCCGCCTGCCGCGAAGCCGCCCACTGCCGCGACGATCCCTGATGCCGCGGCACCGAGCCAGACCGAGGACATTGCATGATGCACGTCGACGGTTCGACGTGCGCAATCGCGGCCGAGCAAGACAGCAGCCATGATCGGGACCACGAGCATCAAGAACCACGTCGTCTGCGCTGAGCCTTCCGGCAGAACCGCCAGAACGGGGAGCGGCGGAAGCGGACCGGCCGCGGTGTGGAAAAGGCTGACCGAGGTTTCGCCGACATGCGCTGTGGATCCGACCGACACGGCAGAAGTTCCGAGCACCACATTGGGTAGATAGAGGATCGAGAGCACGGTGAGCCCGAGGACACCGACGAATCCGTTCCCGGCGTCGAGAAGCATCTCCATCGTCGACCACGACGCGACCATCGCCGCGAGGGATATAACTGCGCCGCCTGCGATCAGGACCATCGCGGCACGAATCGCCGGCCGCACGACCTCCCCCACCCAGGTGGGGACCCTCGGGGCCAGACCGAGCGAATCCCAGCTTCCCGTCACCACACCGATGGCGGCAGCGATGGCATGAACTCCGACGACCCAAGCGAACGCGTTAAACGCATTCGGGCTCGACAGACCGATCGCAGCCGAAGCATCGGTGGCGACAGCCAACGCGACCGCGGTGACGAGCAGTGGCCCGAGTACCGCGGCAGCGAAGATCGATCCCAGTTCTCGACGCGTCGACGACTCCGTGGATACCCGGTGGACGCCGCGGGCGACCACGACCATCAGCACAATCGTCGGAAGCAACGGAAACACTCCGAGAGCCGTTCCGGAAATACTCAACGGCACCTGATGAACGGCGAACCACATACCAGCAATCGCACCGAGCGTTCCGGTCAGCTCACTGTTGGCGGAGACGAGCGTGACCAGAACGAGCGAAGCAATGATTGCAATCAAAAGGCCAGGAACCCGGAAGCCGACCCGGACCAACATTCTGGACTGGGCAGGAGTCAGCAGCGGTGGACGCTGCTGTGCCGGGTGCCGCGTACGCCGTCTCTCGTGATTCTGTAGAGCGCTCATCAGGGATGAGGGTTTCACCATCGGGCCAGGCGATGGATCAGGCGCGCCGAAGGTCCCTACTTCTCGTCGTCAGCGGGAGTGGTGCCGAACGCCTGGGTGGGTTCACTGTAGGAGGGCCCACCGGCCGAGCCACCCTCTGTGGGCGTAGACGGCCCTCCAGACTGCTGATCCGTCGGCACTGCCTGTGTCTCGGGTGGGACTGCATGCTGAGGCGCTCCCGATCCAGCAGAACCCACCGGCGGTTGGCTGTACTGGTACTGGCTGTACGGCGAAGTCTGATCGGCAGGGCTCGTCGGGCTGCTTGCACCCTGCTGAGGGTCGACCGGGTAACCGAGGCTGCCGGACGGATTCTGACCGCGCGCAGGCTGATTGGGTGCAGACTGTCCAGAGTAGGTCGGTGGCACGTAACCGCCCTGGCCCTGGCCTCCATAGCTCTGCTGTGGCTGACCATAACCGTAGTTCGGTGGCTGCTGGCCCTGCTGGCGGTAACCCGGAGCCGGCGAATAGCCCTGGAACTGATTCTGCTGGCCGTACGAAACAGCCTTTGGCGCAGGCACTTTCAACACACCCGCACCGAACAGAAGTGCAGCGATCGCAGCAAGGGACTGAAAGAACCCGAGCACCAAGACGATGATGGCACCGGCTCCCAGACCGATCGAGCTACCCATTCCTCCGCCCGAGTCGATATTGAAAGACTGGAATACCAGCGTCAGCCACCCTGAAATCGCCAACGCTGCCGCGATTCCCATGGTGCTCGACTGCTTGGGTAGCAATCCGACCGCTGCCACGAGCCCGGAGGCCAACAGCAGTGCGATCGAAGTCGGGTCACCGTTACCGAACTGAAAGAAGTTACTGGACACGTCGAAAGCCGAGTACTGGCCGGCCAGGCCGACCAGAAAACCGATCCCGCCGAGCGCGACGACCACCAGCGTCAGAATCCGTGGAAGCGGCGACGGCGTATCCGAAGTGGGCGACGACGAGTACGGACCTGGTTGTGAGTACGACTGCTGCCCTGGCGTCTGCTGAGACGGCCCCTGCGAAGAGGGTCCCTGCTGAGACGGACCCTGCGGTGACGGACCTTGGGGTGACGGACCCTGTGGGGTCGAGCCGTAGGACGGGCCGGCCGGGCCTTGGCTACCGTATCCGCCGGCTCCGTAACCGGGCGAACCTGAGTTTGGGCCCTCGGGCGGATAGGTCATGACACTCACCTCATGTTTCTACGTCGAAATCGGGTCCACGGACCACGCTAGTCTACGGACCCGGTGCGACACCTCGCCCAGCGTCGACCAGCGCAGGTGACACAGCACCTGTGTGACCCAAAGACGTTGCGGGGCCAGCAAATCGATCGCTTCAATGCGCCATTCATACGATCGAATAGCTAGAGCGGGCCATTGAAGCAAGCGGGCGGTGGCTGGCGGGCGCGGGCAAGCGGGCGGTGGCTGGCGGGGCAAGCGGGCGCGGGGCAAGCGGGAGGCGGGCGCGGGGCAGGCAGAAAACAAAAGGCCCGCCACCACCGGTGACGGGCCTTTCGAAGGTGAAAGCTACTTGACGGAGAGCGATTCCAGGATCTCGCGAGCAAGTGCAGCGGTCTCGGACGGCGTCTTGCCGACCTTGACGCCTGCAGCCTCGAGAGCGTCCTTCTTGCCCTGAGCCGTACCCGAGGAGCCGGAGACGATGGCGCCTGCGTGGCCCATGGTCTTGCCCTCGGGAGCGGTGAAGCC
>JBBPZN010000012.1:0-14529 GCA_038198705.1 Mycobacteriales bacterium
GATTTCGATCAGGCCGATCAGTTGATCCGCGCACAGGCTCCCGAGAAGGCAGCGTGGGGTGTTGCTCTCGGATTGACCATCACCTTGGTCTGGCTCTACGTCGAAATCTTGCGTCTGTTGAGCTACTTCAACAACGACTAGTACTTACGAAAATGGCCCCGCACTCCATCGAGTGCGGGGCCTTTCTCGTACAAGTGGAAACCGAGGGACGTCCAGATCAGCTGAGGCGTTCCAGAACCATTGCCATACCCATGCCGCCGCCGACACACATGGTCTCGACGCCGAACGTCTTGTCCTGAGTCTTCAGGTTGTTCAGCAGCGTGGTGGTGATGCGGGCGCCGGTCATACCGAAGGGGTGCCCGATGGCGATAGCGCCACCGGAGATGTTGAGCTTGTCGTGATCGATACCGAGATCGCGCGCGGATCCGAGCACCTGGACCGCGAACGCCTCGTTGATCTCGAAGAGGTCGATGTCGGAGATCGACATTCCGGCGATCGAGAGCGCCTTGCGGGTGGCCTCGATCGGGCCGAGACCCATGATCTCGGGCGAAGTACCGGTTACACCCGTGGAGACGATGCGCGCGAGCGGCGTGAGGCCGAGCGCTTTTGCCTTCGTATCACTCATGATCACCAGTGCGGCCGCACCATCGTTGAGCGGGCAAGCATTTCCTGCGGTGATGGTTCCGTTCGGACGGAAAACCGGCTTGAGCTGACTGATCTTCTCGTAGGTGGTCCCTGCGCGCGGGCCGTCGTCCGTCGAGACCACAGTGCCGTCGGGCAGTGTGACGGGGGTGATTTCACGCTCGAAGAATCCGCTGGCGATGGCTTCCTCGGCACGATTCTGGCTCCGCACGCCCCAGTGATCCTGATCCTCGCGGCTGATACCGGTGACGAGCGCAACGTTCTCGGCGGTCTGGCCCATCGCGATGTACGCATCAGGGAGGTTGCCGTTCTCGCGGGGATCGGTCCAGCTGTCCGCGCCCTCTCCCTGCGCCTTCTTGGTGCGCGCCTCGGCATCGGCGAAGAGCGGGTTGTGGCTCTGCGGAAGCGAATCGGAGCTGCCGTGAACGAAGCTCGAAACACTCTCGACGCCTGCAGAGATGAAGACGTCTCCTTCGCCGGCTTTGATCGCGTGCATTGCCATGCGAGTGGTCTGCAGCGAAGACGAACAGTAGCGGGTGATGGTCGTGCCGGGCAGTGAGTCGTAACCGAGAAGAACGGCGACGATCCGCGCGAGGTTGTTGCCCTGCATTCCGCCGGGGAGGCCACAGCCGAGGAGCAGGTCATCGATGTCGGTCGGGTCGAGCTCGGGGACCTTGGCGAGCGCTGCGGCCACCATCTGCACGGTCAAGTCATCGGAACGAATGTCCTTGAGCGATCCCTTCATTGCGCGACCGATAGGTGAACGAGCGGTACTGACGATTACTGCCTCTGGCATGAAATCTCCTTTGTTGGCTGCTGCCTGCGAGACTGCGCTAGCAGGCGTTTGCTGTTTCGAACATATCGCTAGCCGCTCTGTGCCTCTATTTCGGCACCTCGACGGCGCAGAAACCTCTCGATCGACGCAGTTGCCCGAGGCCGGAATCTGCGAGACTCTACTGCCGCGGATACCTCGGACAGCTGGGGTAGTGGTCCGCCGCGCCATTCTCCGAGCGCGGCCGCGAGGACGGGAAGCAACTGACGTGCCGCGAGTTCGTAACCCGCCGCCGACGGGTGGAAACGATCGGCCGAGAACATGGTCTCCGGCGCGGCAAGAAACTCCGGAGCGAGCAGATCTGCCAAAGCCACCGGATGACCGCCGGCAGACAGGGTGGCCACGCTCTGTGCGCGAGCGAGTCGAAGGCCCCAGTTCCGCACGACGGTGCGCAGCGGTTGCGGAATGGCTGTGACCACTCCCAGGTCGGGACACGTCCCCACCACCACCACAGTTCCCTGCGCGGTCAGGCGTCCCACCGCGTCGCCGAGTCGCGTCGCCGAGGCGCTGATCGAGAACTTCTTGGTGACATCGTTGGCACCGATGAGAATGACAACGGCGTCGGGCGCAGGACCGGCGACGAACATCGCGTCGACCTGACCTTCGAGACCTTTCGATGTTGCACCCGCAAGTGCTTTGGTGCTCAGTCTTATTCGTTTGTCCGTCTCCTCGGCCAAACCGCGGGCCACGAGGACACCGGGCACCTCCTCTGCGACGGCGCACCCGACGCCTGCAGCAGTGGAGTCGCCGAAGACCATCAGGTGAATATCGGCCGAAATTCCGGGCCGCCAGCGCTGCGGGGTCGGTGATCCTGCGGTGTAGACGCCGTCGGCCTCGGGAGGTTTGGTCATGGTTCTCCCGATGACGCCTCGCGCGGAACTCGCCTGGGACATCAGAGCTTTGTACGCAGCCCAGGACGCGGTGCCGGCGGAGGAGCCTGCCAATAAGGTCGCGGCCCCCGCTTTGGCGGCGCTTTGCCATCGATTCACAGGCACTCGTGGTCCTTTTCTTTCTGCGCCATGCCGTCCATCGTATGCAACGAACCACACGTGACTCGGTGGTACCGGGAAGCCGCCCGTGGTGGCGTCTGGGAAGATGTAGGTATGCGCATTGCTCAGCACGTCACCGAACTCATCGGCAACACTCCGTTGGTCAAGCTGTCCTCCGTTGTCGGCGACAACGCAGGGACGGTCGCTGCCAAGATCGAAGACCTCAACCCAGGTGGCTCGTCCAAGGACCGCATCGCGATCAAGATGATCGACGCCGCCGAAGCTGCAGGAGAGCTGAAGCCAGGTGGGACGATCGTCGAGCCCACCTCCGGTAACACCGGCGTCGGGCTGGCTCTGGTAGCTCAGCAGCGGGGTTACAAGTGCGTCTTCGTCTGCCCCGACAAAGTCGGCGAGGACAAGCGCAACGTCCTCCGCGCGTACGGCGCCGAGGTCGTGGTCTGCCCGACTGCCGTCGCACCGGAAGACCCGAACAGCTACTACAGCGTCTCCGATCGTCTCGTGCAGGAAATCGACGGAGCCTGGAAGCCGAATCAGTACGCCAACCCGGCAGGTCCCCAGAGTCACTACGAGACCACCGGCCCCGAGATCTGGGCAGATACGGACGGCAAGATCACTCATTTCGTTGCGGGAGTCGGTACCGGCGGCACCATCTCCGGAACAGGGAAGTACCTCAAAGAGATGTCCGGCGGCAAGGTCAAGGTCGTCGGCGTCGACCCGGAAGGTTCGGTCTACTCCGGCGGTACCGGCCGTCCGTACCTCGTCGAGGGCGTCGGCGAGGACTTCTGGCCGGCCGCGTACGACCCGTCGATCCCCGACGAAATTATCGCGGTATCCGATGCGGACTCGTTCGACATGACACGACGGTTGGCTCGGGAAGAGGGCCTGCTGGTCGGCGGATCCTGCGGCATGGCAGTGGTAGCTGCGATCAAGGTTGCCGAGCGTGAAGGACCCGGTGCGCTCGTCGTCGTGCTGTTGCCCGACGGCGGCCGCGGTTACCTGGCAAAGATCTTCAACGACGACTGGATGTCTTCCTACGGGTTCCTGCGGTCACGTCTCGACGGCAAGATCGATGAACCGTCGGTCGGCGATGTCCTGCGCGGCAAGTCCGGTGCGCTACCGGCCCTGGTGCACACGCATCCGTCCGAGACCGTCCGCGACGCCATCGAAATTCTCCGTGAATACGGCGTCTCACAGATGCCCGTCGTCGGTGCCGAGCCGCCCGTCATGGCCGGAGAGGTTGCAGGCAGCGTCACCGAACGCGATCTGCTCAGTGCGGTCTTCGAAGGACGCGCGACACTCGCCGATCCGGTGGCCAAGCATATGAGCGAGCCGTTCCCGCTCATCGGAGCAGGCGAGCACGTATCCGACGCGACGAAGGCATTGGGGGAGACCGATGCCCTCATGGTGGTCGAAGAAGGCAAGCCGGTCGGCGTCATCACCCGCCACGATCTTCTCGGATTCCTCAGCAAGGGTGCATAGCCCCACGTGAGTGGAATTTCTCGCCTCGGCGGAAATTCCACTCACCTGCACCGAGCGCCTATCGGACCGCGCTCGACCCGGTCAACGCCTGGCCCACCACCAACTGGTGTACCTCGGACGTGCCCTCGTAGGTGAGAACGGACTCGAGGTTGTTGGCGTGCCGTAGTACCGGGTACTCCAGCGTGATTCCGTTGGCGCCCAGAATCGTTCGACATTCACGGGCGATCTTGATCGCCTCCCGCACGTTGTTGAGTTTGCCGACGGATACTTGCTCACCGCGCAGTTCGCCCTTGTCCTTCAGACGTCCGAGGTGGAGTGCGAGGAGTTCACCCTTGCCGAGCTCCAAAGCCATGTTCGCAAGCTTTGCCTGGGTCAGCTGGTAGGCGGCCAGGGGCTTGTCGAACACCTCTCGGGTTTGGGCATACTCGATCGCCGATTCCATGCAATCGCGGGCCGCTCCCATCGCGCCGAAAATGATGCCGAAGCGTGCCTCGTTGAGACACCCGAGCGGGCCGCTGAGCCCGCGTGCCTCGGGGAGCATCGCGTCGTGGGGAAGCCGAACGTCCTCGAGCACAAGTTCACCGGTGATGGACGCCCGAAGCGACAATTTGTTCTTCACGGTGTTCGCGGTGAAGCCCGGAGTGTCCGTCGGTACGACGAAGCCGCGAATCTTGTCATCGGTCTGTGCCCAGACGACGGCGACATCGGCGATCGGGCCGTTGGTGATCCACATCTTGCTGCCGTTGAGGATCCAGTCGCCACCGTCCTTTTTAGCTCGTGTCCTCATGCCGCTGGGGTTCGAGCCGAAGTCCGCCTCGGTCAACCCGAAGCATCCGATGCTCGACCCCTCGGCCATCGACGGGAGCCACTGCTGCTTCTGCTCCTCGGAGCCGAACTTCCAGATCGCGAACATCGCCAGCGAGCCTTGTACGGAGACGAGGCTACGAATACCGGAGTCCATGGCTTCGAGTTCCAAACATGCCAATCCGTACGCCGTCGCAGAGGTTCCAGCGCAGCCATAACCCTCCAAGTGCATCCCGAGCAGGCCGAGTGAGCCCAGTTCCTTCGCAAGCTCGCGAGCGGGGACAGTGCCCGCCTCGTACCAATCCGCCAAGTGCGGGCGGATGCGCTCGTTGCCCAACTTGCGGACCGTCTCGCGAATCTGACGTTCCTCTGAGTCCAGAAGAGAATCGAGCGCGAACAATTCTTCGACGCTCTGCGAGCTGTGGGGTGTCGAGTCGGCCACGGTGTGCCTCGTTTCTTCCGGCGGTGTTCTCCGCTGGCTTCGATGAGTGTTGCCGCCGAGAATTTCGTACGGCTGAGTCTCCCGCAGGCTACCCATTTCCCGCACCTATTAGTCTGGAAGCCATGAGTGAGCAGCGCAGCAAGGCAGACAGCACGCCCGGGAGTGGAGCCAGCGGAACGACCCAGGGTGATAAGCAGGGGTTTTCCACCAAGGCGGTGCACGCGGGGTACGAGCCCGATCCGTTGACCGGTGCGGTCAACGTGCCTATCTATGCAAGCTCGACGTTCGCTCAGGACGGCGTCGGCGGCATGCGCAGTGGGTTCGAGTACGCCCGCACCGGAAACCCGACGCGTCGGCCGCTCGAAGCCAACCTTGCCGCGATCGAATCCGGCACCTACGGCCGAGCGTTCTCGTCGGGCATGGCGGCCACGGACTGCCTCCTTCGTGCGACCCTGCGACCCGGCGACCACCTCGTCATCCCAAACGACGCTTACGGCGGCACCTTCCGCCTGATCGACAAGGTCTTCACCCAGTGGGGTATCGAGTACTCCGTCGCTGCAGTGTCCGATGTCGATGCCGTTCGTCAGGCGATCCGGCCGAATACCAAGCTGGTGTGGGTGGAGACACCGACCAACCCGCTGCTCAACATCGGCGACATCGAGGCACTCGCAGAAGTTGCTCACGGCTCGAACGCGAAGCTGGTCGTGGACAATACTTTCGCCTCGCCCTACTTGCAGCAGCCACTTGCACTCGGTGCGGACGTCGTGTTGCATTCGACCACGAAGTACATCGGCGGACACTCCGACGTCGTCGGCGGGGCACTGATCACCGATGACGAAGAGCTCGATGCGGCCTTCGCGTTTCTGCAGAACGGGGCCGGGGGAGTGCCAGGACCGTTCGACGCATTTCTGACCCTGCGCGGCATCAAGACGCTGGCGTTGCGAATGGAGCGTCACAGCGACAATGCCGAAAAGCTCGTCGAGATGCTGAACAGTCACCCGGCGATCTCACAGGTCATCTATCCCGGATTGCCGGAACACCCTTCGCATCATGTCGCGGCAAAGCAGATGCGACGCTTCGGCGGCATGATTTCGGTGCTGCTCAGCGGCGGTCAGCAGGCAGCGCTCGACTTCTGTGCTCGCACCGAGATCTTCACCCTCGCGGAGTCCCTCGGTGGTGTGGAATCACTCATCGAACACCCCGGAGCGATGACTCACGCATCGACGGCAGGGTCGCTGCTCGAGGTACCCGACAATCTCGTTCGCTTGTCGGTAGGTATCGAAGACGCCGCTGATCTCCTCGGTGATGTCGAACAGGCACTGGGCTGACACACGCAGTGATAGTCGGACTGATCGACTCGGGGCTCGGCCTGTTGCCGACTGCTGCACACTTGAGGGAACTGCGTCCCGAGCTCGATCTGATTCTGCTGATGGATCCCGACGGAGCCCCATGGGGCCCGAAGCCTGATGCGTGGGTGATCGATCGCGTGGTGGATGCTGCCGATCGCGCCGTGTCATCGGGAGCAGAAGTGATCGTGTTGCCGTGCAACACCGCGAGTGTGACGGCATTGGCGCACGTGCGTCGCCACCTCGGCGACGCGGTTCCGGTGATCGGCACCGTCCCAGCGATCAAGCCCGCTGCGGCAGCGAGCGATCGGATCGCGATCTGGGCGACGGCTGCAACGACGGCCAGTGCGTACCAAGCGCGCTTGATAGCGGAGTTCGCGACGGGCCGGTCGGTCACGTCGGTCGCGTGTCACGGTCTCGCGGATTCCATCGACCGGGGCGACACGGAGGCGATCTCCGCGGCGATCCGCGCTGCGGTCGGTGCCACGCCGAAAGATGTCGATGCCGTAGTTCTCGGATGCACCCACTATCCGTTGGTATCGAACGAGATCGCTTCTCTGTTGCCGGAGAACGTGCGCCTGTTCGACAGCGCAGAAGCCGTTGCCCGGCAGACACTCCGGCGGATCGACTCGGCGGGTGACTTTGCTGCCGGGTCGAGTGAGCTGACAGTGTTTCTCAGCGGCTGGGCTGGGGAACTTCCGGCCAGTGCGCTTGCGCACCGCGAAGGCCGGTTGCTGAGCGAACTGTCAATCCACCAGTGAGCGGGCGGGCCGCGCTTTCGGCACCGGAGACCAGGCAGGTATACCGTTAGTTAAAGCAATGATCGTAGCTTTAGCGGAAGTAGGGACCTACGTGGTCAACGTCGAGTCGGACATCGCCCTTCCCCCTCGAGCCCGGACACCGCGTCGACTGCCCCACGGTGTCGCGTTCTGGGTCGTCGGACTGACCTACCTCGTGGCCATGGCGTCGTCGGCAGCACCGTCCCCGCTCTACCCGATCTACCAAAGCAACTGGGGCTTTTCATCGACGACGTTGACTGTTGTTTTCGCGGTCTACGCGTTGGCGCTGCTTGCAGCTCTGCTCACGGTCGGGGGTCTGTCCGATCATGTCGGGCGGAAGCCGATTCTGGTGGGTTCGATCGCACTTCTGGTGGTCAGCCTGCTGCTCTTCATCGTGGCCGACGGCGTTGCCGGTCTGATCGCCGCGCGCATCGTGCAAGGACTCGCCGCGGGCGCCGCCATCGGTGCGATGAATGCAGCTGCGGTCGATCTCCAGCCGTCGAACACTGCTGGTCCGCTCGTGAACAGCGTCGCACCCTCACTGGGTTTGGCCTCGGGCGCGCTCGGCGCCGGATTGCTGGTGCAACTCGCCCCCGCCCCGACGGTCCTCGTGTACGCCATGCTCATCGGAGTTCTGGTGATTCTCACTGTCGCTCTCGCGTTCCTACCCGAAACCGCCGCGCTCCGAGGAGTGGACTCGAAGCGGCATCTTGCACATTTGGTGCTCCCGAAGATGGCGGTACCAGCCGACATCAGGACACCATTCCTGCTGGTCGTTCCCGCACTCGTCGCAACGTGGTCCTTGGGCGGATTTCATCTCTCCCTGGGGTCCTCGATCATCCGGTCGGTCTTCGGAATCGACAATCACATCGTCGGCGGACTCGAAAGCTTCGCGCTCTTCTTTTCCGGATCCCTGGCAGCGGCATCCGTACGACATCGCCCACCGCGCACCGTCATGATCGCCGGTGCCCTCGTCTTGGCAACCGGTGTGGCGCTCTCCCTTGTCGCAGTGAGCACCTCGACAGTCGCGCTCTACTTCATCGGCACCGCCGTCGCAGGTGCAGGGTGGGGCAGCGCATTTCTCGGAGCCATGCGCACGCTCGGCGCTCTCGTCCCCGCAGCCGATCGCGGAAGCATGTTCGCCACGACCTTCGCCATCAGCTACCTGGCATTCAGTCTGCCCGCCGTCGTCGGAGGATTCGCCGTACACATCTTCGGCTTGGAGCAGACTGCCCTCGTGTACGGCGGATTCGTGATCTTGCTGGCCTTGATCTCGGCCGTCGGATTCGGCATCGCCTCACGGCGCGAGAGCGGGCCTCGGTAGTTTCCCCAGCGCTGACATTTCTACCGGCGTCAGAACTCGATTTTCAGGTGGTCGCTGACCGGGTGAGCTTGGCAACCGAGGATCATGCCCTCGGCTATGTCGTCGGCGTCGAGGATTTCGGCGTTGTCCATCGTCACCTCGCCGGCCGAGATAGTGCATGCGCACGAACCACATTCTCCTTCTCGGCAGGAGTAGGGGACGTCGATTCCCTTGGCAAGCATGATGTCGACGAGCGTTTGTTTACGCGGCCAGGAGAGGGTGTGCGTCTCGCCGTCGAGCTCGACTTCGACCGTGGCGGCAGACGCAGTGTCGTCGTCGGTCAGTTCCACCTCCGGCGCGTCGGCGAACGGGTCACCTGCGAGCGAGGCGAACACTTCGCTGTGCACGTTCTCGCGCGCAAACCCGCCGGCCGCGAGAGCTTTGTGGACGGCATCCATGAAGGGCGCGGGCCCACACATGAACGCGCGGTATTCGCGGAACGGTGTCGCAACCGCTGACAACTGCTCGATGCCTGGAATACCTTGGAGGGTTTCGAGCCAGTGTACGACGACGAGACGGCTGGAGTATTCCGTTGCGAGAGCGCGGAGTTCGCTGGAAAAGATCACCGAATGCGCATCGCGATTGGCGTAGAAGAGGAAAACCTTTCCGGCGCCATGGTCCAGCGCCGACTTGAGGATCGACATCACCGGTGTGATGCCGGAGCCCGCGGCGAACAGCAGGAAGTCGTCGTCGAGATCGGCCGGGGTGAATCTTCCGGACGGTGGCAGCACCTCGATGGTGTCGCCCGCCTTGACGTTGTCGCATACCCAGTTGGATCCGTAGCCATCGGATGTGCGTTTGATCGTCACCTTGGGTTGAGCGTCACGGTACGGTGAGCTTGCCAGGGAGTAGCACCGGGCAACCGATCCGGTGCGGTCACTCGGAATACGTAGGGTAAGGAACTGCCCGGGCTTGTATTCGAATTTGTCCTTGGCGTCTTCGGGGATATCGAAGACGATCGACCGGGCGTCGGCTGTCTCCTCGATGACATCGGCCACCGTGAGCAGTACCGATCTGGAGCCGTGGGGCACGTCGACTGTCGTCATTCGGTGGTGTCCTCTCGATCAATTGTAACGTGTTCTAGTTTACCCGTCTGATCTCTGTTCTGTCGATTTTCGCATCTCCTGTTCGGCCGTGCAGCACCCGACCTACCCGTTCGGTCAGTTCACCGTCGGCGAAGGCAGGGTTCGGGCCGATATCTGTTCACAGAGTGCATCCGGGCCGACAGGGTTGTCATCAGTGAGACGCCGATCACAGCCGGCGTCCACGCAATCCAAACACACCGAGGAGATACCGATGGCAATCGAGCTCAACCAGATCTGGGAGTTTCCGATCAAGGAGTTCCACCCTCTGCCCCGCGCCAAGCTGGGAGTCGGTGCCCACGACATGCTCGGTGTCGAGGCCAAGGAGCTCGGATTCAAGCGCGCATTGCTCGTTACCACCGGACTTCGCGGATCCGGCATCATCGAGGAACTGATCGGCAAGATCGAATACCAGGGCGTCGAGGTTGTTCTCTACGACAAGATCGAGAGCAACCCCAAGGACTACAACGTCATGGATGGTGCCGCTCTGTATCAGAAGGAAAAGTGCGACAGCGTCATCTCTGTAGGTGGCGGATCCAGTCACGACGCAGCCAAGGGCATCCGCGTCGTCGTCGCTCATGACGGCCGAAACATCAACGAGTTCGAGGGATTCTCCAAGTCCACCAACAAGCAGAATCCGCCGCATATCGCCGTATCCACCACGGCCGGAACCGGTTCGGAGACTTCCTGGGCCTACGTGATCACCGATACCTCCAACATGGACAAGCCGCACAAGTGGCTTGCTTTCGATGAGGCGTCGACTCCGACTCTGGCACTCGATGATCCGCTCCTGTACTACACCTGCCCGCAACAGTGGACGGCATTCTGTGGATTCGACGTCCTCGCCCACGGCGCCGAGCCGTACGTGTCACGTCTGGACTTCGCGCCCTCACTGGGTAATGCCATCTACTCGATCGGCCTGGTATCCAAGCATCTTCGTGAGGCCGTGTACGACCCGGGCAATCTGAAGGCCCGCGAGGGCATGATGAACGCCCAGTACATTGCGACTCAGGCGTTCAACTCCGGCGGACTCGGCGTTATCCACTCCATCTCGCATGCCATCAGCGCCTTCTACGACAGCGCGCATGGACTGAACAACGCCATCGCCCTGCCGCGGGTGTGGGAGTACAACCTGCCCTCTCGCTACAAGCGCTACGCCGAGATCGCCGTAGCCATGGGCGTCGACACCAAGAACATGACCACGGTTCAGGCCGCCGACGCCGCTGTGGAGGCCGCGATTCGACTTGCCAAGGATGTCGGTATTCCCGACAACTTCGGCTCCATTCGATCTGCGACCTACGGCAAGAACCGCATGAACACCGGAAAGTATGCAGGCAAGGGCGACGTGATCAAGGGCGACGAGAAGTCGGTACTCAAGATCTCCGAGCATGTCCAGGACGATTGGTGCACACCGGGCAATCCGCGGGAAGTCACCGTCGAGTCCATGCTCCCGGTCATCTCCCACGCCATCAACGAGTCTTACTAGTCGGCAGTCACCGACGCGTTGTCTCCGTGGTCGGGTGCACCCACGTGCACCTGACCACACCGGCAGGAACGCGGTCGATCGGGCCACACACCTACGAAAAGGACACCAATGACAAGGTTGTCGACAGTGCGCAACGACGATGGGCACAACGACGAGGGGCACAACGACGAGGGGACCGTCCGATTCGTCGACGCGACGGATCTGCAACGAGCATTGGGCAAGCAGAACTACATCGCCGATGACGATCTCGCCACCGTGGTTCATCTGGCGACCGCCTTGGATCGTCCATTGCTGCTGGAAGGCCCAGCGGGCGTGGGAAAGACAGAATTGGCGAAGTCGCTCGCGGCGGCCAGCGGGCGAAAGCTCGTGCGGCTCCAGTGCTACGAGGGCCTCGATGACAACCGAGCCCTGTATGAATGGGATTATGCCAAGCAGCTCCTGCACGTGCAGATGCTGCGGGAGCATATCGGCGCGCTGACCGAACACATCACCGACATCGACGAAGCGTCGAAGTTACTGGCAGCCAGAGACTTCGGTCTGTATTCCGAGGCATTCCTCGCCGTTCGGCCGTTGCTCGAGTCCGTGCTGTCCGAGGAACCGGTGGTACTCCTTGTCGACGAGGTCGACCGCACCGAGGAATCGATGGAAGCGCTGCTGCTCGAAGTTCTGGCCGAAAAACAGGTCACAATTCCCGAAGTGGGCACATTCACCGCCCGTAGTGACCCGTGGGTCATATTGACCTCCAACGATACTCGCGAACTATCCTCTGCACTCAAGCGTCGCTGCTTGCACTTTCATCTCGACTACCCGACGCCGCAGCGAGAGCGGGAGATAGTCACGGCCCGCGCTCCCGAAGTACCGGTGAAGGTTGCCGCCGACGTCGTGGCGTTGGCAGCCGAGCTGCGCGAACTCCCGTTGCGCAAGAGTCCCTCCATCTCGGAGGTCATCGACGCTGCTCGGATAGCAGCCGTTCTCGGTCATACCGAAGAAACCAAGAAGTACCTGCTTGCCGCTCTCGTCAAATATTCCTCCGATATGAAACTGGCGCTCGCAGGGGCTGTGCCGGACAAGCTCACGGCTGCTGAGAGCTCACTCGGAGCACCGATGAATACCACCGCCTCCGCTTTCCGTGGCCATGGTGGCCGCGAAAAGGGCGGCATCGGGATACGAAAATGACTGGTGCACCGACATTTTCACCGTCGATCGTGTTGGATGTGCTGTCGGCGGTGTTCGGACGTACGTTGCGAGTCCACGGCGTCGCCTCCTCTCCGGCCGAAGTGATCGAAGTTCGACGCGTTCTCGGCCTGGTAGGAGCCCGCGACCTCAAGGTTCTTCGTGCGGCTCTTCGGGCTACATGCGCAAAATATGCGCACGAGCAGGTGGGTTTCGATCGGGCGTTCGATTCGCTGTTCCTCGTAGCCAGAGAATCCGCGACGGAGTCGGCCCGTCGAGCGCAGGGTGCGCAGGTGGCCGGTGGATTGCCGAGTGATCTCGACGTCGGCGCGGATCAGGAAGCGGCGAAGTACGCGGAGTACAACGAGCGAGCAGTGGAAATAGGTGATCTTCTCGACGCCCCGGAAGCGGACAAGGGCTTCAACCCGCACAAGGACGATGACGACATCAGCCTGTCCTCCGAGGATCACGACCTTTCGGTCGACACCGATGGTGACATGGGCAGAAGGGGTGTGACGTACACCGTCGATCTCGAGCGCTCTGGATCGACTGCCGCGGGGGAGTTGGCGTCGAGTACCAGCGGTGCCGTGGCGGGGACGCTCAGTTGGGACGATCCGGCGAGCATTCTGGCGTGGTTCGACGCCTACGACCCGCGCACCGTTTACGGCGACGGTACCGATTCGGGCCCGTTGTCGGCGGCGCAACTCGACAAAATCACCGACGCTGTCGAGGCTTTCGTAGCTGCGCTCGCCGAGCTGACCGGGACCCTGTCCACGCCCGACCCGTTGGACGTGGCCGATCGTGCCACCGAGCGTCACGCCGAGATCGATCGGGCAAGCCACGAGGTGCTTCGTCGGATGCGAGGCAAGCCACGTCCGAGGCCTCGGGAGCATTCGCGAGGGCCCCTCGACATGCGTCGGACAGTCAGAGCGAGTCTGGGGACCGATGGCATCCCGTTTCACTTGGTGACCAGAACGCCGGTGGCGGACAAGGTCCGGCTGTTGGTTTTGGCAGATGTGTCACTGTCGGTCCGGCCGATCACGGCGTTCACGCTGCGGCTCGCGCAAGCCATGCACAGGAGGGCCCATCGGTGCACAGTGATGGGTTTCGTCGACTCGCCGGTAGATGTGACCACCACACTGCTCGGTAGCACCGGCGATGGTGCATTGGCAGCAGTGTTGGTCGACGAGCGTCTCGATCTCGAAGCGAGCAGCGATTACGGTAAGACTTTCGCGAATCTACTCGACGAGTACGGCGATGTTCTGAACAAGCGCACTGCTGTCATCATCGTCGGAGACGGTCGGTGCAACGGTCGACCGCCGGGGATCGACGAGCTCGAGAAGATCCGTTCCAAGGTGCACCGGTTGGCGTGGATCACTCCGGAATCACGACGCTACTGGGATCAGGCGTCCTGCTCGATGGGAGAGTACGAGCGGATGTGCGATCACGTGGTCGTGGCCCGTGACGGTCAGCAACTGACTGCTCAGGCTGCGGAGTTGGGGCATGCGCTTTCCTGACCGGCGCAAGCCCGTGACCTACCCGATCGGGCAGGTCAGCACCCCTCCTGGCGCCCGTGGGGATGATGCTCCTCGACTCGTATGGTTGTAACGTGCATCACATACGATTCGGACACGGTTACGACAGGCATTGCAGAGGCGAGAAGCGATGATCGAAGTGGCAGCGACACGCCAGGCGCTGCACAATTTGCATTCACATCGCAGTTCGGTGGAACCACCCAGAGTCCTCAAGTTCCATGCGCCCGAGATCGTGTTCGGACAGGATTCGTTGGGTGAAGTGGCACATTCGGCCCTTCGATTGGGGGCCAGGCGACCGATGGTGGTCACCGACGCCGGGCTCATCGAGACAGGCTGGGTTGCCCAGTTGATCCAACTGCTCGAAGACCAAGGCCTCGAACCGACTACCTGGAGCGCTCTGACGCCGAATCCCAAGGACGTCGAGATCGAAGCAGGACACGCCTCGTATCAGGAGTCCGAATGCGACGTCCTGGTGGCCATCGGGGGTGGTTCGGTCATGGATGCGGCCAAAGGGATCGCAGTTCTCGCGGGTAACGGTGGATCGATACTCGACTAC